>NZ_JBGLYQ010000035.1:0-86567 GCF_047304105.1 Duganella sp. Dugasp56
CCCCCCCCCCCCCCCCCCCCCCCCGCCGCCCCCCCCCCCCCCGCCCCCGCCCCCCCCCCCGCCCCGCGGGGGCATACTGGTCTCCTGGGCGGTGGGCACCTCCGCGATGTTAGGACACAATATGGAGCATCACCTTACGTTCGATCAAGCCAGCGTGGCGTAGGACAGGCGGATGTAGTCAAGCATGGCGGGAGTGACCCAGGTGCCGTTCAACAGCGCGGGTTCCTGGTCGTGCGCGGCACGGATCTTGGCCAGCGTGGCCGGATCGCCGCCGATCTGCGCCAGGTAGAGCGCCATCCACTGGCGCGCCAGCGCTTGCGCCGACGGCGCGTCGTGCGGGATCCCGGTTTCCAGATGCCGATGCACGGCGGCGATCAGCGCAATCCATTCGTTCTGGTTCTTGCCGCTGTTCTCGCGCATGCCGCGCATCTCGTCGGCGCTCAGGTACTTCGCGTAGATGCACAGCTTGCGCGCGCCAAACGCCGCCGACACATACTGCTTCAGCGCCGGCGTGATGCGGGTGTGCTGCTGGGCCGCGGCCTCCTGGTCCAGCATCAGCGTCAGGCGGCGCGCGAACTCCGGATTGGCGGCGGTGTCGCGCTCCAACGTTTGCATCCAGCGTTCCGACAACGCGCCCGCTTGCGGGTCGTCCGCCGGCACGCCTTGCGCCATCAGCGTTTCCGCCTCGCCCACCAGCGCGATCCAGGCGGCGTTGCGGCGCGCATCCTGCTGCCAGAAGGGCAGGCGCCGCAACTCCTCCGGCGTGAAGTATCGTTCGTACAGGTTCATATGCTCCAGCGCCGCCAGCCAGTCTTCCAGTTCGGGATCGCTGCCGCTTGCCATTTGCTGTTGCAGCTGCGCGAGCTGCGCGCGCAGCGCGGTCGCCTGTTCGATCTGTTTGCCCAGCGCGGCGATCTGCTGCGCGACGATGTCGGCGAACGGCGCGTCGGGACTGGCGAGGAAGGTCGCGATGTCCGCCAGCGACATGCCGAACCGCCGCAGCGCCTGGATGTTGTGCAGCCGCGCGACGTCGGTGCGGTTGTAGAGACGGTAGCCGGAACCGGCGCGTGCCGACGGCGTCAGCAGGCCGATGCTGTCGTAGTGGTGCAGCGCGCGCACCGTCAGGCCGGAACGCGCGGCCAGTTCGCCGATCTTCAGTACTGATTTATCCATGCCGCATAGTTTACGTCAAACCGTGGCCCTGATCATGCGGAAGATGCCGCTCAGGCGCTGGCCGTTGTTGTGGCAGGCCAGATAGCGTTCTGTGAGCTCCTTCGGGCCGAAGTGTTCGACCTGGCTGTAGCCGAAGCGGCCCAGCATGTGCTCGAGCTTTTGCGGATCGAAAGAGCTGAGCAGGTGTTCGCCCTGCGCGGCCAGCGCCGTGGTCACCACTTGCAGGCCGGCGCGCTCGGCATCGGTCAGCTGGTCGTCGTGCACGCGGTAGTCGAACACGATGCTGCTGCCCGGCGCGCAATTGGCGATGTCCTGCAAGGTGTGCATCACCTGGTCCGGGCGCAGATACATGGTGACGCCCAGCCAGGAATGGCAGGCCGGCTTGTCGTCGGCCAGGCCGGCCCGCTGCAGGTCCGCGCTCAGTGTATCGTTTTCAAAATCGGTGGCGACGTAGCGCAGCGTCGCGGGTTCGCCGATGTCCGCCGCGCGCAGGCAGTCGCGCTTCCATTGCTGCGTGGCCGGCAGGTCGACTTCGAACAGGCGGGCGGATGGCGCGCAGTCGGCGCGGTAGGCATAGGTATCGAGGCCGGCGCCGAGGATCACGTATTGGTCGACCGCGCGGCGCTGCGCTTCGTACCAGCTGTCTTCGGCGAGGCGGGCGCGGACCGCCATCGTGGTGCGCATGGCGACGGAGAGCTGGTGGCGCTGGCGTACTCCATCGGCGCGCAACCGGGCTTCGGCATCGGGGCCAAGGATGCGCAGGGCGACAGAGTCGCGCAGGATCAGCGGCTCATCGAACAACTGGTGCGCGGCGCGCAGGGTGGCGGTCATCCAGGCGCTGGGCTTGGGGGCGGATGTGGGCTGCATGGTCATCTCCTTCACGATAATGCAGCCGATCGTAAAGCCTGACGTAGCGTCAGGCTCAAGCAAAATCTACTCGGGATCGCGAGGATGCAGGCTGGCCCACAGGTGGGCGGCGGCCATGGTGCGGTGAGGGCTGTATTGGGCGAGGATTTTTTCGGTGCGCGGCATGTCGGGCTTGGCGTCCTCGCCCAGCAAGGCTTGCAGCGCGGCGCGGATCGCCACGTCGCCGTGCAGCGAGCAGTCGGCGTAGCCATAGCCGCGCAACAGGCCGTAGTTGACGGTCCAGGGGCCGATGCCCTTGACGGCCAGCAGCGCGGCCGAAATCTGTTCGATGCTATTGGCTGGTGTGACGTCCAGCAGCAGTTCGCCGTCGCTGACCAGGTGGGCCAGCCGCAGCAAGGTCTCGGCCTTGGCGCGCGAGAATTTGCGGCTGGTGAGGTCGTCGACGGTCAGGCGCGCCACGTCGGCCGCGGTGGGGTAGCACCACAAGCCACTGCTGTGCTGGCGGCCGGCCTGCAAGATGAAGGTGCGGCGCAGCGAGATGGCGAACGACAGGTTGATCTGCTGGCCGATGATGGCCCATGTCAGCGCCTCGAACACGGTGGCCGACTGCACGATGCGCAGGCCGGGCTGCGCGCGCGTCAGCGGGCCGAACATCTTGTCCCCGGCGGCGAAGACGCTGAACGGTTCGGGATCGATGCGCAGGCCGAGGATGCTCAGCGCCGCCTCGCGCACCTGCTCCTGCGCGGCCTTGGACAGCTTGCCGTCGGCGTGGACGGTGCAGCCGGCGCTGGTCGGAGTTGAGACGCTGTCGGGCACGATCTCCAGCACCACCGGCACGCCGCCGGCCAGCATGCCTTTGCGCAGCCGCTCGGGACTCACTTCCTCGGCCACGCTTTCGGTGTCGCGGCTGTGGAAGGCCAGCACGTCATGCAGACGGTAGTTTGCCGGCAGGGATAGGGTAAAGGGCTTCACGCCGTCTTGGCCTTGCCGAGGAAGCCCAGGCTCGGACGGAAGCCGGTCACCAGCGCGGTGCCGGCGATGACCACGGCGGCGCCGACGAAGGTGTACCAGCCGACGCTCTCGCCGAGGAACAGCATGCCCCACAGGATGCCGAACAGGGGGCTGAGGAAGGTGACCGTCAGCGCCGACGACGGGCCGACGTCCTGGATCAGCCGGAAGTAGATCAGGTAAGCCACGCCGCTGCACAGGATGCCCAATGCGAGCACCGCGCCCATGATGCCGATGGTCGGTTCGCCCGGCGCCGGGAAGAACGGCAGCGCCGGCAGCACCAGCAGCGTCGACGCCCACATCGAGCCATGCGCGTTGGAGAACGGCTCGACGGCCTTGGCCTGCTTGGCGTAGTTGCTGGCGATGCCGTAGTTGAAGGAGGCGAACAGCACCGCCGCGATGGCGATGCCGGCGCCCGGCTTGGTGGTCACGTGGTCGAAGCCGACCAGCAGCGCGACGCCGCAGGCGCCCAGCAGCAGGCCGAACATCACCTTGGCGCTGACCATGCTTCGGGTCCAGATGGCGGCGATCAGCGTGCCCCACAGCGGCGTGGTGGCGTTCAGCACGGCCAGCAGGGAGGCCGACAGCGTGCGGGCGGCGAAGGCGAACATCAGGAACGGGACGGCGGAGTTGAACAGGCCGAGGATCAGGTAGTGCTTCCAGTTCTGGCGCAGGTTCAACGGCTTTTTCAGCACCAGCGCGATCACCGCCAGGAACAGCGAGGCGAACAGCACACGGTATTCGATCAGCACGGCGGCGCCCAGCACCGGCGCGGCGATCCGCATGAACAGGAAGGAGCCGCCCCAGATGGCGGCGAGGAAGATCAGGCGTAGCAGATTGGCGGTGCTCATGCGGATTCCAATTGTAGGTGCGGCGCCGGACAGCGCGGCGTCGCTATTGTCCCGCACTCGCGTGCGGCGGGCCAGCCGGTTCTTGCTTTTGAATTGTCCAGGCTTGCGCTTTTTATACCGCGCCGCTGTCGACCGCGCAGACTGCCTCGCCTGGCGCGACCGGCGAGGCGGCGTGCGGCACCAGCATCCCCGTTGGCACGCCGTTTTTAATCGCGGTCATCTCGGCCAGGATGGAAATCGCGATCTCGGACGGCGTCTTGCTGCCGATGTACAAGCCGATTGGCCCATGCAGGCGAGCCAGCTGTTCCGCCGTCAGGTCGAATTCCAGCAGCCGCTCGCGGCGCTTGCTGTTGTTCAGGCGTGAGCCGATCGCGCCGACATAGAAGGCGTCCGACTTCAGCGCCTCCATCAGCGCCAGGTCGTCCAGCTTCGGATCGTGGGTCAGCGCGACCACGGCGCTGCGGCGGTCGAGCTTCATGTCGATCACGATATCGTCCGGCATGTCGTGCACCAGCTGCACGCCGTCGACGTGCCAGCCGGCGCGGTATTCCTCGCGCGGGTCGCAGACGATGACGTGGTAGTCCATGGCCGTGGCGATCTGCGCCAGGAAGCGCGACAACTGGCCGGCGCCGATGATCAACAGGCGCCAGCGCGGGCCGTGCAAGGTCACCATGGCGCGTTCGCTGACCTGCATCTGCGCGCCCGGCGCGGCCTTGGCCAGTTCCACTTCGCCGGTCTGCAGATCGAGCCGGCGCTGCACCAGCTCGTGCTGTTCCAGCCGCACCAGCAGTTCGGCGATGCGGCTGCGCCCGGACAGCGGCTCGATCGCCAGTTCGATGGTGCCGCCGCAGGGCAGGCCGAAGCGGTGCGCCTCGTCGGCGGTGATGCCGTAGCTGACGATTTCGGGAATGTCGCGGCTGATGCCCTCGTCGCGCACGCGGGCGATCAGGTCGTCCTCGATGCAGCCGCCCGAGACGGAGCCGATCACCGTGCCGTCTTCGCAGATGGCCAGCGTGGCGCCCACCGGACGGGGACTGGAGCCCCAAGTCTTGATGACGGTGATCAGTTCGCAGCGGCGCCCGGCGGCGATCCATGCTGCGCTGGTTTTGAGTACTTCGAGATCGATACTATCCATGGATGGAATATACTACGCCTCTACAAAGCTTGCAGGGACTGCCCCATGACCAACCCAAAGGAAGACGACGGCTCGCCTAAATTCGGCCGTTTGCTGATCGTGCTGATACTTGCCGTGCTGCTGTGCGCCGGCCTGACCTGGCTGATGGGGAATGTGTTTCCCAATTTTCCCAACTAAGTTCCCAACTAAGTTCCCCGGCTAGCCCTTGCAGACGGCCGCCAGCGCGTTGTCGAACGGGCTGTCCGGCACGATGTCTTCCGGGCTGAATTTCTCGTATTTGTAGTTTTCAACCGGCTCGCCCTTGCCCATGGCTTCCGGATAGTAGATCTGCGACAGCAGCACCGTGGTGCGGTCCTCGCAGGAATACACGTGCAGCGCCTTGACCGAGCGGTAAGGCTTGCCCTCGGGCGTGATTTGCGGCTTGCTGAAGGTGTGCATGGACCAGACCTTGCGGGTCTTGTCGGCCTTGATGATGCTGCCCTTGTCGATGTAGAAGACGTCCGTCTTGCCGCCGCCAACCCGCGCCCATTGCGCCGCCTGGACCCCGCCGCACATCAGTATCAACATGAATGCCAACAAGCGGCGCATGGCTGTCTCCCGGTTTTACGGCATCAGTGTTTTCTTGGCCGCCTGCTTGCCTTTGATTTCGACGATGGTCTGGTCGATCACGGTGAGGCGCTTGCCGATGGCGGGATGGGTGGCAGTATAACCGTTCAGCACCGTCGCCGGATATTGGGCGGCCATGCGCTGCCAGAAGGCGTGCGCGTGATCGAGGTTGTAGCCGGCGCGTGCCACCATGTACAGCGACAGGTAGTCGGCCGCCGTGTCCAGATCGGCCGGCACCGGCTTGACGCCGGCGCTGCCGATCAGCATCGACAGGTCCGGCCGCACGGCGACCAGGTTGTCGATGATGCTGCCGACGGTGTAGGCCTGCTTGGTGATGGCGGCGTGGCCCAGCACATTGTGGGCGATGTCCTTGGCCAGCACGTAGGCGATGTTCTCGTCGGTTTGCGCGAAGTTGACCATGCCGCGCGTGATCATCACGCGCTGGCCGTCGGAATAGGAATTGATGTTGTCCGAATTGCCGATGTCGATCTTGAAAGCGCAGGCGCGGGTGACCGGTACGTTCAGTTCCTGGTTGCGGCCATTGCGGGCGACGATCAGGTTCAGCGACTGGTGGCCCGATACCAGCGGGCCGAGGATGCCGGCCGCCTGCGTTTCGGCGTTCTGGCCGGTCGGCAGGCTCTTCGTTTCGGCCGCCACCAGGCCGTCGCCCTTGCGCAGGCCGGCGCGCGAGGCGCCGCTGCCGGACAGCACGCTGGCCACTTCGAGGCGGTCGCCGTAGTTCAGCACCGCTTGCGCGGCGTCGACGAATTCGCCGGTGTACGAGTATTTGTTCTTGGCGGTGAAGCCGAGCAGGTTGCGCGCCTGCGTGCGACACAGGTCCGCATTGTTGATCAGCAGGGGACCGGCGATGCGGTACAGGCGGTCCTGCAGCGCCACCATCTGGCCCAGCGCCTCGCGCGCGGCGGCCATCTTGGCGGTGACCACCGGCGGTTCTTCGTTGATGACGCGGGCCACCACCGGCGCCGGTTCGGGCGCCGCGGGTTTGGATTTGAAGACCGAGCAGGCCGATAGCAGGGAGACCGCCGCCACGGTGGTCAAACGCCAAGACAACGAAGCGAGTTTATTGATTTTCTTTGTCTGCTGGACCATCCCGGTCTCCGTATGTTTTTTTAGTGTTTTCCAGTGCTGCCGAAGCCGCCGGCACCGCGTTCGCTGGTGTCGAACTCCTCGACCACGTTGAAACCGACCTGCAGCACCGGCACGATGATCAGCTGCGCCAGGCGTTCCATCGGGTTCAGCGTGAAGGCGCTGTGGCCGCGGTTCCAGGTCGAGATCATCAGCTGGCCCTGATAGTCGGAGTCGATCAAGCCTACCAGATTCCCCAGCACGATGCCGTTTTTGTGGCCCATGCCGCTGCGCGGCAGGATCATGGCGGCGTAGCCCGGATCGGCGACGTGGATCGCCAGGCCGGTAGGAATCAGCACGGTCTGGCCGGCTTCGATGACCATAGGCGCGTCGATGCAGGCGCGCAGGTCGAGACCGGCGGAACCCGGGGTGGCGTAGGCCGGCAGCTGGTCTTTCATGCGCGGGTCGAGGATTTTGACGTCGATGTTTTTCATTTATTTGGCAAATAAGGAGTGCTGGGAGATCCGTTTGGAGATCTCGGAAATCAGTTGGCGCGCCAAGGTCAGTTTGTCGGCGCGCGGCAAAATGGTGTGGCCGTTCTCGTCGAACAGGATGATGGTGTTGTCGTCCTGGCCGAAGGTGTGGTGGCCGATATTCCCGACCAGCAGGGGGATGCCTTTTTTCTCGCGCTTGTCGGCGCCGAACTGGATCAGGTTTTCCGATTCGGCGGCGAAGCCCACGCAGTAAGGATAGCCGGCCAGCGTGGTGCGGGCGGCGACGGTGGCCAGGATGTCCGGGTTCTGCTCGAACTTCAGGTCCGGCACCGAGCCGTCCGGGTTCTTTTTCAGTTTCTGCTCGCTGGAATTGGACACGCGCCAGTCGGCGACGGCGGCCACCGCGATGAAGATGTGCTGGTGGTCGACGTTGGCCATCACCGCGTCGTGCATCTGCATGGCGCTTTGCACGTTGATGCGGGTGACGCCGAACGGCGCCGGCAGCGCGGTCGGGCCGGACACCAGGATCACTTCGGCGCCGGCTTCGCGCGCGGCGCGGGCCACGGCGTAGCCCATCTTGCCCGAGGACAGATTGGTGATGCCGCGCACCGGGTCGATCGGTTCGAAGGTCGGGCCGGCGGTGATCAGGATGCGCTTGCCCGCCAGGACCTTCTGCTGGAACGACGCGATCAGCTCTTCGAGCAGCTGCGCCGGTTCCAGCATGCGGCCCATGCCCACTTCGCCGCAGGCCTGGTCGCCGGCGGCCGGTCCGAAGATGACGATGCCGTCCTCGCGCAGCTGCTGCGCGTTGCGCTGGGTGGCCGGGTTCTGCCACATCTCCACGTTCATGGCGGGAGCGACCAGCAGCGGCACGTGGCGCGGACGCGCCAGGCACATGGTCGACAGCAGGTCGTCGCAGACGCCGTGCGCCAGCTTGACCATGAAGTCGGCGGAGCAGGGCGCGATCATGATGGCGTCTGCGTCGCGGGTGACGTCGATGTGAGCCATGTTGTTGTCCACGCGCGGATCCCACTGGCTGCTGAACACCTTCTGGCCGGACAGCGCCTGCATGGTGACGGCGGTGATGAAGTGGGCCGCGGCGTCGGTCATCACGACCTGCACCGAGGCGCCGGCCTTGGTCAGCGCGCGGCACAGTTCCGCGGCCTTGTAGCAGGCCACGCCGCCGGACAGGCCGAGGACGATTTTCTTACCGGTGAGTTCCATCATGGTGCTACCTCAGTGGTTAACGATTCACCCGGCGCAGCTCGTCCAGGATGAACAGGCCGGCGCCAAGACAGATGGCCGAGTCGGCGAGGTTGAACGCGGCGAAGTGGCCGAATCCCTGCCAGTGGAAGTCCAGGAAGTCGATCACATGGCCGTAGATCAGGCGGTCGATGACGTTGCCGATGGCGCCGCCCAGGATCAGCGACAGCGCCCACGAGAACATGCGCTGGCCGCCGTGCTTTTTCAGCAGGATGATGATGTAGATCGCCGCGCCGATGCCGATGGCGGTGAAGAAGTAGCGCTGCCAGCCGCCGCTGTTGGAGAGGAAGCTGAAGGCCGCGCCCTTGTTGTAGGCCAGTACCAGGTTGAAGAACGAGGTGATGACTTTCTCTTCGCCGAGCTGGAAGGTCTTGGCGATGGTGATCTTGGACAGCTGGTCGAACAGGATGACGATGGCGGCAATGCCCAGCCAAGGCGTGAGGCTCGACGAGGATTTGGTCGGGAAGATTTTTTTAGTGGTGGCCATAAAATATTCGGTTGGTTCGTGGCGACGGTGCCGCCGATCGGGGTTGGAGATCGGCGGCCATCATATTAAGCGAACTTGCGTTTTTCGCCCGCACCAAACAGATTGCTGTGGCAGCGGCCGCACAGGGTCGGATGGTCCGCATGCGAGCCCACGTCGGCGCGGTAGTGCCAGCAGCGCTCGCACTTTTCAGCCGCCGAGGCGACCACTTCGACCGCCTCGTCCGCTTCGTTCTCCACCTGCACCGCCTGCGCGGCGGAGGTGATGAAGACGAACTTCAGGTCGTCGTCCAGGCTGGCCAGCAGCTGGTACTTGGCGCCGGCGGCCTTGATCGACAGTTCCGCCTGCAGCGACGAGCCGATCGCGCCCGAGGTGCGCAGGTCTTCCAGCTGCTTGGTGACGTCGGTGCGGACCGCGCGCAGGGCGGTGTACTTGTCCAGCAGGGCGGCCGCGTCGGCGGGCTGCGGCAGCGTCCACCAGGTTTGCGTGAAGATGGTCTCGTCGCTGGCCTTGTAGGCTTCCGGACCGGCGAAGATGGCCCAGGCTTCCTCGGCCGTGAACGACAGCGCCGGCGCCATCACGCGCAGCAGGCTTTGCGTGATGTGCCACAGCGCGGTCTGCGCCGAGCGGCGCGCCGGCGACGTCACGGCGGACGTGTACAGGCGGTCCTTCAGGATGTCGAGGTAGAAGCCGCCCAGGTCTTCCGAGCAGTAGTTCTGCAGCTTGGAATAGACCGGCTGGAATTCGTACTGCATGTAGTGCTCGGCGATTTCCGCCTGCAGCGCGGCCATGTTGGCGATCGCGTAGCGGTCGATCTCCAGCATCTGGTCGATGGCCACGGCGTCCTTGGATGCGTCGAAGTCCGACAGGTTGGCCAGCAGGAAGCGCAGCGTGTTGCGGATGCGGCGATAGGCTTCGGTGACGCGCTTGAGGATCTCGTCGGAGATCGACAGCTCGCCGGTGTAGTCGGTGGTGGCCACCCACAGGCGCAGCATGTCGGCGCCCAGCTTGTTCCAGACGTCCTGCGGCGCGACCGTGTTGCCGACCGACTTGGACATCTTCTTGCCTTCGCCGTCGACCACGAAGCCATGCGTCAGCAGGGCCTTGTAAGGCGGCGCGCCGTTCAGCATCGACGACGTCAGCAGCGACGAGTGGAACCAGCCGCGGTGCTGGTCCGAGCCTTCCAGGTACAGGTCGGCCGGGAAGGCCGACTGCTCCTTGTGCGAGCCGCGCAGTACCGTCTGGTGGGTCGAGCCGGAGTCGAACCAGACGTCCAGCGTGTCCTTGTTCTTTTCGTAGATGGCCGCTTCGTCGCCGATCAGGTCCTTCAGGTCCAGCGCCAGCCAGGCGTCGATGCCGCTCTTCTCGATCAGCTTTGCCACCTGCTCCAGCAGCTCCGGCGTGCGCGGATGCAGCGCGCCGGTTTCCTTGTGCACCACGAAGGCCATCGGCACGCCCCACTGGCGCTGGCGCGACAGCGTCCAGTCCGGACGGTTGGCGATCATGCCGTGCAGGCGCGCCTGGCCCCAGTCCGGGAAGAACCGGGTTTCGGCGATGCCCTTGAGCGCGGTTTCGCGCAGCGTATGGCCGCCGTCCTTCGGCTTGACGTCCATGCCGGCGAACCACTGCGAGGTGGCGCGGTAGATGATCGGCGTCTTGTGGCGCCAGCAGTGCATATAGCTGTGGTCGAACATCTTCACTTCGAACAGCGCGCCCACTTCCTTCAGCGCGGCGCAGATCGGCTTGGACGCCTCCCAGATCGTCATGCCGCCGAACAGCGGCAGCGAGGCGGCGAATTTGCCGTCGCCCATCACCGGGGTCAGGATCTGCTCGTCCTTCAGGCCGTGCGCGCGGCACGAGATGAAGTCGTCCAGGCCGTAGGCGGGCGCCGAGTGCACCACGCCGGTGCCGCTTTCGGTGGTCACGTATTCGGCCAGATACATCGGCGACAGGCGGTCGTAGAACGCGTCCGACGCGTGCAGCGGGTGGCGGAAGCTGATGCCGCCCAGCGCCGCGCCGTGGCAGGTGGCGATGGTGGTGCCTTCGAGCTTGTAGCGCGCCAGGCAGGCCTCGACCAGGTCTTGCGCCAGGATCAGCAGCAGGGGCTGGCCGTCACGCTCGGTCTGCACCAGCGAGTAGATCACCTCGGCGTTGACGTTCAGCGCCTGGTTGGACGGGATGGTCCATGGGGTCGTGGTCCAGATGACGACGAAACCGTTCTCGGTCGGCAGCTTGTCCAGGCCGAAGGCGGCGGACAGCTTGTCGAACTCGGCGAACTTGAAGCCGACGTCGATCGCCGGGTCGCGCTTGTCCTGGTATTCCACCTCGGCCTCGGCCAGCGCGGACTGGCAGTCGAAGCACCAGTTGACCGGCTTCAAGCCGCGATAGACGTAGCCTTTTTCCAGCAGCGTGCCGAGGGCGCGCAGTTCGTCGGCCTCGTTCGAGTAGTTCATCGTCAGGTAAGGATTCTGCCATTCGCCCAGCACGCCCAGGCGGATGAAGTCCTTACGCTGGCGGTCGACCTGCTCCAGCGCGTAGGCGCGGGCCTTGGTCAGCACTTCGGCGGTCGGCAGGTTCTTGCCGTATTGTTTTTCGATCTGGATCTCGATCGGCATGCCGTGGCAGTCCCAGCCCGGCACGTACGGTGCGTCGTAGCCGGCCAGGCCGCGCGCCTTGACCACCATGTCCTTGAGGATCTTGTTGACGGCGTGGCCGATGTGGATGTCGCCGTTGGCGTACGGCGGGCCGTCGTGCAGGATGAACTTGGGACGGCCGGCGGCGGCCTTGCGCACGCGCTCGTAGATTTTCTTGTCTTGCCATTCCTTGACCCAGTTCGGCTCGCGCTTGGCCATATCGCCGCGCATCGGGAACGGGGTTTCGGTCATATTGACCGGGTATTTGCTTTCAGGCTTCTTTGCAGATTTGTTGTCGGACATGGTTTTTCTTCAGTGATGTATTCGGGGTGTCTGTGTAGCCGGCGCGCGTAGCTGGTCGCGCGGCTAAATTCGGTCGGTGGCGTTGGTCGCGCCTACGCGCTCTTTGAAAAAGTCGCGGGCGATGGCCGCATCGCGGTCGATGGCGGCGGTCAGCGTCGGCAGGTCGACGTATTTTTCCTCGTCGCGTATCTTGTGCAGGAACTCGACGCGCACCTGCTTGCCGTAGCAGTTTTCGGCGAAGTCGAACACGTGCACCTCCAGCAGCACGCGGCCGCTGTCGTCGACGGTCGGGCGCACGCCCAGGCTGGCGACGGCCGGCAGCGGCTGCGCGGCCAGGCCGTGCACCTGCACGATGAAGATGCCGGACAGGGCGGGGCGGTGCGGCACGCGCAGGTTCAGGGTCGGGAAGCCCAGCGTGCGGCCCAGCTTCTGGCCGTGGATCACGTGGCCGGAGATCGCATAAGGATGGCCCAGCAGCGCCTGGGCGTGCCGGAAGTCGCCCTCGGCCAGCGCGGCGCGCACGGCGGAGGAGGAGATGCGGATGCTGCCGTTCATCACGGTCGGCAGGGTCTCGACGTGGAAGCCGTAGTGCCTGCCCGCTTCCAGCAGCATCTGCACGTTGCCGGCGCGGCGGGCGCCATAGCAGAAGTCGTCGCCGACCATCAGCCATTTGACGTGCAGGCCCTCGACCAGCACTTTTTCGGTGAATTCCTGCGGCGTCAGGGCGGCGAAGGGCGCCGAGAAGTGCTCGACGATGACGCGGTCGATGCCGTTGTCGGACAGCGATTGCAGCTTGTCGCGCAGGTTGGCGATGCGCGGCGGCGCCTTCGACAGGTCGCCGGCCTTGTGCGCGAAGAATTCGCGCGGATGCGGTTCGAAGGTCATCACGGCCGCCTCCAGCCCGAGGCCGGTGGCGGCCGCGCGCACGCGGCCCAGCAATGCCTGGTGGCCGAGGTGGACACCGTCAAAGTTGCCGATCGTGAGCGCGCAGGGCGCGCGCGCCGCTGCATTGGGAAGACCTCGAAATACCTTCATGGGAATCTGCTAAGAACTATCGCGAAATAGAGGATTATACGGGGAATCCCTCGAAGCGAAAAAAAAGCGCTGCCGGCGGACCGGGCAGCGCTTTTTCGCGGCAACTCCCGAATTACATCGGGTGGTTGATGTTCAGGGTCCAGTAGCGGGCCAGGTCGGCGGCGCCGTCCTTGCCTTTGACCGATTTCAGCGTCGACAGCGCGGCGGCTTTCTTGCCGGCGATCGATTGGGCGATGCCCTGGTGCAGTTTCACGGTTTCAGGATACTTGGCCGTGCCCAGCTTGACAGCCTGGTCCATCAGCGCCAGGCCCTTGTCGGCCTTGCCCTGGGAAACCAGCGCGTAGCCCATGTTGGCCAGCGCGTCGGCGTCCTTGTTCTTGACGGCTTCGGCTTCGTTGGCGGCTTGCTTGGCGTCGAACTCGGCCTGGGTCTTGGTGGCCAGGTCTTTCAGGCGCTGGTGACGAGGGGCGTCGGAACCGGTGCCCAGCGCGCCTTTCTTGTAGCCCTGGTCGATGATCTTGATGGCTTCAGCGGGATTGCCCGCTTGCAGCGCCAGCTGGGACATCTCCATGTACTCGCCCGGCTTGGTCAGCAGGCCGTTGGCCAGGCGCAGGCGCAGCACGTCCAGCGACAGCGTCGGCGAGAAGCCAGGCTTGCCCGACACGCGGTTCAGCAGGTCGGCCCAGTAGCTGGTCTTCGGATAGGCGCCGGCCAGGCGCTCCAGCGTCTGCACATAGCCTTCCTTGTCGTTTTGCTTGAGCTGGATGTTGGCCAGCATCTGCAGCGACGCTTCCGAACCGGCTTTCGACGATTGCAGCTCCTTGGCCGCTTCCGAGTATTTGCCGCTGATGTAGTAGGTCTGGATCAGCAGTTCATGCATCTGGCCGTCGTTTGGATTGTCTTTCAGCGAACGCTGGATCCAGGTGATGGCTTTTGGGTAGTCCTTGGCGCGGTAGTAGATGCCGGCCAGGGCCTGGGTGAATTTTGGTTGTTCGGCAGGCGACAGCTTGCCGGAATTGATGACCGCTTCGAAGGCCTTGGCGGCGGCGTCGTTATCGCCAGCGGCAGCTGCGGCCGAAGCGCGGGTGCGCTCGATCAAATAGGATTCGTGTGGGGACTTGCCACCGACAGCGTCGGCTTCTTTCAGTTTGGCGAGAGCTTCCTTGTTCTTGCCTGCCGCAGCCAGTTTCTGTGCTTCTTGCAATGGTTTGCCGATTTCAGCACGCACCGCGTCGGCCGCGTAGGCAACCGAGGAAAGACCAACCATAGGAGCTGCTGCAGTGAAACCAATAGCGGCCATTACCAGGCCGAGATGAGCGAGACGAAACTTGGTCATGGGTAAGTTTTCTTTCTTCAAAATGCGAAATAGGCAGGAATGGTCCTGCCTATCGTTGAACATAGAACTGATTATTGGAACTGTTCGTTGCCGACCAGGCCAATCTTGGTCACGCCGAGACGCTGAGCCGAAGCCATCACGCCTGCCACGACTTTGTACGACACCAGCTTGTTCGGACGCAGATGCACTTCCGGCTGGTCAGCTTGCGCTGCGACATCGGTCAGCTTTGCTTCCAGGGTGCCGCGGTCGGGAACGACAGCGTTATCCCACAGAATCGTGCCGTCGAAGTCGACGTCAATCGTGATCACCACAGGTTCCTTGGTAGGCGGTGGCGGGGTGCCGACCGGCATATTCAAGTTCACCGAGTGGTTGGCTTTTGGAATCGTAATGATCATCATGATAATCAGCACCAGCATCACGTCGATGAGGGGCGTCATGTTCATTTCCATCATTGGTTCCGGATCCGCGCCACCGCTTGGGGAGCCGACATTCATACTCATGGTGTTTCCTTTTAAGAAGGGCAGGCCCGGAGTCCAGGCCTGCGATGCACTAGAGGGAATTAACCCTTGTCAGGCGGTTCGGTGATGAAGCCGACCTTCTGAATACCAGCGCGCTGGGTAGTGTAAATAACCTTGCCGATAGCTTCGTAGCGAGTTTCTTGGTCGCCACGTACATGTACTTCCGGCTGAGGCAATTTGACCGCTTCCACCTTCAGATTGTCGAACAACTCATTCGCGTCGCGCATCCTCCGCTGATTCCAGTAGATATCGCCATCCTTGCTGACAACGATGTTGACATCTTCCGGCTTGGTCTGGATAACCTGGTTGGCTTCTTCCGGCAGCTTGATCTTGATCAGCTTCAAAACAACCGGGCTCGTGATCAGGAAGATAATCAGCAGAACCAACATGATGTCCACCAGGGGCGTCGTGTTGATTTCTGACATGACTTGATCTTCGTCTCCGCTATCGGAGCCTACGGACATCGACATGATTAATTATCCAATCTTTTTAGCGCCGGCTGCGCGGCCAGCTTCGCTGGTGGACATGGCGCCCGAGATCAGTACCGAGTGCACGTCAGCCGAGAACGAGCGCACGTCTTCCATTGCGGCCTTGTTACGACGGACCAGCCAGTTGTAACCCAGAACGGCAGGAACCGCGACGAACAGACCGAAGGCGGTCATGATCAGCGCTTCACCCACTGGACCTGCAACCTTGTCGATCGATGCGTTACCCGACATGCCGATGGCGATCAGTGCATTGTAAATACCCCAAACGGTACCGAACAGACCGATGAACGGTGCGGTCGAGCCCACGGTTGCCAGGAACGACAGGCCGTCTTGCAGACGCGACTGAACTTTGTCGACAGCGCGCTGGATCGACATGGTGACCCAGGTCGACAGGTCGATTTGTTCCAGCAGGGCGCCGTCGTGGTGCACGGTGGCCTTGGTGCCAGTTTCAGCGATGAAGCGGAATGGCGAACCGTCTTTCAGCGCAGCCGAACCAGCAGCGATCGACGATGCTTTCCAGAACTTGGCCGAAGTTTCTTTCGACTGTTTGAAGATCTTCATCTGGTCGATCAGTTTGGTGATGATGATGTACCACGAACCCATCGACATCAGCGACAGGATGATCAGGGTGCCGCGCGATACGAAACCACCGTTCCAGACAGCTTCGAAGCCGTATGGATTGTCCACTTCTTCTTTACCGCCCTTGGCGGCTGGAGCTTCTGCTGCAGGTGCTGGTGCTGCGGCCGCATCCGCTGCTGGAGCGGCTGCTGGTGCCGAAGCGGCTGCCGAGGCTGGCGCGTCAGCGAAAGCTGGTGCGCTTACCAGGGCGGTGGCTGCGGTCACGGAAAACAGCACAGCGGCCAGTACAGCGGACAAACGGGTATTCTTAAACATGCTTCCTCCAAATTGATAAAATAATCAGATCGCTGAACGTAATGACAACGAAAATTACTAGATGAGACGGTGCTCTGCCTCGGTTTTACTCCAGCGTCCAGACGTATTGCATCTGCATCCACGCTTCCGTCGGTTTCCCGTCGGTCAGACCCGGTTTGAATCGGCATTTACTGATGCCGGTTACCGCGGCCTTGTCCAAGTCCCTGAAGCCAGAGGATTTGACGATCTTGGAGTCGGCGACACGGCCGTCGGCTCCAATCAGGAACGATAAGGTCACCGTACCGGTTTCTTCGTTACGCAGGGAGGACTTGGGCCACTCCGGTTTCGCGCAAGTACTGAAGTCGGCCACTGCGGCGACGTTGACCGATTTTGCTGGTCCCGGCGGCGCTGCCGGCGGTGCCGGCGGCGTTCTTTGGATCTCGGTCGTCGCAGGTTTCACGTTGGTCGCGTTAGCGATCGTGTTCTGCGGCGGCGGAGGCTGCTGCACATTCACCTCAACTGGCGGGATGAAAGGCGGCGGTGGCGCTTTCATCTCTGGTGGAGGTGGTGGCGGTGGGAGTTCTTTCGGTGGAGGAGGTTTGACCTCCTCGATGATCTTGGTCTCCACTGGTGCGATCATCTTGCTCACCAGACGTTTACCCAAGCCCGTCACGATCCCATAAGCGACCAGGAGGTGCAACAAAACGACAATGGTAATGCCTGTAAAGTTCTTCCCGGTGCTTTTCTCGTTGTGCGTGAAATTCATGCCTGCTTTCTCCAATACCAACTCTTTTTGTTGCTACTAAACCCCAAAATGGCGACATAAAACAACAGCCGCATCCGGGACGTCGGCGAATTATACATACGAATTCTTGATTTTACATAGAATTTTCATCCCTAAAACCGGTTAAATTTCATAGGGTTTTCCTATATGGTAGCGCTCACTTTGCACTGTTCTAGATCAATCGGCAACACAGTTCTGCTCATTTTCGTGCGCCAACGCACCACGACATTACTTAGTTTTCCCTTAAGCCTAAAAACGGAATTTTATGCACGTAATTTTACTACGAGCAGTTGATAATTTGGCCGCAAAAGTTTCTTTTGTGAAATTATTGCGGATTCCCCGGTGCAAGAACATGCAGAAAAAGATTGACTTCCCGCCCGCTACATGCTTTCCACTAAAAAAAGCAGGGCCAGAACTATTCTTCTGACCCCGCGCCGCCGTCTCCGGCTATATCCCTTGCAAGAGCCGTGCCTGAAATCGGCGCCGGCGTTGCTCTATATATGTTGCTCAGCTCCCGCGCCCCCGTTTCTCGCGCTTGACCTCCATCGAGCTGACGACTTCGCCGTTCGGCCCCACGGTTTCCAGGTGCACGTCGAAGCCCCATAGCCGGGCCACGTGCTTGAGCACCTCGCCGGCCTGCTGGTTCAGCGGACGGCGCTGGAACTGCGTATGGCGCAGGGTCAGCGCGCGGTCGTCGCGGGTGTTGACCGACCACACCTGGATATTCGGCTCGCGGTTGCCCAGGTTGTACTGCTCGGCCAGCTGCTGGCGCACATAACGGTAACCGAGGTCGTCATGTATCGCGGAGATTGCCAGCTTTTCGTTATTGTCGTCGTCCAATACCGCAAAGAAATGGAACTCGCGTATCAGCTTGGGCGACAGGTACTGGGCGATGAAGCTTTCGTCCTTGAAATTGCGCATCGCAAAGTCCAGCGTCTTGCGCCAGTCGCTGCCGGCGATGTCGGGGAACCATTCGCGGTCCTCGTCGGTCGGGTGCTCGCAGATGCGGCGGATGTCGGTCATCATCGCGAAGCCCAGCGCGTAGGGATTGATGCCGCTGTAATACGGGCTGTTGACCGGCGGCTGGTAGACCACGTTGGTATGGCTCTTGAGGAACTCCATCATGAAGCCATCGCCCACCACGCCCTCGTCGTACAGCTGGTTGAGGATGGTGTAGTGCCAGAACGTGGCCCAGCCCTCGTTCATCACCTGGGTCTGGCGCTGCGGGTAGAAGTACTGCGAGATCTTGCGCACGATGCGCACCATCTCGCGCTGCCACGGTTCCAGCAGCGGCGCGTACTTCTCGATGAAGTACAGCAGGTTCTCTTCCGGCTCGGGCGGGAAGCGCGGCGCGGCCTTTTCCGCCTCCTCTTCCTCGCGCCGGGGCAGGGTGCGCCACAGTTCGTTGATCTGCGACTGCACATAGGCTTCGCGCTCCTTCTGCCGCGCCCGCTCCTGCGCCATCGACAGCTTGGCCGGCCGCTTGTAGCGGTCGACGCCGTAGTTCTGGATCGCGTGGCAGGAATCGAGCAGCAGCTCGACCGCGTCGATGCCGTGGCGCTGCTCGCACTCGGCGATGTAGTTCTTGGCGAATACCATGTAGTCGACGATGGCTTCGGCGTCGGTCCAGGTGCGGAACAGGTAGTTGCCCTTGAAGAAGGAGTTGTGGCCGTACGCCGCGTGCGCGATCACCAGCGCCTGCATGGTCAGGCTGTTCTCCTCCATTAAATAGGCGATGCACGGATCGGAGTTGATGACGATCTCGTAGGCCAGGCCCATCTGGCCGCGCTTGTAGCCTTTTTCGGTCGACAGGAAATGCTTGCCGAAGGACCAGTGGTTGTACGACACCGGCATGCCGACCGAGGTGTAGGCGTCCATCATCTGCTCGGCCGTGATGATCTCCAGCTGGTTGGGATAGGTGTCCAGCCCGAAGCCTTCGGCCACGCGGCGGATTTCCTGGTGGGCCTGCTCGATCAGTTCGAAGGTCCACTCGGACTGTTCGGGCAGGGCGCGCGGATGGCGCGGCTTGGGGGGCGGAAATTTCGTCATGTCGTTCATATGCGTTCCACTAAATCGGCTGCCTATTTCGGCTGTTTCTTGAACAGTTCGCGGAACACCGGATAGATATCGGCCGGCGTGACTATTTTCTGCATGGCGAAGTGCGCGTGGTGGTCCGGCACCTGCGAGTACTGCTCCCACAGGTTTTGCGCCGGGCCGTCGGTGATCTCGACGTAGGTGTAGTACTGCACCTTGGGCATGATGGTGTTGATCAGCAGCTGGCGGCACAGCACCGAATCGTTGTCCCAGTTGTCGCCGTCGGACGCCTGCGCCACGTAGCTATTCCAGCTGCCGGCGCCGTAGCGCTCGTCGATGATCTTGTCCAGCAGGTGCAGCGCCGACGACACCACGGTGCCGCCCGATTCGCGCGAGTGGAAGAATTCCTCCTCGTCGACCTCGGCCGCCGCCGTGTGGTGGCGGATGAACACCACCTCGATCTTGTCGTATACCCGCTTGAGGAACAGGTACAGCAGGATGAAGAAGCGCTTGGCGGTGTCCTTGCGGGTTTCATCCATCGAGCCGGAGACGTCCATGATGCAGAACATCACCGCCTGCGTCATCGGCTTGGGCACCTTGACGCGGTTGGAATAGCGCAGGTCGAACGGGTCGATGAAGGGGATGGCCAGCAGCCGCGTGTGCAGATGGTGGATTAATTTCTTCAGCTCGAGCACGCGCGGCGCGTCCAGCGGCGCGCCCTCGAGCAGCAATTCCTCCAGCTCGCGCTCGGCCTCGATGACGCGCTTGCGCGAACTGCCGCCGACCGCGATGCGCCGGCCCAGCGCGCCGCGCAGCGAGCGCAGCACGTGGATGTTGGACGGCGTGCCCGACATATTGTAGCCGGCGCGCTGGTTCTTGAATTCGGTGGTGGCCGTCAGCTGCGTCTTGATCATGTGCGGCAGCTCGAGGTCCTCGAAGAAGTAGTTCATGAATTCTTCGCGCGACAGCTCGAAGATGAAGTCGTCCTCGGTCAGCTGGTCGCTGTTGCCGGCCTTGCCGCGGCCGGCCCCGCCGCCGCCTTTGGGGCGGTTGATCTGGTCGCCCTTCTGGTATTCCTGGTTGCCGGGATTGATGGTTTCCCACACGCCGCCATGGGCGTGGCCGAAAGAAGGCTCGCCCACGTCCTTGACGGGGATGGAGACTTTCTCGCCGTTTTCAATATCGGTGATGGAGCGGCCCTTGATGGCGCGACCCACCGCGTCCTTGATCTGTGCCTTGTAGCGCCGTAGGAAGCGCTCGCGGTTGACCGCGGACTTGTTCTTGCCCTGCAAACGTCGGTCGATGAGATAAGTCAAAAGATGCCTCCTGCTGCGTTTGGTGCGGCGGTCGTAGCGAGGGGCGCGCCGCCGAGGCGCGCCCGGACTGCGGCCGTCTTAAGACGACTTCCTCACGCGCAAATACCATTCGCACAGCAAGCGGACCTGTTTGGCCGTATAGCCTTTTTCCACCATGCGCGCGACAAAGTCGGCGTGCTTGTTGGCGTCTTCGGCGCTGGCCTTGGCGTTGAACGAAATCACGGGCAGCAATTCCTCTGTGTTCGAGAACATCTTCTTCTCGATCACGGTGCGGAATTTCTCGTAGCTGGTCCATGAAGGATTCTTGCCGCCGTTGTTGGCGCGCGCGCGCAGACCGAAGTTGACGATCTCGTTGCGGAAGTCCTTGGGGTTCGAGATGCCTGCCGGCTTCTCGATTTTTTCCAGCTCGTTGTTCAGCGACTCGCGGTCGAAGCTCTCGCCGGTATCCGGGTCGCGGAATTCCTGGTCCTGTATCCAGAAGTCGGCAAAGGTCACGTAGCGGTCGAAGATGTTCTGGCCGTATTCGGAATAGCTCTCCAGGTACGCGGTCTGGATTTCCTTGCCGATGAACTCGACATATTTCTGGGCCAGGTGCTCCTTGATGTAGGAGAAGTATTTCTGTTCGGTCTCGGGCGGGAACTGCTCGCGCTCGACCTGCTGCTCCAGCACATACAGCAGGTGGACCGGATTGGCCGCCACCTCGGTATTGTCGAAGTTGAAGACCTTGGACAGGATCTTGAAGGCGAAGCGGGTCGACAGCCCGTTCATGCCCTCGTCGACGCCGGCGTAGTCGACATACTCGTGCATCGACTTGGCCTTCGGATCGGTGTCCTTCAGGTTCTCGCCGTCGTAGACCAGCATCTTGCTGAAGATGCTGGAGTTTTCCGGGTCCTTCAGGCGCGACAGGATCGCGAACTGCGCCATCATCTTCAGCGTTCCGGGCGCGCACGGGGCCTGGTACAGCGAGGAGTTGGCCACCAGCTTGTCGTAGATCTTGATCTCGTCGGTCACGCGCAGGCAGTACGGCACCTTGACGATGTAGATACGGTCGAGGAATGCCTCGTTGTTGCGGTTGTTGCGGAAGGTCTTCCATTCCGACTCGTTCGAGTGGGCCAGGATGATGCCGTCGAACGGGATCGCGCCGAAGCCCTCGGTGCCTTTATAGTTGCCTTCCTGCGTGGCCGTCAGCAGCGGATGCAGCACCTTGATCGGCGCCTTGAACATCTCGACGAATTCCATCAGGCCCTGGTTGGCCAGGCACAGGCCGCCGGAATAGCTGTAGGCGTCCGGATCGTCCTGCGAATAATCTTCCAGCTTGCGGATGTCGACCTTGCCCACCAGCGAGGAGATGTCCTGGTTGTTCTCGTCGCCCGGCTCGGTCTTGGAAATGGCGATCTGCTTGAGCACCGACGGGTAGCGCTTGACCACGCGGAACTGGTTGATGTCGCCGTTGAACTCGTGCAGGCGCTTGACCGCCCACGGGCTCGGGATGTTGCGCAGGTAGCGGCGCGGGATGCCGTAATCCTCTTCCAGCAGCACGCCGTCCTCTTCCTCGTTGAACAGGCCGAGCGGCGACTCGTTGACCGGCGAGCCTTTCAGGCAATAGAAGGGCACATGCTCCATCAGCGACTTCAGCTTTTCCGCGATCGACGACTTGCCGCCGCCCACAGGTCCCAGCAGATACAGGATCTGCTTGCGTTCCTCCAGCCCTTGCGCGGCGTGGCGGAAGTAGGAAACCACTTGCTCGATCACTTCTTCCGTGCCGTAGAACTCGCGGAATGCCGGGTATATCTTGATGACCTTGTTCGCGAAGATGCGTGACAGCCGGGTGTCGTTGCGGGTATCGACCAATGTCGGTTCGCCGATGGCGGCCAACATGCGTTCTGGGGCGCTGGCATAAGTCAGCCGGTCTTTTTTACAAAGTTCGAGATATTCCTTCATGGACATCTCTTCTTCTTTGGTCCGTTCGTACCGTGCGGCGTAGTTGTCAAAAATGGTCATTTGGGTGTCCTTTAATGTAAGCCTACTTGTCACGGGTCACCGGCAGTTTTGCCTGCCCTGGCCCTGGTCTGTGCATTCCCTTTCTGTATTATTTTTCTTATTGGCCAGCTTCCATTTGGTGGCACGGATTGCCCGTGCCGATGAGCTGGCTTTATCGCCGGTTGGCGGCTTTTATTTGTCGGTCGTAACGCTTCTTACGTCTATGAAATTGATTATTGCGCTATTGGTGCAGGAAGTCAAAAGATATGTCGTAATATCGTTAATACTCTTTCGTAAGCTGTTGATATGTAAAGATAATTTCCAAGAAAACAGTGTTCTTTTCGTGAGTTCAATGACATTTTTTTCGCTCATTTATGCCACAGTATCACGCCTGTGCGCGCCGTGCTGATCGCACCTCAAACAGATAAATTTTGCCGCAACTTGGCGGCCGCTGTCGCACTCTCGCATCATGCGCTAAGATGCGTTGATCCAGCCATCCGTCACAAGGGAAAAAGAATAATGTTGAACGAACAATTGCGCACCGTCGTGCAGCAGATGCCGAAGGCCGAACTGCACATCCACATCGAAGGTTCGCTGGAGCCGGAACTGATCTTCGCGCTGGCCCGGCGCAACAACGTCCAGCTGGCGTACGGCTCGGTGGAGGAATTGCGCGCGGCCTATGCCTTCACCGACCTGCAATCCTTCCTCGACATCTACTATGCCGGTGCCAGCGTGCTGCTGCAGGAGCAGGATTTCTACGACATGACGGCGGCCTACCTGAAGCGCGCCGAGCAGGACAACGTGCGCCACACGGAAATCTTCTTCGACCCGCAGACGCATACGGCGCGCGGCGTGCCGATCAAGACCGTGATCGACGGCATCCACCGCGCCTGCCAGGACAGCCCGGTCAGCGCCACGCTTATCCTCAGCTTCCTGCGCCACCTGTCGGAGGAAGACGCCTTCGCCACGCTGGAGGAGGCGCTGCCTTACCGCGACAAGTACATCGGCATCGGGCTCGATTCGTCCGAGGTCGGCAATCCGCCGGAGAAGTTCGCGCGCGTGTTCGCCAAGTGCCGCAAGCTGGGCTTCCACCTGGTCGCGCACGCGGGCGAGGAAGGCCCGCCGGCCTACATCGAGACCGCGCTCGACACGCTGAAGGTCGAGCGCATCGACCACGGCGTGCGCTGCCTGGAAGACGCGGCGCTGACGCAGCGCCTGGCGCGCGAGCAGATCGCGCTGACGGTGTGCCCGCTGTCCAACGTCAAGCTGTGCGTGTTCGAGCGCATGGAGCAGCACAACCTGCTGCAGCTGCTGGACGCCGGCATCGTGGCGACGGTGAACTCGGACGATCCGGCCTACTTCGGCGGCTACATGAACGCCAACTTCGTCGCCACCTTCGAGGCGCTGCCATTGGGCCTGTCGCATGCGCAGCGGCTGGCGCGCAACAGCTTCGCCGCCGCCTTCCTGCCGGCGCAGCAGAAGCAGAAGTTCCTCGATGAAGTCGACGCCTATTTCGCCGCCCTCGCACTGTAATCCCCCATGTTCAAACTCGCCCTGAAGATGACCGCGCGCGACTGGCGCGCCGGTCAATTGCGCTTCCTGCTGATCGCGCTGACGGTGGCCGTTGCCGCGCTGTCGGCCACCGGCTTCTTCATCGACCGCCTGCGCAGCGGCCTCGATCGCGACGCCCACCAGCTGCTGGGCGCCGACGTCGTCGTCAGCGCCGACCTGCCGGTCAACCCGGCGTGGCGCGCGGAAGCGGCCCGGCGCGGCCTGCGGATGACCGACACACTCAGCTTCCCCAGCATGGCGCAGGCGGGCGAGGGCGAGCAATCGACGTCGCTGCTGGCGTCGCTGAAGGCGGTCGGCCCCGGCTACCCGCTGCGCGGCCAGCTGAAGATCACCACCGACGCCGAACAGGCCGAGCAAAGCCAGGGCGCACCGGCCGCCGGCGTGCCGGCGCCGGGCACCGTCTGGATCGACGCCGGCCTGCTGGGCAGCCTGAAGACGCAGGTCGGCGGCCGGATCAAGCTGGGCGACAAGAGCTTCCGCATCGCCCAGCTGATCGCCTCCGAGCCGGACCGCGGCGCCAACTTCCTCGCCTTCGCGCCGCGCGTGATGTTCGCGCTGGCCGACGTCGAGGCGACCAATCTGATCCAGCCCGGCTCGCGCGTGTCCTACCGCCTGCTGGTGGCGGCACCGGCGTCGCTGAAGAACGGCGCGGCCGTGGCCAGCGCCTACGAGCAATGGCTGCAGGCGGAAATCAAGAACAACAACACCAAGGGCGTGCGCGTCGAGTCGCTGGAGAACGGCCGGCCCGAAATGCGCGCCACGCTGGACCGCGCCGACCGCTTCCTGTCGCTGGTCGGCCTGCTGTCGGCGATGCTGGCGGCGGTGGCCGTGGCGATGGCCGCGCGCCGCTTCATGCAGCGCCACCTGGATGCCTGCGCCATGCTGCGCTGCCTGGGCCTGACGCAGAACCAGGTCACGCTGATGTACCTGACCGAATTCCTGCTGGTCGGCCTGGTGGGCAGTCTGATGGGCGTGGCGGTCGGTTTCGGCGGCCACTACGTGCTGCTGGAAGTGCTGGGCAAGCTGGTGTCGGCCGACCTGCCGGCGCCGACCATCTACCCGGCGCTGCAGGGTGTGGCCACCGGCATGCTGCTGTTGGCCGCGTTCGCGCTGCCGCCGATACTCCAGCTGCGCAAGGTGCCGCACAACCGCGTGATCCGGCGCGAGCAGGAGCCGCCGCAGATGGCGGCGCTGGCCACCTATGGCCTCGGCATGGCCGGCTTTGTCGTGCTGCTGCTGTGGCAGGCGGGCGACGCGCAGCTGGCGCTGTACACGGCGCTGGGCTTCCTCGGCGCGTTCGCCGTGTTCGGGCTGGTGGCCTGGGGCGGGCTGGCCGCGCTCAAGCCGCTGCGCCGCGCGATCGACCACCAGAGCTGGCGCTTCGCCGTAACGTCATTGCAGCGCCGTCCCGGCGCGACGGTGGTGCAGGTGGTGTCGCTGGCCTTGGGCATGATGGCGCTGCTGGTGCTGACCGTGGTGCGCGGCGACCTGATGACGGCCTGGCGCAACGCCACGCCGCCGGATGCGCCGAACCGCTTCATCATCAACATCCAGCCGGAGCAGGCCGCCGACATCGGCAAGCGGCTGCAGGCGGCGGGCGTGGCGTATGCGCCGCAGTATCCGATGATACGCGGCCGCCTGACCGCCGTGAACGGCAAGCCCGTCACCGCCGAGACCTACACCGAGGACCGCGCCAAGGGCCTGGCCGATCGCGAATTCAACCTGTCGACGATGGCGCGCATGCAGGCCGAGAACAAGATCAGCGCCGGCCAGTGGTTCGCCGACAAGCCGGGCGCGCCGGAAGCCTCGGTGGAAGAGGGCATCGCCAAGACGCTGCGCTGGAAGCTGGGCGACAAGCTGCGCTTCGACATCGCCGGCGCGCCGGTGGACGCCACCATCACCAGCCTGCGCAAGCTGGAATGGGGTTCGATGCGGGTCAATTTCTTCGTCATCATCAACCCTGCCGCGATGACGGAAGTGTCGCAGAGCTGGATCACCGCCTTCCATCTGCCGCAAGGGCAGGGCGCGGTGATGAACGCGTTGACGCGCGATTACCCCAACCTGACCATCGTCGACGTCGGCGGCCTGCTGCGCCAGGTGCAGGCGGTGCTGGACCAGGTGGTGACGGCGGTCGAGTTCCTGTTCGTGTTCACCTTGGCCTCCGGCGTGCTGGTGCTGTATGCGGCGCTGATGGGATCGCAGGACGAGCGCACCCGCGAATCGGGCCTGCTGCGGGCGCTGGGCGCCACGCGCAGGCAGCTGTCGCAGGCGCAGCTGATCGAGTTCTCGCTGGTGGGCGCCTTGTCCGGCGTGCTGGCGGCGACCGGCGCGGCGGCCATGGGCTGGGCGCTGGCCACGTACCAGTTCAAGTTCGCCTGGAGCTTCAACCCGTCCGTGTGGGTGGTCGGCTTGCTGGCCGGCGCGCTGTGCGCCATCGCCGGCGGCTGGCTGGGCCTGCGCAACGTGCTGCGCCAGCCGCCGCTGCAGACGCTGCGCGAGGCTTAAGGCTTAAGACTTAAGCCGCCACGCTTTCCTGCGCCATCTGCTCCTTGAGGAACTGGGCGTAGGAATAGGGCCGCTTGTCGAAGTAGTGCGACGGCAGGTCGAACAGCGCCCAGTAGTAGGTCTCGCGGCCCTGGCAGATCTGCGGCGCCGCGCAGTAGCGGTGCCAGTTGTCGGCCACGCGGCTTGAATACATGCCGTCGCCGTAGGGATCGGAGAAGAACGGCAGCACGCGGCGCTCCAGCAGCGCGTCCAGCAGCGACGGCGGGGCGTCGCTGTCGCGGGCGATCTCGTATTGCGCGTACATGCCCTGTTCGGTCTCTATCATCATCAGGCTGGCCTTGCCGTGCTTGTCGAGGAACAGGATGCCGGTCGGCGCCGGGAAGATGTAGTGCTCGACGAAGCCCTTGCTGTCGCTGAGCTGGCGCACCAGCTGGGCCAGCGCCGGGTCGCCGAGGAAGTGGTAGTTATGCAGCAGCACCAGCTCGCGCAGCGTCTCGGACTGCGCGTCGAAATACGCCCGCTGCAGCGCGGCGATCTCCAGCTCCAGGATGTCGAGCGCGTGGTCGTCGCTCTTCTTGATGTAGCGGTCGATCAGGCCGCGGTTGAAGGCGCCCACGGCGATCTTCTCGTCGGCGGCGCCGGTGAACAGGATCTTCTTGCACGGCAGGTGCGCCACCGCCTCGCAGAATTCCAGCCCGTTCATCTGCGGCATCGAATAATCCACCACCAGCACCGACGGCGTCGCGAAGCGCTGGCGCTGCTCGCCGATGCGGTAGATGCACTCCAGGTCCAGCGCCACGTTGCACTGGTCGGCCGGCAGGTTCTGCATGTCGAAATTGACGTGCAGCGGTACGCTCCCCGATTGGGTTCCCTGTCGCAGCCATTGCAGCGCGGCCGTGGTGTCATGGAAGGTCTTGCTGGCCAGCATGGGATCGAGCTGGAACGACAGACTTTTCAGGAACGAGTCGCTGTCGTCGACCAGCACGGTCAGCGTGGGATGGGAGTAGACGGGCAGATGCATGTTTCACCTCGGGAGGGACGGCTGGGGAAATTCCAGGACAAAAATCGCATAGGCGCTCTCGCGCGATACGCAACGGATGGTGGCGTTCCAGGCGCTCATGATTTCTTCGCACAGCGCCAGGCCGATGCCGGCGCCGTTATGCGGCGGAAAGGAGTAGAAGCGGCGGAAGATCAGCGGCATCTGCTGGGCCGGAATGCCGCAGCCGGTGTCGATGAATAGCAGGCGCGGCGGCACATGGGCGCCGTCGACCACGATGCGCACGCGGCCCTTGCCGGCGCGCTGCACGGCTTTCAGCGCGTTGCGCAGCAGGTTCAGCAGGATCACCACCGACAGCTCGGTCTGGCCGGAGAAGGTGAAATTGCGGCGCACCTCGAGCGCGACGATTTTTTGCTGGCCCGCGTTGACGAAGGGGTAGCGCTTGAGCATGCCCTCCACCACGCCGTCCATCATCACCGTCTCGACCGGCCGCAGGTTTTGCCGCACCGCCGTCGCGCTGAGCAGGAACAGGTCGATCATGTGGTTCATGTGGCGCACTTCGAACTGGATGCGGGCCAGCGCGTCGACGGTGCCGAGGCGGTCTTCCAGGTTGCGGCCGCCGGCGTCGGAAAACAGGCGCAGCAGGCCGCGCACATTGGCGTCGACGCTGGTCAGCGGCGTGCGCAGCTCGTGGGCCACGGTGGCCAGGCCGGCGCCCAGGCCGGCCAGCTTTTCCTGCGCCAGCACGTGGCGGCTGATCTTGGCGGCCGACAGCGCGGCGATGGTGAACCAGTGGATCGGCACCTGCTGCAGCACGGATTGGCTGAGCAGCGTGGCGCCTTCGCCCAGCCCGACGACGGCGGCGACCGCCAGCGTGGTGCCGGCCACGTAGGCCTTCAGCGCCAGGCCGGTGTCGAAATGGAACAGCACCACCAGGCCGATCAGCAGCGATTCGCTCCACACGCCCGACGCATGGTTCATCAGGAACATGAAGGTGAAGAAGAACGGGAAAATATAGCTCAGCGTGACCACCAGATAGATCTGCAGCATCCTGCGGCTGAACTGGCGCGCGAACAGTCCCAGCGCGCTCAGCAGGATCCCCAGCAGCCTCAGCGGCAGCGATTCGTATTCCTGCGGAAAGAAATGCTGCCAGATCACGTAGTACAGCGGCATGCCCACCGTGCCTATGCAGGCCAGCAACAGCACGCGCACCATGGCATGGTCCTCGCGGCCATGGTAGAGCAGCAAGGCCTGGATCTTTCCGTGCTGCCAGCGTTTCCAGCGTTCTTGCAGAGGGGGCTTCATTGTGAGATTGACTTTTATCAAGTTCCCATGATCGCCTTAATTTGCAACTTCAACCGGCAATTCAAATCAAGAGTTGATCCGCATCAATCTCTTCATGTTTTTTTGGCCTCATGGTTGGCATTGGATTCATAAAAAAACAACCTTTTCCAAAACCCATACAGGAGCAAAAAAATGCCTCACGCGATTGCTATAGATCATGCCCAGCCCCGCGCTTTTGCTTTACCGGCTGAACAGCAAATGCCCGAATTCGTGACCCGCCGCATGGACGAACATTACATTACCCGTATTGAGCAATTGCTGGGCGGCGAGCATCCGCATGCATGGCAACCGACGCCGGCCGGCGCGGTTTTCCTCGCCGGAAACGATTACCTGTGCCTGGCTGGGGAGCCGGCGCTGGTGGGCGCGCAGATCGCGGCGTTGCGCCGGGGACCGGGCGAGCTGCTGATGTCGGCCGTGTTCCTGCAGGAGGGCAGCGCCCAGCACCGGCTGGAACAGAAATTCGCGCGCTTCATGGGGGCGCAGGACGGCATCCTGGCCCAGTCCGGCTGGGCCGCCAACGTCGGCCTGGTGCAGACGCTGGCGGCGCCGGGCATCCCGGTCTACCTGGACATGCAGGCGCACGCCTCGCTGTGGGAAGGCGTGCAATCGGCCGGCGCCACGCCGGTGACCTTCCTGCACAACGACATGGAACATCTGCGAAAGCAGCTGGCGCGCCATGGCAGCGGCCTGATCGTGGTCGACGCGCTGTACAGCACCAACGGCAGCCTGGCGCCGCTGGTGGAGCTGGTGGAAATCGCCGAACGCTCCGGCTGCCTGCTGATCGTCGACGAATCGCACTCGCTGGGCACGCACGGCCCGCGCGGCGCCGGGCTGGTGGCGGAACTGGGGCTGAGCGAGCGGGTGCATTTCCGCACGGCATCGCTGGCCAAGGCGTTTGCCGGGCGCGCCGGCTTCATCACCTGCTCGACCAAGTTCAAGGGCTATTTCCTGTCGGAGTCGCGGCCCGCCATCTTCAGCTCGTGCATGCTGGCGCACGAGCTGGCCTGGTTCGACGCCGCCGTCGACTTCGTGGCGGCGGCCGACGACCGCCGCGCCGCGCTGCACGCGCATTCGCGCGAGGTGCGCGAGGAATTGAGCGCGCTGGGCTACAACGTCGGCGACGGCAGCGAGCAGATCATCGCGCTGGAGCCCGGCCCGGAGCCCAAGACGCTGGCGCTGCGCAAGCTGCTGGAGCGGCGCGGCGTGTATGGCGCCATGTTTTGCGCGCCGGCCACGCCGAAGAACCGTTCGCTGGTGCGGCTGACGCTCAATTCCGGGCTGGACCGGTCGCAGCTGTCGCGCATCGTCCAGGCCTGCGACGACATCCTCGACGAGATCGACCTGGAGAACTGGTCGTCCACGCGCCGCCTGCGCCGGCTGGCGCTGGTGTAAGAGCGCCTGAAGGCGCGGATCGCCGCCCGGTACGCTATCATGGAGGCTATGACTGAATCCCGAACTCTCTATGAAGTGATCGGCGGCGAATCGCGCGTGCGCGAGATGGTCGACCGGTTTTACGATTTGATGGAACTCGAGGCGGAGTTCGCGCTGCTGCGCTCCGTGCATCCGCCCACGCTGGACAACGCGCGCGAACGGCTGTTCATGTTCCTCAGCGGCTGGATGGGCGGGCCGGACCTGTACATCGCGGAACACGGCCATCCGCGCCTGCGCATGCGGCACATGCCGTTCGCCATCGGCACCCAGGAACGCGACCAGTGGCTGCGCGCGATGGCATGGGCGATGGAAGATGTCGGCATCGACGAGGCGCTGCGGTTGCGGTTGATGGAGTCCTTCTATCAAACCGCCGACTGGATGCGCAACAAGCCGGATTGACGCCATGAGCCAGACCGAATTTTTTGTGCTGCTGGCGATCGGGCTGGCCGTGCTGGCGCTGCAGGTGCTGGCGCTGCTGCGCGGGCGCGCCGGCGGTGATGCTGCGGCCAGCGCCGGCCTGGCCGAGCGCATCGAGCGAGTCGAGCGCGAAGTGAGGATGCAGCTGCAGACCACGGCGCAGGCCACGCACGCGGCCAGCGTGCAGCAGTTCGAGGCGATGCGCCGCCAGCTGGAGGCGCAGGGACTGGTGGGACGCGACGAGCAGGCGCGCAGCCTGAAGCAGTTCGCCGACAGCATGAACCTGGCCCTGATCCGGCTGACCGAATCGAACGCCGCGCGCATGCAGGAGGTGCGCGCAACGCTGGAGGCGAAGATCAAGGACTTGCAGGCCGACAATGGCTCGCGGCTGGAAGAGATGCGCAAGACGGTCGACGAGAAGCTGCATGCGACGCTGGAGGCGCGCTTGAGCGCATCGTTCCAGCAGGTGTCGGAGCGGCTCGAGCGCGTGCACCAGGGGCTGGGCGAGATGCAGCAGCTGGCGCTGGGCGTCGGCGACTTGAAGCGGGTGCTGACCAACGTGAAGACGCGCGGCACCTGGGGCGAGGTGCAGCTGGAGATGCTGCTGGAGCAGGTGCTGACGCCGGAGCAGTATGCCAAGAACGTCGAGACCATCGCCGGCAGCGGCGCGCGCGTGGAGTTCGCGCTCAAGCTGCCGGGCCAGGTCGAAGGCGGCGCGCCGGTGTGGATGCCGATCGACGCCAAGTTCCCGAAGGAGCAGTACGAACGCCTGCTGGATGCGGCCGAGCGCGCGGACGCGGACGGCGTGGCGCTGGCCGGACGGGAGCTGGAACGTGCGGTGCGTGTCGAGGCCAAGACGATTTCGGAGAAATACGTCTCGCCGCCGCACACCACCGATTTCGCCATCCTGTTCCTGCCGACCGAGGGCCTGTATGCGGAAGTGATGCGGCGTCCCGGCCTGGCCGACGAGCTGCAGCGCGTGAACCGCATCAGCATCGCCGGGCCGTCGACCTTGTCGGCGCTGCTCAACAGCTTGCAGATGGGCTTCCGCACCTTGGCGCTGGAAAAGCGTTCGTCGGAAGTGTGGCAGGTGCTGGGCGCGGTGAAGACGGAGTTCGGCAAGTTCGGCGACGTGCTGGCCGCCACCAAGCTGTCGCTGGAGCGCGCGGCCAAGAACATCGAGACGGCCGAAACCCGCAGCCGCCAGATGGCGCGCAAGCTGAAGACGGTGGAAGCATTGCCGAGCGAGGCGGCCCAGCTGCTGCTTGGTCCTGAACTAGACAAGAACGATCTGGATGTAGACTAAAACGAGACTAAAAACGGAGCTTGCCATGCCTGCTCGTCCCCCTGATTTTTCCACGGTCGGCATGCCGGCCGTCCAGCGCAGCAAGATCGTCAGCGCGGCCGACGCGGTCGGCCTGATACGCGATGGCGACACCATCGCCACCGGCGGCTTTGTCGGCGTGGGATTCGCCGAGAACATCGCCGTGGCGCTGGAACAGCGCTTCCTGGCCGACGCCCATCCGCGCGACCTGACGCTGGTCTACGCGGCCGGCCAGGGCGATGGCAAGGACCGCGGCCTGAACCACTTTGGCCACGAAGGCCTGCTGAAGCGCATCATCGGCGGCCACTGGAGCCTCGCGCCCAAGCTGCAGCAGCTGGCCATCAGTGGCAAGGCCGAGGCCTACAACCTGCCGCAAGGCGTCATCAGCCAGCTGTTCCGCGACACCGCCGCCGGCAAGCCCGGCCTGCTGACCCACGTCGGCCTCGGCACCTTTGTCGATCCGCGCCACGGCGGCGGCAAGATCAACGACCGCACCACCGAGGAACTGGTCGAGCTGATGACCATGGGCGGCAAGGAGTACCTGTTCTACAAGGCGCAGCCCATCCACGTCGGCATCATTCGCGGCACCACGGCCGACGCCAACGGCAATGTCACCATGGAGCGCGAGGCCCTGACGCTGGAAGCGCTGGCGATCGCGATGGCGGCGCACAACTCGGGCGGCATCGTCATCGTGCAGGTGGAACGGATCGCCGAACGGGGCACGCTCAATCCGCGCCAAGTGAAGATCCCCGGCGTACTGGTCGACTGCGTGGTGGTGGCGGAAAAGCCCGAATACCATATGCAGACCTTCGCCGAGCCTTACAGCGCGGCCTTTGCCGGCGAGGTGCGCGTGCCCTTGTCGGCGGTGGTGCCGATGCCGCTGTCCGAGCGCAAGATCATCGCCCGGCGCGCGTTGATGGAGCTGCGTCCGAACAACGTCGTCAACCTGGGCATCGGCATGCCCGAGGGCGTGGCCGCCGTGGCGGCCGAGGAAAAGCTGCTGGACCTGGTGACGCTGACGGCGGAGCCAGGCGTGATCGGCGGCATGCCGGCCGGAGGCCTGAACTTCGGCGCGGCGACCAATGCGGACGCCATTATCGACCAGCCGTACCAGTTCGATTTCTACGACGGCGGCGGCCTCGATGTCGCGGTGCTGGGCCTGGCGCAGGCGGACCGCCACGGCAACCTGAACGTCAGCAAATTCGGCAGCCGCCTGGCCGGCGCGGGGGGCTTCATCAACATCAGCCAGAACGCGCGCAAGGTGGTGTTTGTCGGCACCTTCACCGCCGACAAGGGCGCCACGCGCAAGTTCATCAACGAAGTCGAGCACCGCACCTACAGCGGCGAATACGCGGCGCGGCGCGGGCAGGAAGCCTTGTTCGTCACCGAGCGCTGCGTGTTCCGGCTGGTGCTCGACGGCGGCATGTCGGGCCTGGAGCTGGTCGAGATCGCGCCGGGCATGGACCTCGAGCGCGACATCCTGGCGCATATGGATTTCAAACCGGCGGTCAGCGCGCAACTGAAGCTGATGGACGCGCGCATCTTCTCGCCGCTGGCGATGAACTGGCGCGGCGATTTCTTGGCGCAGCCGCTGGAACGGCGGCTGGTGTACGACGCCCAGCAGCAGCTGTTCTTCGTGAACTTCGAAGGCTTCGAGGTGACCGATGCGGCCACCATTGCCACCATCTGCGACATGGTGGCGGAGCGGCTGGCGCCGCTGGGCCGCAAGGTGCCGGCGGTGATCAACTACGACAACTTCTCCATCGCGCCGGACTTGATGGACGATTACGTCAAGGCGGTCAACGGCCTGGCGGAGCGCTACTACAGCAAGGTCACGCGCTACGCGCACAGCACTTTCATGCGCGCCAGTCTGGGCCGGGCGTTCCGGCGCATCGAGAAAGATGCAGCGTTGTTCGTCAACTCGGCCGAGGCGCTGCTGCGTCTCAGAGAAGATAGCTAGCGTTTCTGTAGTCGTTCCAGCCGCAGCCGGTGGCGTTCGTCGGTGACGCTGCGCGCCGCCAGGTACACCGCCAGCGCGACCGACAGGCCGCTGCCGCCGGCCAGCAGGAACATCAGCAGGATCTGGTAGCGCACCGCGTCCATCGGGTCCATGCCGGCGAGGATCTGGCCGGTCATGATGCCGGGCAGCGTGATGATGCCGGCCGCCGACATCTGGTTGATGATGGGGATCAGGCCCTTGCGTACCGAAGCCCGGATCAGCGGCGCCAGCGCCTCGTTGCGCGAGGCGCCCAGTACCAGTTGCGCCTCGATCGCGCCGCGGGCGTCGACCACGCCGCTGTAGAAGGTATCGAGTCCGAGGCTGGCGGAATTGAGCACGTTGCCCAGCACGATGCCGATCAGCGGGATCGCGTATTGCGGCTCGTACCACGGCGTCGGATGCAGCACCGTGAACAGGGCCAGCATCACCGTGGCGATGCTGGACAGGCCGACGCTGGCGGTGCTCAGCCACACGCCGGGCCAGCCGCGCAGGCCGTGCGCGGGCCGCACCGCCACCTCGCGCGCGGCGGCGACGATCATCAGCAGCGCGACGGCCAGCGTGGCGGCCGGCGAGGCCAGCGCGAACACCCAGCGCAGCACCACGCCGACCAGCAACAGCTGCACCACCATGCGCAGGGCCGACCACAGCATCTGGCGTTGCATGCGCAGGCCGAGATAGGCCGAGATGGCGGCGTTCAGCAGGATCAGCGAGGAGGCGACGGCCAGGTCGACCGCGCTGGGCTGGATCGGCGTCATACCGGTCATGGCGCGGCTTCCGTCAGGCGGCGGTCGCGCATGATCATGGAGCGGTGGCCGAGGGTTTGCGCCTGCGCTTCGGAGTGCGTGACCAGGATGATCGACAGGCCGGCCGCCAGTTCCTTTTGCAGCAGCCGTTCCGTGGCGGCGACCGATTGCGGGTCCAGCGCGGCGGTGGGTTCGTCGAGCAGCAGCACCTGCGGCCGGCAAGCCAGCGAGCGTATCAGCGCCATGCGCTGACGCTCGCCGGTGGACAGGCGGCCGATCTCATTGTCCAGCAGGTCCGGCGACAGGTTCAGTTGCGGCAGCAGTTCGCGCACGTGGTCCATCTGTCCCGGCTTGAAATGACCGGCGGCGGTCGGCAGCCACCACGCGGCCTCGGCCGGCTGGTAGACCACGCTGGCGCGCCACGCGGGAGCGGGCATGGCGGCGCGGGCGACGCCGTTCAGTTGCGCCTCGCCGGTATTCGGATCGAGGTCGCACAGCATGCGCAGCAGCAGGCTCTTGCCGGCGCCGGATGGGCCGGAGATGGTCAGGCACTGGCCCGCTGCCAGGTCGAAGGAGAAGGGGCCGGCCAGCGTCGATTGCAGTTCGCGGATGTGCAGGCGTGGAGTGGCCGGTGGGTTCATCAAGCCAGGCCGGTTATATCAACCCGTCGAACAACAGCACCTCGACCATCTCGCCGGCGGCGACGTTGCCCTGCGCGTCGTGCAGCACGACGATGCAGTTCGCGTCCGTCATCGAGCTGAGGATGCCCGAACCTTGGGCGCCGGTCAGGCGCACTTGCGGTTCGCCATCGGCGCCGGTGTCCAGGATGCCGCGCTGGTATTCGGTGCGGCCGGGGCGCTTGCGTATCGCTTGCGCGGCCTTGGCGCGCATGGCAGGGATGCCTTGATTTTGCGTGCCCATCATGCGCAGCAGGGCGGGGCGGGCGAACATGTAGAACGACACCATGACGGCGACCGGATTGCCGGGTAGGCCGAACAGCCAGGCGCTATGGCCGTCCGCTTGCACCTGGCCGAAGGCGAGCGGCCGGCCGGGACGCATCGCCAGCTTCCAGAAGGCGACGTCGCCGAGGCGGGCCATGATGTCGCGCGTGTAGTCGGCCGCGCCTTCGGAGACGCCGCCGGAGGTGACGATGGCGTCGGCATCGGCGGCGGCGGTACGCAGCGCCGCTTCCAGCGCGGCGGGATCGTCGCGCACCACGCCCATGTCGATCACTTCGCAGCCGAGCCGCGTCAGCATGCCGAACAGCGTGTAGCGGTTGCTGTCGTAGACGCAGCCGTCGTCGAGGCAGTCTCCCAGCGAGCGCAGTTCATCGCCGGTGGAGAAGAAGGCCACGCGCAGCTTGCGCAGCACGCTCACCTCGGCAATGCCCAGCGATGCGACCAGGCCCAGGTCGGCGGGACGCATGATCTTGCCCCTGGCCAGCGCGATGCCGCCGGCCTGCAAATCTTCGCCGGCGCGGCGCAGGTTGGCGCCCGCGCGGATCGCGCCATGCCCGATGGTGACGGTGTGCTCGCCGATGTGCTCGGCCAGTTCCTGCGGCAGCACGCTGTCGCAGCCGGGCGGGATGGCGGCGCCGGTCATGATGCGCACGCACTCGCCGGCTTGCGGCGCCTGCGTGCACGGCCGGCCGGCGTAGGCGATGCCGATGACCTTGAGCGTGACTTCGGGCGCGCCGGCGTCGGCGGGCAGGTCGGCGCCGCGCAGGGCGTAGCCGTCCATCGCCGAGTTGTCGTAGGCCGGCACGTTGATCGGGGAGATGATGTCTTCGGCAAGCACGCGGTCGAGGGACGCACGCAGGGCCAGTTTTTCGTTGCCGTCGACCGGCGCGACCCGCTCGCAGATGATGCGGCGGGCTTCGGCCACAGGCAGCGTGTCGGCGTCCCCCGCAGGCGCAGGCACGGCGGTCGGTGCCGGCTGTTCACGCTCGTGCTGCTGCAGTTCGGTCAGCGTATTGATGTTGCGGAAGGCGTCGGCGTCGTCGAACAGCACTTCGGCCACGCGCAGCGATTTGTACCAGCTCTCCATGCGGCGCGCGCCGGTGTCCAGGTAGGCGTCCAGCTGCGGCAGCAGGCTGGCCTTCATCAGGCTGAAGACGGGATGCAGCTGGCGGTAAGGTTCCGCGGCGCCGTCTTCCTTTTCCATCGTCACGGCGACGGCCAGGTCGGCGTTTTCTGCCTGCATCGCCGCGTAGAGCCGCTCGGCCAGGTCGGCCGGCAGGAAAGGCGAATCGCAGGGCGCCGTCAGCAGCAGCTCGGTCGGACAGTACTGCAGGCCCACCTGCAGGCCGGCCAGCGGGCCTTCAAAGCCGTCGATGAAATCCGGCAGCACCGGCGCGTCGCCGGCCGCCGCCTGGTACTGCGGCAGGTTGCGGTTGGCGTTGATGGCGACGATGGAGACCTGCGGCGCCAGCCGTTGCAGCACGTGCGCCACCAGCGTGGCGCCGCGAAACGGCTGCAGGCCCTTGTCGACGCGCCCCATGCGCGTGCCGCGCCCGCCCGCCAGTATCAGTCCGGTGACCTTGCTCTTCAAAGACAAACTATCCCCCGATGTAAGACATTTCCACTTTGTTGGCGCGCTGCAGGCCGTCCGTCTGGCTGGTGCGTAGTTCCGAATAGCGGTCGCCGCGCGCGCGCCACAGCTGGGCGACGACGCTGGCGATTTCCTCGTCGCTGCGGCCGTCGCGCAGCAGTGCGCGCAGATCGTGGCCGCTGGTGGCGAACAGGCAGGTGTACAGCTTGCCCTCGGTCGACAGGCGCGCGCGGCTGCAGTCGCTGCAAAACGCCTGGGATACGCTGGAAATCAGGCCGATCTCTCCGCTGCCATCCGCGTAGCGCCAGCGCGCGGCGGTTTCGCCGGTGTAGTTGGCGGCCACCGGCTCCAGCGGCATTTCGGCCTGGATGCGGCGCACCACCTCGGCCGACGGGATCACCTCGTCCATCTTCCAGCCGTTGGAGGCGCCGACGTCCATGTATTCGATGAAGCGCAGGATGTAGGGCGTGTTCCTGAAATGGCGCGCCATCGGCAGGATTTCCTGGTCGTTCATGCCGCCCTTGACCACCATGTTGATCTTGATCGGACCCAGGCCCACCTGGTGCGCCACGTCTATGCCGTTGAGCACATCGTCGACCGCGAAGTCGACGTCGTTCATGCGCTGGAAGGTGGCGTTGTCGAGCGCGTCGAGCGAGACGGTGATGCGCTGCAGGCCGGCGTCCTTCAGCGACTGCGCCTTGCGCGCCAGCAGCGAGGCGTTGGTGGTCAAGGTCAGGTCCAGCGGCTTGCCGTGGACGGTCTTCAGCTCGGCCAGCATGGCCACCAGCTTTTCGATGTTCTTGCGCAGCAGCGGCTCGCCGCCGGTCAGGCGGATTTTTTCGACGCCGTGGGCGATGAAGGTTTTCGCCAGCCGGGTGATTTCCTCGAACGACAGCAGCGAGGTATGCGGCAGGTATTGATAGTCGTTGTCGAACACCGCCTTGGGCATGCAGTACACGCAGCGGAAGTTGCAGCGGTCGGTGACCGAGATGCGCAGGTCGTGCAGCGGACGGGCCAGTTGATCGCTCAGCAGGCCGGTCGGCGCTTCCAGGATCGCGGGGATGGCCGGCGCAGCATGCGGCTGCCTGACTATCGGGATGATTTTTTCTGCCATGAGTGATGCAATCTTGCTTTTTTTAAAATCGACGCGGCGGATGGTTATGCGCCCAGACAGCTACGATACCACGAGCGGCATACGAACATTGGCACAGCGAAAAAGCAGAAGGAAAAAAAGGGAAGCATCAAGCTTCCCTTTTTTGTTTTACCGGACCGGATTATCGGCGGGTATCGACTTGCACCAGCGGCTCGTCATTTTGCGGCGGCAGCGGCTTGCGCTCGCGTGGCACGCGGGCTGGGGCGACTGCCTTGGCGGCGGCTTCCTGCGCGGCGCGCAGCTTGGCTGGATCGGTGGCTGCCAGCGTCAGGCCGGCGGAGCCGAGCACTGCCTGCAGGTCGATCGGTGCCGATGGCGCCACCGGTGCCGGTGCAGGCGCTGGAGCGACAGCTACCGGAGCCACTGCTGGCTGGGCAACTACCGGCGCAGGTGCCGGAGCAGCGACCACCGGCGCGGCTTCCACCACGACCGGAGCGGCTACCTCGGCAACCACTGCCGGCGCTTCGACGACTGGCGCTACAACTGGTGCTGGTGCCGGTGCCGGTGCGGCAGGTGCCTCGACTTCGGCGGCAACCGGTTCGACCAGTGGCACGGCTTCGACGACCGGCGATGCCGGTGCAGCTTCAACGGCTGGCTTTTCAGCGAACGCGTATTCAGCGACTGGTGCAGGTTCCGGTTCCGCCACGGCGGCAACGACAGGCTCGGCGGCTGGTGCTGCCGGCGCTTCCGCGACTACCGGTGTGGCAGGCGCAACTGGCGCAGCGGCTGCCACTGGCGCCTCCACTGCCGGCGCTGCGGCTGCTTCGACTGGTGCGGCAACGTCGCTGGCAACGGCTGCCTCGGCGGCTGTGGCGGTGAAGCTCATGGCGATCTGCTCGCCTGGCTCACCGGCTTCACCGGCCGCTGCGGACTCCTGGCCTTCAACGCCTTCAGCACCTTCGCGGTCGCGGCGATTGCGGTTGCGGCCGCCACGACGACGACGACGACGCGGTTCTTCGCCATCGGCCGCTTCGTTCTCTTCACCTTCCGGGCCGGTCACCGGCGCGGTTTTCAGGATGCTGGTGGCGGCGTCGGTCACCGGACCGGTCGACGGCACGCCGGCATTCAATGCCAGCTCTTCAACCTTGGCTTCGACCGGAGCCTTGTCGGCACGCGGTTCGCGCGGTGGGCGCGGCGTACGTTCCGGGCGTTCCGGACGTTCTGCGCGTTCGCGTGGCGCCTGGCCTTCCGCGGCCTGGTTTTCACGCGGTTCGCGCGGCTCGCGTGGCGGACGCGGCGGGCGTGCCGGACGGCCGTTGGCGTCGACTGCCTTCGCTTCGTCGGCTGCCGGACGGGCCGGGGCCGCGCCTGGTTCGCGCTCTTCGCGCTCGCCGCGGCCGGCACCCTTGCCGTTACGGTTGCGGCCGCGTGGGCCACGTGCGTTGCGGTCGCCGCGGTCGCCCGACGGCGCCTTGACCACGATGGTCGGCTGCTGCGGCAGCGCAGGGGTTTCCGGCTTGCCGGTGAAGAAACTGATCAGCTTGGCAAAGAAACCTTGCTCGGCCGGTGCCGGCACCGGGGCCGGGGCTGGCTTGATGACGGTTTCGCTCGGCTTGCGCTCGACCAGCGGTGCAGGCTGGTCCGGGGTGATGGTCTTGACCATGGCTTCCTGGCGCGGCTTGGCTTCTTCCTTCTGGCGCTTGCTGTAGGCCATGTCGGTTTCGGCTTGCTCGGCCAGCGAGTAGCTCGCCTGGCTGTCTTCCAGGCGCGGATCGTCGTGCTTGATGCGTTCCAGCTTGTAGTGCGGCGTGTCCAGATGCTTGTTCGGGATCAGGATCACGGAAATGCGGTGACGGTTTTCGATCTTCAGCACTTCGCCGCGTTTTTCGTTCAGCAGGAAGGCTGCCACGTCCACGGGAACCTGCACGTGGATGGTGGCCGAGTTTTCCTTCATCGCCTCTTCCTGGATGATGCGCAGCACCTGCAGGGCGGACGATTCGGTGTCGCGGATGTGGCCGGTGCCGGAGCAGCGCGGGCAGGTCACGTGCGAACCTTCGGACAACGACGGACGCAGGCGCTGGCGCGACAGTTCCATCAGGCCGAAGCGGGAAATCTTGCCCATCTGGACGCGGGCGCGGTCGTGGTGCAGCGCGTCTTTCAGGCGCTGTTCGACTTCGCGCTGGTTCTTGGCCACTTCCATGTCGATGAAGTCGATCACGATCAGGCCGCCCAGGTCGCGCAGGCGCAGCTGGCGGGCCACTTCTTCGGCCGCTTCGCAGTTGGTGTTGAAGGCGGTGGTCTCGATGTCCGAACCGCGGGTGGCGCGGGCCGAGTTGACGTCGACCGAGACCAGCGCTTCGGTGTGGTCGATGACGATGGCGCCGCCCGATGGCAGCGGCACGGTGCGCGAGTACGCGGTTTCGATCTGGTGCTCGATCTGGAAGCGGGAGAACAGCGGCACGTCGTCGCTGTAGCGCTTCACGCGGTGCACCATGTCCGGCATCACGTGGCTCATGAACTGGTGAGCCTGTTCGTAGATGTCGTCGGTGTCGATCAGGATTTCGCCGATGTCCGGCTGGAAGTAGTCGCGGATGGCGCGGATCACCAGCGACGATTCCTGGTAGATCAGGAACGCGCCGGATGCCGACTTGCCGGCGCCTTCGATCGCGCGCCACAGTTGCATCAGGTAGTTCAAGTCCCACTGCAGCTCGTCGACGTTGCGGCCGATGCCGGCGGTGCGGGCGATGACCGACATGCCTGGCGGCAAGTCCAGCTTGTCCATGGTTTCGCGCAATTCCTGGCGCTCTTCACCTTCGACCCGGCGGGAAACACCACCACCGCGCGGGTTGTTCGGCATCAGCACCAGGTAGCGGCCGGCCAGCGAGACGAAGGAGGTCAGGGCGGCGCCCTTGTTGCCGCGCTCTTCCTTTTCGACCTGGACCATGATTTCCTGGCCTTCGCGCAGCGCTTCCTTGACCGAGGCGTTACGGACATCGACACCTTCGCGGAAGTAAGTGCGTGCTACTTCCTTGAATGGCAGGAAACCGTGGCGATCTTCGCCGTAGCTGACGAAGCAAGCTTCCAGCGACGGTTCGATGCGGGTGATCACGCCTTTGTAGATGTTGGACTTGCGCTGTTCGCGTCCGGCGGTTTCGATGTCGATATCGATCAGTTTCTGACCGTCGACGATCGCTACGCGCAGTTCTTCTTGCTGCGTAGCATTAAACAACATGCGTTTCATTTTTATTGACTCCGCGACCCGTAGGTCATCTCTGTGCCGCCCGGCTGGTTGGGCCGGGGCAGCGTGGTACAGGGATATACGCGAGAATCAGGTGATTGCGGTGGGTATGCCCATCCTGTGCGGCGCAGAAACGCGGACGTATCATCCGCGTTGCGGCCGCAACTGGGCGCATGAGGTCGATCGACATGCCGCTGTGCTCGCATCACCTGCAACTCATCCATGCGGCCCGTGGGGGCGGCAGAGAAATGCGGGCGGTGAACAGCGTCGTTGAGAGCCAAATCCTGGCCAAGCCTACGTACTACAAGTATCGCAACTTCGCGAAGTAACAATGCATCAGGCTTGTTTCAGCCTTCCATCGAGCTTGCAGCAAAGCATGGGGTCTGGCGAAAACGGCAAGCGTTATCAACTTCATCTACCGGCCAGCTTGGCTCTTGACCAAGCTGGCCGGACTTTATCCTTACAATCCAATCAATCCGATTCAGCATCCTTGCCGGCATCCGATTACAACAACGGTGCAACCTTGATTCCGGCAGGGGTGGTGCGTATACATTTTTTCCTCTGAATTTGCAATTTGGCGAGGCCAGTGGAGACGCCCCTGTGTAAAATGTGCTTTTATTCTTACACCTTGCCGCAGATTGAACCGCAGCGAAACAATTATATATTCAAAATGAAGGACTTAGAGAGATTTCTGGGAAGACAGAGCAAATGAAGCAACAAAATGATGTTAACCCACCTTCAACACCGCAGGATCGCCTGCCGATTCCGCTGCAAGCACAATTCGTCACAATTACTGAAGAAGAAGCCGGTCAGCGCATCGATAACTATCTGTTGCGCGTTTGCAAAGGCGTGCCGAAAAGCCACGTCTACCGCATCCTGCGTTCGGGAGAGGTGCGTGTTAACAAAGGGCGCATCGATCAATTGTACCGATTGGTACAGGGTGATATCGTCCGTATTCCGCCGGTCCGCATCGCGGAAAAGGCCGACACCACCCATGTGCCGGCCGCCGAATTCAAGGTCATTTTCGAGGATGCCCACCTGCTGGTGATCGACAAGCCGGCCGGCGTGGCCGTGCACGGCGGTTCCGGCGTGTCGTTCGGCGTGATCGAGCAGTTGCGCGCCTCGCGTCCGGACGCCAAGTTCCTGGAACTGGTGCACCGGCTGGACCGCGACACCTCCGGTTTGCTGTTGCTGGCGAAGAAACGTTCGGCGCTGACCAGCCTGCACGAGCAGATGCGCGACGGCCATACCGACAAGCGCTACCTGACGATGGTGGCGGGCGACTGGAAAAACGCGCGCCAGCACATCAAGTTGCCGCTGCACAAGTACACCACCGCCGACGGCGAACGCCGCGTCGCGGTGCAGGCCGAGGGCATGCCCTCGCACACGGTGTTCACGCTGTTGAAGAAATTCAAGGATTTCGCGCTGCTGGAAGCCGAGCTGAAGACCGGACGCACCCACCAGATCCGCGTGCACCTGTCATCTTCCGGCTTCGCCATCGTAGGTGACGATAAATACGGCGATTTTGCCCTGAACCGCGCCTTGCTGAAGGCCGACGCCACACGCGGCGCGCTCAAGCGGATGTTCCTGCATGCGCACCAGATCACGTTCACCCATCCGGATTCCGGAAAAATCATGACGTTGAACGCGCCATTGGCCGCCGAATGCGAGCGATTCTTGGTAAGCTTGGGAAAACCTCTTAACTAATCGCAAATATTATGAAGGAGCCGGCCTGCGTCGCGGCCGGAACACATGGCAAGAAAGCAATTTGATCTAATCGTCTTCGATTGGGATGGTACGTTGATGGATTCCACCTCAACGATCGTCAAATGCATACAGGCGGCGGCGCGCGACCTGTCCCTGCCGATACCGCGCGACGATGTTGCGGCCCACGTGATCGGCCTCGGCCTGCATGAGGCCATGCAGGCGGTGCTGCCGGAAGTCGATCCGTCCTACTATCCGCGGATGGTGGAGCGGTATCGCTATCACTTCCTGTCGCGCGACCATGAATTGACGCTGTTCCCCGGCGTGATGGACATGCTGACGGAGCTGTCGCAGAACGGCTATTTCCTGGCCGTGGCGACCGGCAAGAGCCGCGTAGGCCTCAACCGCGCCATGAACGACGTCAAGGTGCTGTCGATGTTTGACGCCACCCGTTGTGCGGACGAAACCTTCTCCAAGCCGCACCCGGCCATGCTGCAGGAGCTGACGCGGGAGTTGGGTCAGGATATGCGCCGTACGGTGATGATCGGCGATACTTCGCATGATTTGCTGATGGCTAACAACGCCGGCGCGGCTGCCGTGGCGGTGCAGTACGGCGCCCATCCGGTCGACCAGCTGGCCGCCTGCAATCCGCTGTATTCGGCCGCCACGGTGGCGGAGTTGCATCGTTGGCTGAGCGAGTACGCGTGATGGCGGACGAGCAGATCCTGGTCTGCGCCTCCGACGCCGTGCAGGAAGGCGGCAGGGGAGTGCGCTTTGCGCTGACCGCCGGCGGCGAGGATGCCACCGGTTTCGTGGTGCGCTACGGTGGCAAGGCTTACGCCTATCTGAACCGCTGCGCCCACGTGCCGATTGAACTGGACTGGGCCGAAGGCGAGTTCTTCGAGTCCAGCAAGCTGTACATCATGTGCTCGACGCACGGCGCGATCTATGTGCCGGAAAGCGGCTTGTGCGCCGGCGGCCCCTGCCGGGGCGGGCGCCTGCGTCCGATCGGCGTGGTCGAGCGCGAGCAGCAGATCTACTGGCAACCGGACGACTATGTGCGCCCCGTGCGCGCCTGAACATACTAAAAGACGACTATGAGCGATAACATCAGCGAAAACGGCGACAACGGCATTGGCGGCGAAAAAAGCGCCCCCTCCGCAACCCCGCTCCCGGCCAAGCCGCAGGTGACGGCCTCCAACTGGGAGCGCGAAGTGCTGGAAAAGCTGGTATTCGCCACGCTGAAGGAGCAGAAGGCGGCGCGCCGCTGGGGCATCTTCTTCAAGGCGGTCACCCTGCTGGTGATCGTGGTCGCCCTGAGCGCTTACCTGGACATCAGCTGGACCGGCTCGGACGGCGAAACGCTGGGCCGCCATACGGCGCTGATCGAAATCGAGGGCGCCATCGAGTCCGAGGGCAGCGGCGCGGCGTCGGTGGTGATCCCGGCGCTGAACAAGGCGTTTTCCGACAGCGGCTCGGTGGCCGTGGTGATGCATATTAATAGTCCCGGCGGCAGCCCCGTCCAGGCCGGCATGATCGTCGATGAAATGGTGCGCCTGCGCAAGGGCTATCCGGCCAAGCCGCTGTACGTGGTGGTCGACGAGATCTGCGCGTCCGGCTGCTATTACATCGCCGCCGGCGCCGACCGCATCTACGTCAACAAGGCCAGCATCATCGGCTCGATCGGCGTGCTGATGGACGGCTTCGGCTTCACCGGCATCATGGAAAAAGTCGGCGTCGAGCGCCGCCTGCTGACGGCCGGCGAGAACAAGGGCTTCATGGACCCGTTCAGCCCGCTGACCGAAAAAAACAAGCAATACGCGCAGACCATGCTCAACGAGATCCACCAGCAATTCATCCAGGTGGTGCGCAGCGGCCGCGGCAAGCGCCTGAAGGAAACGCCGGAAATGTTCTCCGGCCTGTTCTGGACCGGCGCCCGCAGCATCGATATGGGCCTGGCCGACGCCTTCGGCACCGTCGACAGCGTGGCGCGCGACGTCGTCAAGGCCGAGGACATCATTGACTATACCCAGCATGAAGGCTTGCCTGAGCGCGTGCTGAAGAAATTTGGCGCAGCAATGGGCGCCGGCGCGGTGAAGGCGGCGGTGGATAACGTCAGGCCCAGTCTGCGTTGAGTCGCGACTAACAAGACTGGCCTGCCGATTAACATTATCAATCCAGCCTTTTTTCGGCTTGCATATCCGATTTGGTGAACTATAGTGGTTTTGTAGTTCTTTCCAAGGGGGCCGATATAAACAGTTTATCTTGTTGTCAGCACGAACTTGATTCAGTTTGATGGAACTACTGGCCGCATCACGAATGCGGAGTAGAGAGAATTTCGATTCCTCGTAAAGAGTCCTGTAATGGGGCTGAGAACAGCGGCGCAATGCCGCTGTTTTCAATTGGCGCGTCGGTTTGCGGCTCGGGCTGGCCGAAACCGCCGGCATCGAGCCAGGCCAAAAAGTGCGCCTGCCGGGTCGCGTGCCAGATGGCCAGCGCGGTGGCCGGCCCCTCGTCGGGTGCGGTGCCGCAGCGGCAGCGCACCAACAGCAGACCGGTTCTGTGCGTGGCGGCCTGTTCTTGCGCCGCCGGGCTCACGGTGAGGGAGGTAGTCATGGTATGTCCTGCTGAGTAATTCCTAGTTCATTAGGCCGATTCCTAATGTAGTTTCATACTATCAATACAATTTGCCGTGACACTTGATATGTATCAATGAAGCTTCATGCCCGGCACCGCTTTCCGGCCCACTTCCGCGCGGCTTCCCGCTGATAGTCGCATCCTGTAAAATCCGGACCATGAGTAAACTATCCCTAGACCGCATCTTGCAATCGCAAGGTTACGGCACCCGCAAGTATTGCCGCTCCCTCATCGAGGATGGCGAAGTCAGCATCGCCGGCGTCGTGCACGACAATTACAAGGAAGCCGTCGAGACCGACGGCCTGGTACTGACCATCTTCGACGAGGAATGGGTTTACCGCGAACACCTGTACATCGCGCTGAACAAACCCGCCAATTTCGAATGCTCGCGCAAGCCCAGCCACCATCCGGGCGTGCTGACCCTGCTGCCCGAGCAATTCAGCTGGCGCGAAGTGCAGCCGGTCGGCCGGCTCGACCACGACACCACCGGCATGCTGCTGATGTCCGACGACGGTCCGTTCATCCATGCGCAATCGTCGCCGAAGCGCCACGTGCCGAAGATCTACCAGGCTACGACGCAGGAAGCGGTGACCGACGAGCTGGTCGCGCAGCTGCTGGCCGGCGTGCAGCTGCACGATGAACCGGCGCCGCTGGCCGCGCAAACCTGCGTCAAGCGCGGCGAGCACCAGCTGGAAATCGTGCTGGAGCAGGGCAAATACCACCAGGTCAAGCGCATGCTGGCGGCCGCCGGCAACCATTGCAGCGCCTTGCACCGCTCCGCCATCGGCACGCTGACCCTGGAATCGCTGGGCATCGCCGAGGGCGAGTGGTGCTACTTGACGCCGGAGCAACTCTCGATGTTGGCCCCCGCATGAAGCTGGCGACCCTGAAGGACGGCACCCGCGACGGCCAGCTGATGGTGGTCTCGCGCGACCTGAAGACTGCGCAGCTGGCCGACGGCGTGGCGCGCACGCTGCAGCGCGCGCTCGATGACTGGACTTTCATCGCGCCGCAGCTGGAAGCGATCTACCTGGACCTGAACCACGGCCGCGGCCGCCGCAGCTTCGACTTCGAGCCGGCCAACTGCATGGCGCCGCTGCCGCGCGCGTTCCAGTGGGCCGACGGTTCGGCCTACGTCAACCACGTCGAGCTGGTGCGCAAGGCGCGTGGCGCCGAGATGCCGGCCTCGTTCTGGGACGATCCGCTGATGTACCAGGGCGGCAGCGACGATTTCCTCGGTCCGACCGACGACATCGCGCTGCTGCGCGAGGAGTGGGGCATCGATTTCGAGGCCGAAGTGGCGGTCGTCACCGACGACGTGCCCATGGGCGCGACGCCCGACCAGGCGCACCAGCGCATCCGCCTGCTGATGCTGGCCAACGACGTGTCGCTGCGCAACCTGATTCCGGACGAGCTGGCCAAGGGCTTCGGCTTCGTGCAGTCCAAGCCGGCCACCAGCTTCTCGCCGGTCGCCGTCACGCCGGACGAGCTGGGCGACGCCTGGAAGGGCGGCAAGGTGCACCTGCCGCTGTTGTCGACCTGGAACGACAAGCTGGTCGGCAAGCCGCATGCGGGCGTCGACATGACGTTCAATTTCCCGCAATTGATCGCCCACCTGGCCAAGTCGCGCAACGTCCGGGCCGGCACCATCGTCGGTTCGGGCACCGTGTCCAACAAGGACGCCAAGCGCGGCTATTCCTGCATCGCCGAGCAGCGCTGCCTGGAAATGATCGCCGGCGGCGAGCCGGTGACGCCGTTCATGGCCTTCGGCGACACCATCCGCATCGAAATGCTGAACGATGGCAAATCCGTGTTTGGCGCCATCGAGCAGACCGTCAAGCTTGCCGTAAGGAATTAACGAGTAGCCACGGAAATACCGGCGTATTCCACCGATGGTCTCTTACTGCCGCGCCCGATAATGTCATGGTCGACATCAACCCACGCAGCAGGCAGATTCCATGGCAGAAGACAGCGACGCAGAAAAGACCGAACCCGCGTCACCGAAGCGCCTCGAGCAGGCGCGTGAGGAAGGCGACGTTCCGCGTTCGCGCGAGGTGGCGACGTTCACCGTGCTGATGGCGGCCGGCGCCGGCCTGTGGATGACCGGCGGCGGGCTGATACGCCAGCTCAACGCCACCCTGGTGTCCGGCCTGTCGCTGAACCAGGAGCAGATTTTCGATTCCGACGTGCTGCTCAACCGCATCCTGGTCGACGTGGTGCAGGTGATGATCGCCTGCCTGCCGCTGGGCATCGCCGTGATGGTCGTCGCGCTGGCGTCGCCGCTGCTGGTGGGCGGCTGGCTGTTCAGCGGCAAGGCCTTCATGCCGAACTTCGGCAAACTCAATCCCGTCAACGGCATCGGCAACATGTTCTCGACCAACGCGCTGGTCGAGCTGTTCAAGGCGCTGGCCAAGGCCATCGTGGTCGGCTTCGTCGCCTGGCTGGTGGTGATGAAGCAGAAGGACGCCGTGATCGGCCTGGCGGTCGAGCCGCTCAAGCTGGGCACCGTGCACGTGCTGGACATGCTGGCGAGCAGCTTCATGTTCATCACCGGCGCGCTGGGCCTGATCGCCGCCATTGACGGCCCTTACCAGATGTGGCACTACGCGAACAAGCTGAAGATGACGCGCCAGGAGCTGATCCAGGAGTCGAAGGAATCGGACGGCAACCCGCAGGTCAAGGCCAAGATCCGCCAGCTGCAGCGCGAGATGGCCAAGCGCCGCATGATGGCCGACGTGCCGACCGCCGACGTGGTGGTGACCAACCCGACCCACTACGCGGTGGCGCTGAAATACAGCGACGGCATGCGCGGCGCGCCGAAAGTGGTGGCCAAGGGCACCGACGAGGTGGCCGCGAAGATCCGCGAGATCGCCAGGGAACACAAGGTGACGATGCTGGAAGCGCCGCCGCTGGCGCGCGCGCTGTTCAAGCACACCGAGATCGGCGACGAGATTCCGGAAGCGCTGTACTCGGCCGTGGCCGAAGTGCTGGCCTATGTGTTCCAGCTGCGCCTGTTCAGCAAGGGCGGCGGCAACCGTCCGGACATACCGAAGAAACTCGACGTGCCGCCGGAGCTCGATCCGCTGGACCCGGCCTTTGTGCCCAAGCATGGCAAAAAACCTGATTTGAATAACGGAGCATCCGCATGAACGCCCTGAGCAACCTGAAACTGCCGCCATGGATGCAAGGCATAGCCAATAGCCGCAACAAGAGCAGCCTGGCCGCGCCTATCCTGATCATCATGCTGCTGGCGATGATGGTGCTGCCGCTGCCGGCGTTCGTGCTCGACATCTTCTTCAGCTTCAACATCGCGCTGGCGGTGATCGTGCTGCTGACCAGCCTGTACACGGTCAAGCCGCTCGATTTCATGGCCTTCCCCACCATCCTGCTGGTGTCGACCATGCTGCGCCTGTCGCTCAACGTGGCGTCCACCCGGGTGGTGCTGACCGAAGGCCACACCGGCGCCGACGCGGCCGGCAAGGTGATCGAGGCCTTCGGCCACTTCCTGATCGGCGGCAACTACACGGTCGGCATCGTGGTCTTCATTATTTTGACGATCATTAACTTCACCGTGGTGACCAAGGGTGCGGGCCGTATCGCCGAGGTGGGCGCGCGCTTCGCCCTGGACGCGATGCCGGGCAAGCAGATGGCGATCGACGCCGACCTGAATGCCGGCCTGATCGGCGAAGCCGACGCCCGCAAGCGCCGCAGCGAAGTGGCGCAGGAGGCGGAATTCTACGGCGCCATGGACGGCGCCAGCAAATATGTGCGCGGCGATGCCGTGGCCGGCATCCTGGTGACGGTGATTAACGTGGTCGGCGGCCTGCTGGTCGGCCTGCTGCAGCACGATCTGACCTTTGCCGACGCGCTGAAGAACTACACGCTGCTGGCCATCGGCGATGGCCTGGTGGCGCAGATCCCGTCGCTGGTGATTTCGACCGCGGCCGGTATCGTGGTGTCGCGCGTGGCCAGCGAGCAGGACATCGGCACCCAGGTGGTGGGGCAGTTGTTCGCCAAGCCGCAGGTGCTGTACATCACCGCCGCCATCATCGGCGGCATGGGCCTGATTCCTGGCATGCCCAACCTGGTGTTCCTGCTGCTGGCCGGCGTGCTGGCCGGTTCCGCCTACCTGATGACGCGCAAGGCCGCCGCCGGCAAGACCGCCGAGGTGGCCGCGGCCGAGGCCGCCGCCGCGCCGGCCGCCGCGCCGGAGCAGGAAGAGGCCAGCTGGCAGGACATCATGCCGGTCGACACCCTCGGCCTGGAAGTGGGCTATCGCCTGATACCGCTGGTGGACAAGACGCAGGGCGGCGAGCTGCTCAAGCGCATCAAGGGCATCCGCAAGAAGTTCGCGCAGGAGGTGGGCTTCCTGGCGCCGCCGGTGCACATCCGCGACAACCTGGAGCTCAAGCCGTCGGCCTACCGCATCACGCTCAAGGGCGTGGAGGTGGGCACCGGCGAGGCCTTCAACGGACAGTTCCTGGCGATCAATCCGGGCATGGCCAGCGGTACCCTGCCAGGCCTGGTGACCAGCGATCCGGCCTTCGGCCTGCCCGCCACCTGGATCGACGCCAATCTGCGCGACCAGGCGCAGGGCATGGGCTACACGGTGGTCGACGCCGGCACCGTGGTGGCGACCCACCTGAACCACCTGATCACCACCCACGCTTCCGAACTGCTGGGCCGCGCAGAAGTGCAGGCGCTGCTGGATCATCTGGGCAAGGACGCGCCCAAGCTGGTGGAAGACCTGGTGCCGAAGATGGTGTCGCTGTCGACCCTGCAGAAGGTGTTGCAAAACCTGCTGGTGGAAGGTGTGCACATCCGCGACATGCGCTCCATCATCGAGACCCTGGCCGAGCATACCGTGCATACGCAGGATCCGAACGACCTGACGGCGCTGGTGCGCATCGCGCTGGGCCGGGCGATCGTGCAGCAGCTGTTCCCGGGCGCCAGCGAGTTGTCGGTGATGACCCTGGATAATCGCCTGGAACGCTTGCTGATGCAGGCGCTGGCGGCCAGCGGTCCGGACGGGGCGGGCATCGAACCCGGCCTGGCCGACACCATCGCGCAGCAGGCGCAGCAGGCCGCCGCGCAGCAGGAAGCGCTGGGCTTGACGCCGGTGCTGCTGGTGCCGGGACCGCTGCGCGCCTTGCTGTCGCGCTTCCTGCGCCGCGCCTTGCCGCAGTTGAAGGTGCTGTCACATGCCGAGATTCCGGAGACCAAGACCATCCGCGTGACGGCGCTGGTGGGCCAGCAGCCGGCATAAGTTTGACGCGGTCGCGGACGCGTCCATGCGGGCAGCCTAGACTGCTCGCATGGACAACGACGACTACGACACGCCGTGGAAGGAAGTGGTTACGCACCACTTTCCGGAATTCATGGCTTTCTATTTTCCTTCGGCGCACGCGGCCATCGAGTGGTCGCGGCCGCACGCCTTTCTCGACCAGGAGTTTGCGGCGCTGACCCGCGATGCCGAGCTGGGCAAGCGCTTGCTCGACAAGCTGGTCAGCGTACATCTGGTCGATGGCGGGCAGCAGTGGGTGCTGGTGCACTTGGAGGTGCAGGGCTGGCATGACCGCGATTTTGCCGAGCGCATATTTGTCTACAATTATCGCGCTTATGATCGCTATCGCCGCGCGGTCGCCAGCCTGGCGTTGTTGACGGATGATAGCAAGCGCTGGCGACCGGATACGTTCGGTTACCGCCTGCTTGGCAGCGAAATGGGGATCAGATTTCCTGTCGTCAAACTGGGGGATTTTTCCGATCGGATCGCTGAGTTGGAGATGCATCCGAATCCCTTTGCACTGGTTACCGTCGCCTATCTGCAAGCGCGGCAGACCCGGAATAGCATCCATCGGCGGCGCATCGCCAAGTGGCGCCTGACCAAGCTTTTGTATCAGCGTGACTGGGGCAAGCAGCGTATTATTAATTTGTACCGAGTGATCGATTGGATCATGCGTTTGCCACAGGGACTTGAAGCACGATTGCGGGAGGGCATCCTGCAAATGGAAAGGAGGAAGACCATGACTTACCTGTCTTCGATAGAGCGCATAGGCATGGAAATTGGCATGAAAAAGGGCATGCAACAAGGACTGGAAGAAGGACGGCAAGAAGGGCGGGCGGAGTTGCTTGCCGAGTTGCTGGCAAGGCGTTTCGGCGAGCTCGGTGGGGATGTGCGGGAGCGGTTGGCTACGGCGACCGCGGAGCAACTGTCCGTCTGGGGCGCGAACTTTGTCGATGCGCGGTCGCTGGCCGACGTTTTTCGGAGCGGCTAGGCCGCCCCGGCCGCAATAGCGAAATGCGGCCCATTTGCCCCCCTGTTCAATGGATCGTTTCCAGAGTGCATCGTCAATAATGGCACTGTCGAGTAAAGGCGTCTCATCCGGAAGACGCGCTGCTCCATCCAGTTCCCTGAGAGACGGCCATGAACGTGAAAAAATTTACCGCACCGACGTCCCGCGAAGCGCTGCGCAAAGTCCGCGAATCGCTCGGCCCCGATGCCGTGATCCTGTCCAACCGCCAGGCCGACGGTGGTGTTGAAATTCTCGCCCTTGCCAACGACGATGCCGCCTCGCTGGCCATGCCGGCGCCCCATACGCCGATGGCCGATCCGGCGCCGTCGCTCGACCTGAATACCGCCGTGCCGCAAGGCCGCGCCGACCAGCGCATCGAGCCGCGCTTTGAGTCACGCATGGAACCGCGCATGGAATCGCGTACAGATTCCCGCTTCGAGCCGCGCATGGAAACCAACTACCCGACGCCGGCGCCAGCCGCCCAGCCATCCCTGCCAGCGCAACCGGTGCGCCGCGTGGTGGCTTCGGCTTCGTCGTTCGCCACCGCCACCAAGGCCGCCGCTGCCGCGCCAGCGCCGGCCAAGGCATCGGTCGACGTCGACCAGATCGCCGCGATGGTGGCCGCCGCCGTCGCCAGCGCCAAGGAAAACGCCGCCGCCGAAATGCACGGCATGATGAGCGAAATCCGCGCCATGCGCGGCATGATGGAAACCCAGTTGGCCGAAATCTCCTGGGGCGCGACGCAGGCGCGTGAACCGCAGAAAGCCGCCGTGCTGCGCGAAATGCTGGCCGCCGGCTTCTCCGCCAGCCTGGCGCGCTACCTGCTCGACAAGATGCCCGCCAACCGCGACGCCGCCGACAGCCTGCGCTGGATCAAGACCGTGTTGACCCGCAACCTGTCGACCATGGCCAACGAAGAAGCGCTGATCGACCAGGGCGGCGTGTTCGCGCTGGTCGGCCCGACCGGCGTCGGCAAGACCACCAGCACCGCCAAGCTGGCCGCGCGCTGCGTGATGCGCCACGGCCCGGACAAGCTGGCCCTGATCACCACCGACGCCTATCGTATCGGCGCCCACGAGCAGCTGCGCATCTACGGCAAGATCCTCGGCGTGATGGTGCACTCGGTGAAGGACGAAGCCGACCTGCGCATCGCGTTGAAGGAACTGAAAAACAAGCACACGGTGCTGATCGACACCGTCGGCGTCAGCCAGCGCGACCAGATGGTCACCGAGCAGGTGTCGATGCTGCAAGGCGCCGGCTCCGACGTCAAGCGCCTGCTGTGCCTGAACGCCACCGCCACCCAGGAAACCCTGAACGAAGTGGTGCGCGCGTATCAGGGCAGCGGCCTGGCCGGTTGCATCATGACCAAGCTCGATGAAGCGGCCGCCATCGGCAACGTGCTGGACGTGGTGATCCGCCAGAAACTGAACCTGTTCTACGTGTCGAACGGCCAGCGCGTGCCGGAAGACCTGCACCTGGCCGATCCGGCCTATCTGATCGACCGCGCTTTCAAGCTGAAGCGCGACGTCGTCAACAGCCAATACCTGGACGCCGAACTGCCGCTGTTGATGAGCAATGCGGGCAATGCCGGCGCGCTGCGCGAGGTGCACCTTGGCTAATTTCGATTTCGACCAGGCGGAGGGACTGCGCCGCATGCTGGCGGGGCCCAAGCCCCGCATCGTCACTTTTTTGTCGGCCACCCCGCAGGATGACAAGGGCGCCATGCTGGTCAACCTGGGCGCCTCGCTGGCCCGCGCCGGCAACGACGTGCTGCTGGTCGACGCCTGCGCCAGCGCCCACGGCGTGGCCTCACGCCTCGGCGTCGACGGCGGCGCCAGCCTGCTCAACGTGGCGCGCCAGGAATGCGGACTGAATCAGGTGATACACCAGGTGCCGCAAGGCTTCGCTGTGGCGTCGATGACACGCGGCCAGCCGCGCTGCGGCCCTGACGAAACCCGCCGCCTGGCCAAGGCTTTCGACGTGCTGGCCAAGCAGACCGGCATCGTCATCGTCGACGGCGAATTCGACGGCGAGGCTTTCCCGGTGCCGGTCATGGCCAGTTCGGAAATCGTGGTCCAGGTATCGAATAGCGCTACCTCGATCAAGGCCGCGTACAGTATGATCAAGCGCCTGAACCAGGAGCTGGGACGCCGTCCATTCGGAATTCTGGTCACCGGGGCTTCCGAATCGGAGGCAAAGGTGGTATACGATAATATGGCACAGGCAGCCAGCCGATACCTCGCCGTGAACCTCGTTTCGATGGGGTCGGTGCCGGCGGATGAATACCTGCAGCGCGCGGCACGCTTGGGGCGTGCGGTGGTCGATGCGTTTCCGCTGGCCGGGGCTTCGGTGGCGTTTCGTCAACTGGCGGGGCGCTTCGCGCTGGCTGGCTCGCCTTCATTCCAATAGAAGGCGTTTCCTTGAGGAGTAACAGCATTATTTTGGCGCTCAATTAACACAAAAACAGCCTATGTACACGGTCAAAGGGAAAGCGGACAAGGATTCTTTGCTGACGGAGCATATGCCGTTGGTCAAGCGCCTGGCCCATCACATGAAGGCGAAACTGCCGCCCAGCGTCGAAGTCGACGATCTGGTGCAAGCCGGAATGATCGGCCTGCTCGACGCCATCAGCCGTTACGAGGAAACCCATGGCGCCCAGTTTGAAACCTACGCCGTGCTGCGCATCCGCGGCGCCATGCTCGACGAACTGCGCAACAGCGACTGGCTGCCGCGCTCCATGCGCCAGAACATGCGCAAGATCGAGACCGCGATGAGCACCCTGCAGCAGCGCCTGGGCCATCCGCCGACCGAGTCGGAAGTGGCCAAGATGCTCAAGCTGTCGCTGGCCGACTACCAGGAAATGCTGTCCGACGGCGGCGGCCACCAGCTGGTGTACTACGAGGATTTCCACGACGACGACGGCAACGACAGCTTCCTCGACCGTTACTGCTCGGATGAAGACAGCGACCCATTGCGCTCGCTGCTGGACGGCGACTTCCGCCAGGCCGTGATCGACGCCATCGACGCGTTGCCGCCGCGCGAGAAGATCCTGATGGGGCTGTACTACGAGGAGGAGCTCAACTTGAAAGAAATCGGCGCCGTGATGGGCGTATCGGAATCGCGCGTGTCGCAGCTGCACACGCAAGCCGTGGCGCGCCTGCGCGCCTCACTCCGGGAGCGGTCTTGGACTGGGCCAGCGTAGCCGGGGTGCTGCTGGCGCTGGCCGGCATCGTCATCGGCCAGTCGCTTGAAGGCGGCAAGCTCTCTTCGCTGCTGCAGCCGGCCGCGTTTGCGATCGTGGTGGTCGGCACCTTCGGCGCCGTGCTGCTGCAGACCCGCTTCCGCACCTTTGTGCGCGGCCTGCAGATGCTGCGGCTGGTGTTCGCGCCGCCGGCCGACACCCGCGCCGTGCTGGCGCGCGACATCAACGCCTGGAACCTGGCCGCGCGCCGCGACGGCCTGCTGTCGCTGGAGCGCTACATGCTCGCCTCCAAGCACCAGTTCAACACCAAGGGCCTGCGCCTGATCGTCGACGGCATCAATCCCGACAAGCTGCGCCAGATCCTCGACACCGAAATCACCGCCTACGAAACCGAGGAAAGACAGGCGGTGCGCATCTGGGAATCGGCGGCCGGCTACTCGCCGACCATCGGCATCCTGGGCGCGGTGCTGGGCCTGATCCACGTGATGGAAAACCTCACCGATCCGAGCAAGCTCGGTTCCGGCATCGCGGTCGCCTTCGTCTCGACGATCTACGGCGTCGGGCTGGCCAACCTGCTGTTCTACCCGATCGCCAACAAGCTCAAGGCCATCGTCACGCAGGAAGTGCACCAGCAGGAAATCGCTGCCGCCGTGTTCTACGACATCGCCACCGGCGACCACACGCGCGTCATCGACGAACGCATCGCCACGCTGCTGCGGGAGCACTGACATGCAGTACCGGCGCGCGCGCAGGAAGTTCGACGACGAACCGGAGAACCATGAGCGATGGCTGATCTCCTACGCCGACTTCATCACGCTGCTGTTCGCGTTCTTCGTCGTCATGTACGCGATTTCCTCCGTCAATATCGGAAAATACAAGGTTTTCTCCGACGCCTTGGGCGATGCCTTCGGCGGCGCTGGCGCGGCACAGCCGATTAACACGCAGATCCAGAACCTGCCGATCCCCAATCCAGGCCTGAAGCGCCGCACCGAGATGCTGCGCAAGGAAAAAGAGCACATGACCAAGCTGGCGCAGGACTTGTTGTCCACGCTGGCGCCGCTGGTCAAGGAGGGCAAGGTGCGCGTGACGCAGAACAGCCGCGGCGTCAGCGTCGAGATCAACGCCTCGGTGCTGTTCGATCCGGGCGACGCGCGCCTGACCAATGAGTCGACCGAAGCGCTGCGCGCCGTCGCCGGCCTGCTGAAAAACGACGAGCACAATGTGCAGGTCGAGGGCCATACCGACAATCAGCCCATCCGCAACGCGCTGTTCCCGTCCAACTGGGAATTGTCGGCGGTGCGCGCCAGCAGCGTGGTGCGGCTGTTCATCGACGCCGGCGTGGCGCCGGAGCGCCTGACCGCGGTCGGCTTCAGTTCGAACGTGCCGGTGGCGTCCAACGACAACGCGATCGGCCGCGCGCGCAACCGCCGCGTGGCGGTGACGATACTGTCGGGACTGCCGGATACGGTAACGGAATTGCCGACGCAGGCGCCGGCGCAATAAGGAAAGTAAGAAGCTTAGCCGGCGAGGAAGCCGCGGCTGCGGGGCAGGGTGGTGGACATGCCGCCGGGGCCGTAGAAATTATTCGCCGCGCCGCCCTGCGGACGCAACGCCTGCAAGGCACCCTGCGTATGGCCCATCTGCTTGTTGATCAACATGCCGTTGATGCGGTTCAGTTCCTTGGCTTCGCGGCTTTGCTCCAGCAGCGTTTTCCACAGCGGGGCCGCTTCGGCGGCATCGGCGCCGCTGGCGGCGATCCACGCATCCATGCCCGATTCCTGTGCCGGGTAGCCGGCCTTGCCCAGGGCGCGGTGGCGCTGGGCGGACAACAAGGTCATCTGCGTGACCAGGGCCGATTTCTTGGTCGTGACGGCCGTCAGGCTGTCGAGGTCCGCCGCCACCAGGTATTGCTGCTCCTGCTTCAGGACGCCCAGCAGGGTCGTCATGATCTGTTGTTCTTCGCGCAGGCTGTTCAGCGGGGTAGCGGTTGACATGATGGTCCTATCGTTTCCTTGAGTGCAGCAGATCCTTGACCGTATCGAGCAAGCCATCCGCCACTTTTTCCGAGTTGACCTGGAACTGGCCATCGGCAATCGCCAGCTTGATGCGTTCGACTTTTTTCGTGTCGAACACCGCGCCGTTGCCGCTGGCAGCACTGGCCGCCAATGCCTGCCCTTGCGGCGACAGGCGCACGCTGTCCGAGGTTGCCGCGGTCGACGGTGCCGCCGCCTTGTCCGCGCCGCGCGCGGTCGAGGTGGAAGCGGGCGTCGACGACGGCAAGCCGGTCGTGCTCTTTAATGTATCGTTAATTTTCACAGCCATATCCTTCTCGGGTAGGAGTACGAAACTCCGGGATCTGAGTATGTAACGGCGGCGTCCCGCAAAACTTTAGCGCCGCCCCTTGCTCCAGACCCCTGGCGCCCGTCAGAACGCCACCTCCACCAGCCCGCCCGCCTTGGCGATCCCGGTGATTTGTTGCCCACCGGAAGTTTTTACCTGTACCACCTGGCCGTCGCCCGCCGTGCTCATGGCGCGCGCCTCGGCCGACACGGAAAAGCCGTTGCCGCTGGACACCAGCCGCACCAGTTGTCCGGACTGCACCACCGGCTTGCTGCGCAGCGTGTCGAGCCGCAGCGGGGTGCCCGGCGGCAGCGAAATATTGGTGCTGCGGCCGATCACCTGCGCCATGTCGGTGGCTATACCTGCAGGCAACATTGTCAAATCACCCTTCAAGGTCACCAGCTGGTTGGCGGCGATGGCCTGGCCCTGGGCCAGCGGCGCGGCGCTGGCGATGTAGTCGCCCACCACGGTGACGTTGGCTTGAATATATACCGTCCAGGCCGCCGGTGTCGCACAGCGCACGCCGACGGTGGTCTTGCCCCAGGCGCGCGCGCCGGGCATGAAGAAAGCTTGCGGATCGGGGCAGGCGGCCAGGTTCATGCGCGGGTCGATGGCGCCCACGGTCACCGTCACCTGGCCGGGCAGGCCGCCGCTCTGCACCTGCAGGAACTGCTCGACGGTGCGCTTGAGCGCGGCCGCGTCCTGATAGGCGGGCTGGGCGTGCGCCGCCACGGTCAGCGTGAGCAGGGCGGCGGTAAGTAAGAGTCGGCTTGATTTCATGGCGTAGGTTTCCCCTTCAATGTTGCCATCATATTCTGGCGGCCTGAACTTGAAGCCTTGAATAGGACCGAAAAGCATGTGCTTATCGCCCGATGGTTACCAGGAAGACCTCCGTATCATCGATCCTGTCATAACAAGTTCGTCCATTGGGGGATGTCATGGTTGGGAAACTCGACGATTACATGCGTTTCAACGAAGCCGCGCTGAGCCTGCGCTCGCAGCGGCAGACCGTGCTTGCCTCGAACATCGCCAACGGCGACACGCCCAACTACAAGGCCCGCGACATCGACTTCACCAGCGCGCTGCAGGCCGCGCTGGACAAGGCCAGCCCGAGCGCCAACGCCACGCTGAAGACCACCGCCGGCAAGCATTTCCCCAACCCCCGGCAAGACGGCACCACGATGGCGGACGGCACGCCGCTGCTGTACCGCGGCGTGGTGCAGGGGGCCGTCGACGGCAACACGGTCGACATGGACGTCGAGCGCAACCAGTTCGCCGATAACGCCGTCCGCTACGAGGCCGGCATCACCGCAATCAACGCCCAGATCAAGACCATGATGGCGGCGATACAGGGAGGTAGCTGATCATGTCGCTGTTTAATATTTTTAATGTTTCCGGCTCGGCCATGAGCGCGCAGGCGCAGCGCCTGAACGTGGTGGCGTCCAACCTGGCCAATGCCGACAGCGCCACCAGCGCCAGCGGCGAGGCCTACCGCGCGCGCCAGGTGGTGTTCGAGGCCACCACGCCGACCGACGGCGGCGCCTCCACCGGCGTGCGGGTCAAGCAGGTGGTCGAGGACCAGTCGCCGATGAAGCAGATGTACGACCCCAAGCATCCGATGGCGGACGACAAGGGCTATGTGACCATGCCCAACGTCAACGTGGTGGACGAGATGGTCAACATGCTGTCGGCCTCGCGCTCCTATCAAACCAACGTCGAGACCATGAACGCGGCCAAGACGCTGTTGCTGAAAACACTGACCATCGGTCAGTCTTAATTAAGAGGTCATCATGAGTTTAATCGGAGGCGTGATCGATACGCCCAAAGCGGCGGCCACCAACAGCGTGCCCACCACCAGCAGCACCGCGACGGACGACGTCGGCGCGGACCAGGACAAGTTCATGAAGCTGCTGGTGACGCAGCTGAAGAACCAGGATCCGCTGAACCCGATGGACAACGCGGCCATGACCAGCCAGCTGGCCCAGCTGTCGACCGTGACCGGCATCAACAAGGTCAACGCCACCTTGGAATCGCTGCGCACCGACCAGGCCAGCGCGCAATCGCTGACCGCGACCAACCTGATCGGCAAGGGCGTGCTGATCGCCGGCAAGGGCATCGAACTGGCCAGCAGCACCGACGACGCCGGCAAGACCACCAGCAGCAGCGTGTTCGGCTTCGACCTGGCCTCGCCCGCCGAAAGCGTCGAGATCGCGATCCAGGACAAGGCCGGCACCACGGTGCGCACGATGACCATGAAGAATGCCGACGTCGGCACCTACCCGATCACCTGGGACGGCACCACCGACGGCAAGACCACCGCGCCGGCCGGCAGCTACACCTTCACCGTCAAGGCCGTCAGCGCCGGCAAGACGCTGACCGACTCGACGCCGCTGCAGCTCGCTGCCGTGGCCAGCGTGTCGACCGGCAGCGGCGGCGTCAAACTGAATACCTCGCTCGGGCAGTACACGATGTCCGAAGTCAAAGAAGTTTTGTAAAGCAGTCACACCTAGCATAGGGGAATACCATGTTCCAACAAGGACTTAGCGGCCTGAACGCAGCATCCAAATCGCTGGACGTCATCGGCAACAACATCGCCAACGCCAGCACCGTTGGTTTCAAGAGTTCGCAGGCGCAGTTCGCCGACCTGTACGCCAATTCGCTGAACGGCGTGTCCGGCAACAACCCGGGTATCGGTGTGACGACGGCCAAGCTGGCCCAGCAGTTCACCCAGGGCAATATCGAAACCAGCAGCAACCCGCTGGACGTGTCGATCAACGGCGGCGGCTTCTTCCGCGAAGTGGTCAACGGCGCGGTGCAGTATTCGCGCAACGGCCAGTTCCATGAAGATAACACCCACACCCTGGTCAACGCCCAGGGCGCCCAGCTGACCGGCTACCTGTCGAACGCGGCCGGCGTGATCCAGCTGGGCGCGCCGGTGCCGCTGACCCTGGACAAGTCCGACCTGACGCCGGTGCAGACCACCGAAGCGAACTTCCAGCTGAATCTGAGCTCGGCCGAGAAAGTGCCGGCCACCATCCCGTTCGATGCCAGCGATCCGACCAGCTACAACAAGCAGACCGTGCTGAACGTGTACGACAGCCTGGGCACGTCGCACATCATGACGACCTACTACGTCAAGACCGACGCCAACACCTGGGACGTCTACGCCGCCGCCGACAACAAGGAAATCGTCTCGGCCGGCGTGGCCGCCGCGATCAACACCGACCAGCCCACGCTCGACGCCCGCGCGCTGTACAACGACGCCGTGCGCGCCACGCCGCCGGATCCGGCCGCCATCGCCGCCGCCGCCGGCGCCTATGCGATCGCCGCCGCAGCAGCGATGACCACCGCAGCCAGCACGCCGCCGGCCGCCGCCTCCCAGGCGCAGCTCGATGCGCTGGCCGCCGCGGCCACCGCGCTCGACCCGACCGGCAGCGGTTCGATCACCGGCATGACGCCCGACGCCATCAACGCCAAGCTGGCCGCCGCCATCACCGTGCCGGCCGTGAAAGCCGGCACGCTGCTGTTCAACAAGAACGGTTCGCTCGATCCGGAAGCGATGGCGCTGGCGACCGTGCCGCAAACGCTGCCGTTCCAGATCCAGCTGCCGATCTTCCCCGACACCGGCGCCCAGCAGCCGATGACGGTCAGCACCACCTTCGACAAGACCACCCAGTACGGCAGCGTCACCAACGACCTGGGCTCGACCCAGAACGGTTACTCGGCCGGTTCCTGGCAGCGCTACGCGATCGACGAGAACGGCGTGATCCTGGGCCAGTACAGCAACGGCAAGTCGCGCCCGATGGGCCAGATCGCGATGGCCAACTTCTCCAGCGTCGACGGCCTGACCCCGCTGGGCAACAACGCCTGGGCGGAAAGCTCGTCCTCGGGTCCTCCAAGCGTGGGCGTGCCGAACGCCGGCTCGATGGGTTCGCTGCGCGCCAGCTCGGTGGAAACCTCGAACGTCGACCTGACGGCCGAACTGGTCAACATGATCACCGCGCAGCGCGTCTACCAGGCCAATGCGCAGACCATCAAGACCGAGGATTCGATCCTGCAGACGCTGGTGAATCTGCGGTAATGCACAGCGTTAATCGGAGATAGCCATGGACCGCCTGGTTTATACCGCGATGACAGGGGCGCGGCACGTGATGGAGCAGCAAGCCACCGTTGCCAACAACCTGTCCAACGCCACCACCACCGGCTTCCGCGCACAGCTCGACAGTTTTCGGGCGGTGCCGGTGGTGTCGGAGGGCTTGCCGACGCGCGCCTTCGTGGTCGACTCGACGGTCGGCGCCGACATGCGCGCCGGCCCGATCCAGACCACCGGCCGTCCGCTCGACATCGCGGTGCGCGACCAGGGCTGGCTGGCGGTGCAGTCGGCCGACGGTTCGGAAGCCTATACCCGCAACGGCAGCCTGAAGATCAGCGAGAACGGCCTGCTGCAGACTTCGGGCGGCCAGACCCTGGTCGGCGACGGCGGCCCGATCGCCATCCCGCCCGACGTGACGGTGATGGTGGCCGGCGACGGCACCGTCAGCACCATTTCCACCGACTTCAAGCCCGGCCCGGCCAACGTGCTGGGACGCATCAAGCTGGTCAATCCCGACCCCAAGGGCCTGGTGCGCGGCGACGACGGCCTGTTCCGCCAGACCAGCGGCCTGCCGGCCGACAACGACCCGGCGGTGCGCGTGGTCGACGGCGCGCTCGAGGGCAGCAACGTCAATCCGGTCGATTCCATGGTCAACATGATCAGCCTGGCAAGACAGTTCGAAATGCAAATGAGTTTGCTGAAGAACGCCGAGAATAACGCCGCAAAAGCCACCCAGATCCTCGCTTTGAGTTGATGACCTCTCCCGCATAATGGTTGCGTGGGATGAGTAGCTGTCGCTTTTGACGGCTCCCGTCCAAGCAACGGGAGAAGCATCATGATACGTTCACTGTGGATCGCCAAGACCGGCATGGAAGCGCAGCAGACCGCGCTGGACGTGACGTCCAACAACCTGGCCAACGTCAGCACCAACGGTTTCAAGAAGTCGCGCGCCGTGTTCGAGGACCTGCTGTACCAGAACATCCGCCAGCCGGGCGGCCAGTCGTCGCAGCAGACCAATCTGCCGTCGGGCATGCAGCTGGGTACCGGCGTGCGGCCGGTGGCGATCGAGCGCGTGCACACCCAAGGCAATCCCCAGTCGACCGGCAACGATAAAGACCTGATGGTCAACGGCAACGGCTTCTTCAACGTGCTGCTGCCGGACGGCACCACCGCCTACACCCGCGACGGCTCCTTCCAGCGCGACAACAACGGCCAGATGGTCACCTCCAGCGGCTTCGTGCTGCAGCCTGCCATCACCATCCCGATCACCGCGCAATCGATCACCGTCGGCCGCGACGGCACCGTGTCGGTCACCCTGCCGGGCCAGGTGGCGCCGCAGCAGATCGGCAGCATCCAGCTGTCGACCTTCATCAACCCGACCGGGCTGGAATCGAAGGGCGAGAACCTGTACGTGGAAACCGGCGCCTCCGGCAATCCGCAAGCCAATACGCCGGGCACCAACGGCACCGGCGTGATCCTGCAAGGCTATGTGGAAACGTCGAACGTCAACGTGGTCGAGGAAATGGTCAACATGATCCAGACCCAGCGCGCCTACGAAATCAACTCGAAGGCCATCACGACCTCCGACCAGATGCTGCAGAAGCTGTCGCAGCTGTAACGCACTGCAAGGACCATGATCATGAAATATGTCTTCACTTCCATCACTTCCGTCACCTGCTTGCTGCTGCTGAGCGGCTGCATGACCACGCCGACCTCCATCGTGCAAATGCCGATGTCGGCCCGCCCGCTCAACACCGAGCAGCTGGCCGCCGCGCCGAGCAACGGCGCGATCTACCAGAACGCCGCGTTCCGCCCGATCTTCGAAGACCGCCGCGCGCGCCACGTGGGCGACGTGCTGACCCTGGTCATCACCGAGAAAACCTCGGCCGTCAAGGCCGGCGCCAGCTCGGGCAACAAGTCGGGCAGCGTCAGCGCGACCATGCCCAAGCCGCTGCAATCGACCTTCGGCAATCCGCTGTCGGTGACCAACGACAGCAAGTACGCCGACGGCGACAACCAGTCCGCCAGCAACACCTTCACCGGCACCATGGGCGTGACCGTGGTCGAGGTGCTGTCCAACGGCAACCTGATCGTCGCCGGCGAAAAACAGGTGGCGATGAACAAGGGCGTGGAATTCATCCGCTTCTCCGGCATGGTCAACCCGGACAACATCGCCACCGGCAACACCGTGCAATCGACCGCCGTGGCCGACGCCCGCGTCGAGTACCGCACCAACAGCCAGATCGACCGCGCCGAGATGGCCTCGATGGCCTCGCGCTTCTTCCAAAGCCTGCTGCCTTTCTGACCATCATGAAAACATCCCAACTCAAAGCCGCGCTGCTGGTCTGCCTGTCCCTGCTGGCGCCGTTCAGCCGCGCCGAGCACCTGCGCGACCTGGCCAGCATCGCCGGCGTGCGGCAGAATCAGCTGATCGGCTACGGCCTGGTCGTCGGCCTCGACGGCAGCGGCGACCAGACCACGCAGACCCCGTTCACCGTGCAAAGCGTGGTCTCCATGCTGCAGCAGCTGGGCGTGAACCTGCCGCAGGGCACGCAGCTGCAATTGAAAAACGTCGCCGCCGTGATGGTGACGGCGTCGCTGCCGCCGTTCGCGCAGCCGGGCCAGACGCTCGACATCACCGTGTCGTCGATGGGCAACGCCAAGAGCCTGCGCGGCGGCACCCTGCTGATGACGCCGCTGAAAGGCGCCGACGGCCAGGTCTACGGCATGGCCCAGGGCAACGTGCTGGTCGGCGGCGTCGGCGTGCAGGCCGGGGGCGCCGGTGGCGGCGGCAGTTCGCTGACCGTCAACCACCTCAGCGTCGGCAAGATTTCCGGCGGCGCCACGGTCGAGCGCGCGGTCGCGTCCAGCCTGGGCGAGGGCAACTTCATCAAGCTGGAATTGAACACCGCCGACTTCGCCACCGCCAGCCGCGTGGTCGAAGCGATCAACGACAAGTACGGCCCCGGCATCGCCTACGCGCTGGACAGCCGCGTGATCCGCGTGCAGTCGCCCAGCGGCAGCGACCAGCGCGTGACCTTCATCGGCACCCTGCAGGACATGCAGGTCAATCCGGCGGAGCAGCCGGCCAAGGTCATCATGAACGCGCGCACCGGTTCGGTGGTGATGAACCGCGCCGTCACGCTGGACACTTGCGCGATCTCGCACGGCAACCTGTCGATTTCGGTCACCGCCGACACCCAGGTCAGCCAGCCGAACCCGTTGTCGGGCGGCCGCACCGTGGTCACGCAGAACCCGCAGGTCGGCATCAAGGCCGACAGCGGCAAGGTCATGCTGGTCAAGGGCGGCGCCTCGCTGGCCGACGTGGTCAAGGCGCTCAACGCCATCGGCGCCACGCCGCAGGACCTGCTGGCCATCCTGCAGGCGATGAAGGCCGCCGGTTCGCTGCGCGCCGAGCTGGAAATCATTTAAGCCGGGGGCCGTCATGACGAACTCAAGCAACACCTCCAACGACCTCAGCAGCAAGTTCGCGCTCGACGTCAAGGACATGGGCAGCCTGCGCCAGTCGGCCAAGGCCGGCAGCCCCGAGGCGCTGAAGACGGCCGCGACGCAATTCGAAGCCATGTTCGTCAACATGATGATGAAGAGCATGCGCGACGCCACGCCGCAGGACGGCATGATGGACAGCCAGCAGACCAAGATGTTCACCACCATGCTGGACCAGCAGACCAGCCAGAACATCGCCAAGAAGGGCATCGGCCTGTCCGACATGCTGATACGCCAGCTGTCGAAGACCGCCGACAAGCAGGCGCTGGCGATCGGCGGCGAGGCCGGCGACAGCGCCAGCGGCGTCAACGGCGGCAGCTTTGCCGGCGCCGCCAGCCTGATGGACGCCAAGCTGCAGCGCGCCATCGCGGCCGCCGGCGGTCCCGGCGCCGTGGGATCGGTTGACGACAACAGCGCCGTGCCTGCCACCATCAAAAGCACGCAGCCCACGCACGTGCGCAACTTCCAGGAAAAGCTGGGCGCGCATGCGGAGGAAGCCAGCCGCACGACCGGCATCCCGGCCAAGTTCATGCTGGGCCAGGCGGCGCTGGAGTCCGGCTGGGGCAAGCGCGAGATCAAGGGCCGCGACGGCACCAACAGCCACAACCTGTTCGGCATCAAGGCCGGCGGCGACTGGAAGGGCAAGGTGGTCGAGGCCACCACCACCGAATACGTCAACGGCAAGGCGCAGACCAGGGTCGAGCGCTTCCGCGCCTACGACAGCTACAGCGACAGCTTCAAGGATTACGGCAAGCTGCTGGCCAGCAATCCGCGCTACGAAAAAGTCCTGGCCAGCGCGGGCGACGCCAGCAGCTTCGCCCAGGGGCTGCAAAAGGCCGGCTATGCCACCGATCCCCATTACGCCAGCAAGCTGACCAGCATCATCAAGCGCTCGCTGGCCGGTTAGACCAGCCATTAAGGTTTGCGCGCGATGTGCCGTAACCCATCACAGATAGAGTAAAAAATCATGTCCAGTCTCCTCAGCATCGGTAAGAGCGGTTTGTTGGCAGCCCAGGTAGGTCTGTCGACCACCGGCAACAACATCACCAACGCCGGCGTGGCTGGCTACAGCCGCCAGGTCGCGATCCAGTCCGACACGGCCACGCAGGACCAGGGCTTCGGCTTCGTCGGCAGCGGCACCGAGGTGACGGCCGTGCGCCGCTACTACGACAACTTCCTCGCGGTCCAGCTGCGCAACGCCGAATCGAACCAGGCTTCGCTGGACGCCTACACCAAGCAGGTCAGCCAGATCGACAACCTGCTGGCCGACCCGACCGCCGGCCTGTCGCCGGCGCTGCAGGACTTCTTCAACGGCGTGCAGGACGCCACCTCGAACCCGGCCTCGGCGGCATCGCGCCAGGCCATGCTGTCGACCGCCGATTCGCTGGCCTCGCGCTTCCAGGGCTTGAGCGCGCGCCTGTCGGAAATCGCGTCCGGCGTCAACGGCCAGATCACCTCCAGCGTCGGTGAAATCAATTCCTACGCCAAGGAGATCGCGGCGCTGAACCAGACCATCGCCGGCCTGACCACGGACGGCAAGGCGCCCAACGATTTGCTGGACCACCGCGACCAGATGCTGACCGAGCTGAACAAGCTGGTCAAGACCACCGTCATCCCGGGCGACAACAACACGCTGACCGTCGAGATCGGCACCGGCCAGCCGCTGGTGGTGGGCAACACCGCGTTCCAGCTGGGCACCTCCACCTCGCCGACCGACGCCAGCCGCGTCACCGTCGGCTACCAGACGGCAAGCGGCGCCTTCAGCCCGCTGCCGGACAGCGTGCTCAGCGGCGGCCAACTGGGCGGCCTGCTGCAATTCCGCGACGGCACCATGGACCGCGCGCAGAATTCGCTGGGCCAGGTGGCGGCCGCGCTGGCCGTCAGCTTCAATGCACAGCACGTGCTGGGCCAGGACCAGAATGGCGCCCCCGGCACGCCGTTCTTCGGCCCGATCAACGCCTACATCGGCGTCAACCAGAACAACTCGCCGCTCAGCACGGCCACCGTCAGCGCCGTCGTCACCGACGCCAGCAAGCTGACCGCCAGCGACTACAGCGTCGATTTCGACGGCACCAATTTCAACGTCACCCGCCTCAGCGACGGCCAGATCACGCAGATCAATCCGTTCCCGCAGACGGTGCCGCAAACCATCGACGGCGTCGACTACACGATCAGCGGTTCGCCGGTGACCAAGGATAACTTCCTGGTGCGGCCGACCTACAACGCCGCCAACGACTTCAGCGTGGCGATCCAGGACCGCAGCAAGATCGCGCTGGCCGCGCCGATCGCCACCGGCGCGCCGACCACCAACGCCGGCAACGGCAAGATCACGGCCGGCACCGTCGACGCCAACTACCTGACGCCGGGCAACGCGCTGGCCGCGCCGGTCACGCTGACCTTCGACAAGGCCACCGGCACGCTGTCGGGCTTCCCGCCGGCGCAGGATGTGACGGTGACCGTCAACGGCGTGGCCACCGTGTATCCGGCCGGCACGCCGACGATCCCTTACACCGATGGCGCGGCGATCAGCTTCGGCGGCATCAACTTCAACATCAGCGGCACCCCGGCCGACCTCGACACGTTCAGTGTCGGCCCCAACACCAGCGGCGTCGGCGACAGCCGCAACGGCGCCTTGCTGGCCGGCCTGCAGACCAAGAACATCCTCGACAACGGCAACGCCACCTACCAGACCAGCTACGCGCAGATGGTCAACTTCGTCGGCAACAAGGCGCGCGAGGCGCAGATCAGCGGCAGCGCCGCCGACGCCGCCGTGAGCCAGGCCACCGCGCAGCGGGAGAGCGTGTCCGGTGTGAATCTCGATGAGGAAGCGGCAAATCTGTTACGCTACCAGCAGGCGTACCAGGCTTGCGGCAAAGTGATGCAGGTCGCCAGCCAGCTGTTCGATACACTGATCAACATTAGGTAAATATCATGATCATGCGCATCAGTTCCAAGACGATCTTCGATACCGGCGTCGGGCAGATCAGCTCGCTGCAGTCGGCGCTCGCCCGTACCCAGGCGCAGCTGTCCACCGGCCGCAAGAACCTGACCGCCGCCGACGACCCGATCGCCACCGCGCGCGCGCTGGAAGTGACCCAATCGCAATCGATCAACACCCAGCTGGTGACCAACCGCTCCAACGCCAAGGGCACCTTGTCGCTGGAGACGGTGGCGCTGGCCAGCTCGACCTCGATCTTGCAGGACATCAAGACGCTGACCGTCAACGCCGGCGACGGCAGCATGACGCAGAAGGACCGCGAGTCGCTGGCGGTGGAGCTGGAAGGCCGGCTGGCCGACCTGCTGGGCCAGGCCAACACCTCGGACGGCGTGGGCGGCTATGTGTTCTCCGGCTACAAATCGACCACCTTGCCGTTCACCCAGACCGCCACCGGCGCCGCCTACCAGGGCGACCAGGGCCAGCGCGAACTGCAGGTGGGCTCGACCCGCAAGCTGCCGATCAGCGATTCCGGCTCGTCGGTGTTTGAAAACAACGCGACCGGCAACGGCACCTTCCTGACCGGCGCCGATCCCGGCAATTTCACCCGCGGCGGCAGCGGCATCATCAGCCCCGGCTCGGTCAAGGACGCCACCCAGCTGACCGGGCACCAGTACCAGATCGATTTCCAGGTGGTGCCGGCGACGCCGGGCGTGCCCAAGGTCACCACCTACACGGTCACCGACGTCACCTTGAACCAGCCGGTGCCGGCGGCACCGGTGCCGGCCGTGCCGCAGCCCTATGTCAGCGGCCAGAACATCACGTTCGATGGCTTGCAGTTCGACATCAAGGGCGACCCGGCCGACCTCGACCAGTTCACCGTGCAGCCCAGCACCAAGCAATCGATTTTCACCACCGTGTCGGACCTGATCGCGGCTCTGCGCGCGCCGGGCGACGGCGCGGCGGGGCAGGCCAGCCTGAACAACAAGCTGAACCAGGCGCAGATGAATGTCGACAACGCCACCGATAACTTGCTGTCGGTACAGTCGGCGGTGGGCTCGCGGCTGAAGGAGCTCGATTACCTGGACAGCTCGGGCGACGATTTGAACCTGCAGTACGCCACCACCTTGTCGGACTTGCAGGATGTCGACACGGTCAAGGCGATCTCGCTGTTCACCCAACAGCAGACCACGCTGGACGCGGCGCAGAAATCGTTCAAGAGCCTGGCCGGATTGTCGCTGTTCAATTACATCACCTGACGAAGAGCACCGCTCAGGCGTAAGGCGTGCCGGCCACGGCGGCTTTGACGCCCAGGGTTCCCTTGTCGACGATGGACAGGAAGGCCGTCTGCGCCTCCTCCGTATTCCGGTTCTGTCGATAGATCCGGTGCGCCTGGATGAGGGCGACAGTCCACGTCGCCAGCAGCAGGCCGGCCGCCAGATGGGCGTCGGCGTCGTCCGGTTCCCGCCCCGCGCATTCCCATAGCGCCTCCGCCACCAGTTGCCACAGTTCGTTGCGTATCGCCCTGGCCCTGGCCTTCAGGGTTTCGCTGCCTTCGATGGTCTCGACGAAGCCCTGGCTGTCGGCATTAAAACTGACGTAAGGACTCTGTTCGGCCACCAGCCGGTGCGCCAGCAGGCGCAAGGTCTCGACCGGCGCGACCTGCGGATCGGGCTGCCGCAACGCGTCGCGCAGCATCGCGCGGCCTTCCTCGTCGCGGTCGAAGAACATGTCTTCCTTGCGCGGGAAATGGTTGAACACCGTCATCCGCCCGACGTCCGCGGCTGCGGCGATCTCATCCACCGTGACGTGGTCGAAGCCCCGCTCAAGGAAAAGCCGCGTGGCGGCATTGGAAATGCTTTGCCGCGTGGCGAGACGCTTGCGGGATCTCAGGTCGGTTGGTATTGACATGCCGCGAATGATAGCATACCTTGTATGTACTTAGTATATATTGGGATTGAGTATATGTTTTATGATGTGGTGATTAGCGGGGCTGGCCCCGTGGGGCTTTTCCTTGCCTGTGAACTGGCTTTGGCCAAATGTACCGTGCTGGTGCTGGAAAAGGCGGAGCACCCGCACTCGCCCCTGAAGCAGCTTCCTTTCGGCATACGGGGACTGTCGGCGCCCACCGTCGAGGCGTTCTACCGCCGGGGCGTGCTGAAGGAACTGATGGTGCCGCAGCGCCTCAAGGATCCGTTCGGCAATACGGGCAAGGCGCAATCGCGCCGCCAGGCGGGGCACTTCGCCGGGATTCCATTTTATTTCGACGATATCGATACCTCGCAGTGGGCGCACCGCCTTCCAAGCTCGACCGACACCATGCTGTTGTCCGAGATGGAGGAGCTTGAAACGGTGCTGGCCCGCCGCGCGCAAGCGCTGGGCGTCGTCATCAAGCGCGGGGTTGCCGCCACCGGCTTGCATCAGACAGGGGATGGCGTGCGCGTTGAGTCCGACGGCCAATCTTTCCAAGGTAAATGGCTGGTCGGCTGCGACGGCAGCCGCAGTGTCGTCCGCAAAATGGGCGGTTTTGAATTCGCCGGCACCGAGCCGGAATTTACCGGCTATTCCGCCCAGGTGGAGATTGCCGATCCGGAGAAGCTCAGCCCAGGCCGGAACCTGACGGCGACCGGCATGTACTTCCAATCGCAGCCGGGCTTCCTGGTGATGCAGGAGTTCGATGGCGGGGCGTCCCATGGCGCGGGGCCCGTTACGCTTGCACAGGTCCAGCAAGTGCTGCGCCGCGTCTCGGGCACCGACGTCACCGTCAGCGCTTTGCATGCGGCGGCCACCTGGACCGACCGGGCGCGGCAGGCCACAAGCTACCGCAACGGACGGGTGCTGCTGGCCGGCGACGCCGCGCACATCCACGCGCCGCTGGGAGGGCAGGGGCTCAACCTCGGGATCGGCGACGCCATGAACCTGGGCTGGAAGCTCGCCGCCGCCATTCATGGCCGTGCGCCGGCAGGCTTGCTGGACAGTTATCACACCGAACGGCACCCGATTGGCGCACAGGTGCTGGATTGGTCGCGCGCGCAGGTTGCCGCCATGAGGCCGGATCCCCATGCGCGCGCATTGAGCGCCATCCTGCGCGACCTGATGGAAACGCGTGACGGCGCCACGTATATTGCCGGGAGAGTCAGGGGTATTTTCATGCAGTACGATCTTGGCGACGGTCACCCAATGGTCGGCCGTAGCGTGCCCAACTTCGAATTGGAAGACGGCACGACCATCGGCGAGCTCATGCATGACGGCCGGGGGATGTTGCTGGACTTCGCATCAAATGCCGCGCTGAAAACGCTGGCGGCTGAATACGGCGACCGGATGAAGTATGTTGCGGGGCGCGCTAAAGACCAATGCGGCTTGAGCGCCGCGCTGATACGCCCTGACGGGTTTGTCGTGTGGGCTTCCGGCCAGCAGCCACACCTGGCGGACGCCGGACGAGCCGCCGCAAGCTGGTTTTCCGCAAATCCGCGATGACCTTGATCGGGCCACCGCGGCCTGCTTGCGCTACTTGGCCGCCAGGATGCCGGTGACCGCGTTCTGCCTGCGCAGCCAGTCCTCGCCATGCGCTCCGCCGCTGCCGGCCAGGCCGGCGCCGGCCGCGCCGTAGCGCTGCAACTGCTCGGCCAGCGCCGCGACATGGCCCGCCAGGCTGGCCGCGGCTGCCTGGCTTGCCGCCGTGTCGGACGGCGGCGTCAGCTGGCCGCTGTTGCCGGCGTTGTCGCCATTCGCCTGCTGGCTGTAGTTGCCGATCGCCTGCGTCAGCGCGCTGACCTGCGCCGCACGGCTGGCCAGGAACCAGACGTCGACCATCTGGCTGACGGTGCCGTCGTCGCTGGTGTAGCCCGAACGCAGGCCGATCCAGTTGTTGTTGTCCAGCTCGCTTACCTTGGTGGCGCCCACGTTCAGGCTGGCGATGTGCAGCTCGGACAGCGACTTCAGCTCGCCGGCCTGGCTGACGCCGTCCGCATTGGCGTCGACCCACACGCGCAAGTCGCCGAACTGCGCATCCTTGCCGTCGACCACGCCGTCGTGGTTGCTGTCCATGTCGGACAGCGCCGCGAAGCCGTCCTTGGCCTTGCCGCCGGCGCTGCTGCTGGTGGCGGTGCCGAACAGCTCGCCACCGTCGTTGATGGTGCCGTCGTGGTTGCGGTCGAGCGCCAGCAAGCCGTCGCCGGAACCGACCCAGCCGGTGTTGATCTTCTCGCCGTCGGCGTAGAGGTCGAACTTGACGCCGGCCGAGATGCCCAAGGTGTGGATGCCGTCGCCGTTCAAGTCCAGGACCAGCGGACTGCCCAGCGGCAGTACCGCTTGCTGGTCGGCGGTCAGCGCCGCCACCTGCTCGGCGCTCAGCGCGCACACCTGCGTCGACGCCAGCGCGGCAACATCGGCGATGCTCATCGCGGCGATCTGTTCCACCGTCAGCGCCTTGATCAGCGTGGTCTTCAGCGAGCGCACCTGCGCCGTTGTCAGCGAGGCGATCTGGCCGGTGCTGAACTTGGCGATGCTGGCCGCCGTCAGGCCGTTGAGCTGCGCCGTCTTCAGCGCCACGATATCGTTGCCGTCCATGACCTGGATCTGGTCCGAGGTCAGCGCGTTCAGCGCCGCCAGCGACATCGCCGCCACCAGGGTCGGATCCAGCGTCGAGATCTGGGCGGTGGTCAGGCCGGCGGCCTGGACCGCGCCCAGCGAGGCGATCTGGTTGGTGCGCATGCCGGTCACCATGTCGGCCGACATGGCACTGATCTGGTCGGACGTGAAGCCGCCGATCTGCGCGGTGGTAAAGGCCGCCAGCGTGCCGAGCGCAGCCAGCTGGTCGGTGCCCAGGCCGCGGATCTGCAATACCGCCAGCGACGACAGCGACTTGCTCGACAGTGCGGCGAACTGGTCGCCGGTCAGCGCGCCCAGTTGGTTGGTCTTCAGCGACTGCAGCTGGGCCGAGTTCAGTATCGATACCGAATCCACGCTCAGCGCCTTGATCTGGTCGGTGTTCAGCGCCGCCACGTTGAGGCCGCGCGCCTGCGTCGCCGTCAGTGAGCCGAGTTGGTCGGTGTTGAGCAGGGTCAGCTGCTTGAGCGTCAGGCCGGCGATCTGCGTCGAGCGCAGGCTGCCGAAGTGGTCGACGTCGATGCCGGCCAGCTGGTCCGAGGTCAGCGCCGCCATCTGGCCGGCCGTCAGCACGCCCAGCGTTTGCAGCGCGTTGATCTGGTCGGTCGACAGCGCCGACACTTCGCTCGCGCTCAGCGTGGCGATCTGCTGCGTCACCAGGCTGCCGATCTGCGCCAGGGTCAGGCTGGCGAACTGCGACTTGGTCAGCGCGTTCAGCTGAACGCTGCTGAGTCCTGCCACGTCGTCCAGCTCGATGGCGGCGATCTGGTCCGAGGTCAGGCCGCCCAGGCCGGTCAGGCTGAGGCCGCGCAGCTGTGCGCCGGTCAGCGCGACGATCTGGTCGGTGCTCAGGTTCTGCACCTGCACCTTGCTCAGCGCGGCCATCTGCGCCGTCTTCAGCGTGCCCAGGTGGTCGACGTCGAGCATGCTGAGCTGGTAGGTCGACATCGCGGCGATCTGTGACGACTTCAGGTTGCCCAGCGTGCTCAGCGCGTTGAGTTGTTCGGTGGCCAGCGCGCGGATCTGCGCGTCCGTCAGCGAACCGAGCTCGGCGGTGGTCAGCGAGCCCATCTGGTCGATGCTCAGCAGCGAGATCTGTTGCGTGCTCAGCGAGGCGATCTGGTTGGTTTTCAGGCCGGACAAGTCTTCCACTTCCATCGCCGCCAGCTGGTCGCTGTACAGGCCGCGCAGCGCGGACGTGCTCAGCGCGCGCCATTGGTTGACCGTCAGCGCCTGGATCTGGTGGGTGTCGAAGGCGGCCATCTGGCGGCTGCTCAGCGACGCGATCTGGACCGAGGTCAGCGCGGCCAACTGGTCATCGGTCAGCGCGGCGATGCGGTCGGTGGTCAGCACCGACACCTGAGTGGTATTGAGCGAACCGAGCTTGCCCAGCAACAGGAACTGCGCCGGCGTCAGCGCGTTCAGCTGCGCCGAGCTCAGCGAGGCCACCTGCTGCGTGTTCAGCGCGCTCAACTGGTCGGTGGTCAGCGACACCAGCTGGTCGGTCGTCAGCGCGCGGATCTGGCTGGTGCGCAGGCCGGCGAAATCGCCCACCTCCATCGCGTCCAGCTGGTCCGTGCTGAGACCGGCGATGCTGCGCGTGCTCAGCGCGCGCACCTGGGTGTCGCTCAGGTTGACGATCTGGTCGGTGCTCAGCGCGCGGGTCTGGTTCAAGGTCAGCGCGCTGATGGCGCCGGTGTTGAAGCTGGCGATCTGGCCGGTGGTGATGGCGGCGATCTGGTCGGTGGTCAGCGCCACCACCTGGGTCGACTTCATGGCGGCGATATCGGCCGCCTCGAGCACGGCGATCTGGTCCGACGTCAACGCGGCCAAGGTGCGCGTGTTCAGCGCCAGGATCTCGCCGGTGGTCAGCGCGATGATCTGGTCGCTGGTCAGCGCCGTCACCTGGGTGTTGCTCAGCGCGGCGACCTGGCGCGTGCTCAGCGAGGCGATCTGGTCCGGCGTCAGCACCTGCAGCTGGTCGCTGCCCAGCACGCGCACCTGGTCCGTCGTCAGGCCGCGGATGTTGACGATGGCGGCCAATTGCGCCGGGGTCAACAAGGCGATCTGGCTGGCCTTCAGGCCGGCCACTTCCTGCGTCGTCAGCGCGGCCATCTGGTCGGTGGTCAGCGCCAGCAGCTGGTCGCTGCGCAGCGACTGCAGCTGCGCGGTCTTCAGCGAGGGAATGTCGTCCACTTCGATGGCGGCGATCTGGTCGCTGCTCAGGCCCTTGAGCGCGATGGTGCTCAGCGCGCCCACCTGCGGGCCGCTCAGCGCGACGATCTGGTCGCTGTTGAGCACCGACAGCTGGGTCGAGGTCAGGGCCGCGATCTGTTTCGTGCCCATGACGCCGAAGTCGGTCGCCGTCAGCGCCACGATGCGGTCGGTCGACATGCTGGCGATCTGCAAGGTCGTGTAGTCGGACAGGTTGCCCAGCGACGAAGCCTGGGCCGTGTTCAGCGCCAGCAGCTGGTTCTGCGAGAAGGCGGCGATCGCCGCGCTGCTCAGCGCATGCAGCTGGTCGGTCAGCAGCGCCGCCATCTGGGCAGTGGTCAGCGAGCGCAATTGCGCGGTGGTCATCGCGGCGAAGTCGAGCGCCTCGATCGCATCGATCTGGTCGGTGTTCATGGCGGCCAGCAGGCTGGTGCTCAAGGCGCGGATCTGCGAGGTCGACAGCGCGATGATCTGGTCGCTGTTGATGCCGTTCAGCTGGCGGCTGTTGAGCGCCTGCAGCTGGCGCGTGCTGAGCGAGGCGAAGCGCCCCGGCGACAGCGTGACCAGCTGGTCGGTGCTCAGCGACGAGATCTGCAAGGTGGTCAGCGCGGTCAGGTTGGCCAGCGCGGCGATCTGGTCGCTGGTCAGGTAGCTCAACTGCTTGGTGGTCAGCGCCGCGACCTCGCTGGAGATCAGCGTGCCGTACTGCGTCAGCGACAGCGCGCCCAGCTGGTCGCTGGTCAGCGCCATCAGCTGGCTGGTTTTCAGCGCGATCAGGTCGGGGCCGGTCAGCTCCAGGATCTGGTCGGTGGTCAGCGCGGCGATGACGGCGTTCGACAGCGCGCGGATTTGCGCCGTGGTCAGCGCCGGCACCTGGTCGCTGGTCAGGTACTGGATCTGCACGCTGCTGAAGGCGGCGATCTGCGCGGTCTTCATGGCGGCGATCTGGGCCGGTGTCAGCGCGATGATCTGGTCGCTGTTCAGGCCGCTGATCTGTTTGGTGCCCAGGCCGGCCAGGCTGCCCAGCGCGGCGATCTGGTCGGTGGTCATGACGCCCAATTGGCGGGTGGTCAGCGCGGCGATTTCCTGCGACGTGAAGGCGCCCAGCTGGGCCAGCGTCAACGCCGCCACCTGGTCGGTGCGCAGCGCGGCGACCTGGGCGCTGCGCAAGACGGCGATGTCGACCAGCTCGATCGCGACGATCTGGTCGGTGGTCAGGCCGGCCAGCACATTGGTGGCCAGGCCTTTGATCTGCGCCGTTTCCAGCGCAATGATCTGGTCGCTGTTCAAACCCTGCGTCTGCACGCTGTTGAGCGCGCTGAGCTGGCTGGTTTTCAGCGTGGCGATCTGCGCCAGACCGAGGCTGGCGATCTGGGCGGTGGTCAGCGCCGTCACCTGGCGTGTGGTCAGCGGCGCCAGCGTGGCCAGGCTGTCGATCTGCGCCAGCGACAGCGCGGCGATCTGGCTGCTGGCCATGGCGGCCAGCGTCTTGGTGCTCAGGGCGGCGAACTGGTCGCTGGTGAGCGCGGCCAGCTGATCGCTGGTGAGCGCGTTGATCTGGTTGGAACCGAGCGCGGCCACGTCCACCACTTCGATCGCGGCGATCTGGGAGGTCGACATGGCGGCCAAGGTGCTGGCGTTCAGGCTGCGCACCTGGGCCGTGCTCAGCGCGACGATCTGGTCGGTGGTCAGCGCGCCCACCTGGGCGCTGGTCATGCCGGCGATCTGGCTGGTTTTGAGCGTGGCGATCTTAGCCAGCGCCAGGCTGGCGATCTGGGCGGTGGTGAGCGCGGCGATCTGCTTGCTGGTCAGCGGTGCCAGCGTGCCGAAGCTGGCCACCTGGTCGGTCGACAGGCCGGCGATCTGGGCGGTGGTCAGGCTGGCGATGGCGAGCGTGCTCAGCGCGCCGAACTGGGTGCTGGTCAGCTCGCCCAGCTGGTCGGTGGTCAGGCCGACGATCTGGCGCGTGCTCAGCGCCTGCAGGTCGACCACTTCGATCACCGGCACCTGGTCCGAGGTCAGCGCGCCCAGCTGCGCGGTGCTCAGCGCGCGGATCTGCACGCTGGTCAGCGCGATCACTTCATCGGTGGTCAGCGCGGCGATCTGGTCGGTCGTCATCGAGGCGATCTGGGCGCTGGTGAGGCCGGCCAGGATGGCCAGCGGCAGCGAGGCGATCTGGGCCGTGGTGAGCGCGGCGATCGACGCCGTGGTGAAGCTGGCGAGCGAGCTCAGCGCGGCGAGCTGCGTGGTGGTCAGCGCGGCTTTCTGGTCGGTGGTCAGCGCGGCGATTTCCTGCGTGGTCAGGCTGCTGATCTGGCCCGTCGTCAGCGCGGCGACCTGGTCGGTGGTCAAGGCCTTGACCTGGCCGGTCTTCAGCGCGGCCACCTCGGCGTTGGTCAGCGCGGCGATCTGCGCGGTCGCCAGCGAGGCGATCACGGCGGTCGAGATGGCGTTCAGCTGGGCCACGGTCAGCGTGGGGATCTGGTCGGTGGTGAGCGCGTTGGCCTGAAGCGAATTGAGCGCGGCGATCTGGCTCGACTTGAGTGAGCGCAGATCCAGCGTGTTCATGGTGGCGATCTGCTCGGTGGTGAGCGCGGCGAGCTGCTTGCTGCTCAATGCGGTCAGCGCGGTCAGCGCGTCGATCTGGTCGCTGTTCAGCGCGGCGATCTGGCGCGTCGTCAGCGCCGCCACCTCGGCCGAGGTCAGCGCGGCCAGCTGGGCCGGGCTCAAACCCAGCAGTTGATCCGTGCTCAGCACGGCGATCTGGCGCGTGCTCAGGCCGGCGACGTCGCCCACGGTCAGCGCGGCGATCTGGTCGGTGTTGAGCGCGGACAGCGCGTCGGTGTTCAGGGCGCGCACCTGGGCCGGGCTCAGCGCGACGATCTGGCCGAGGGTGATGGCGGCGGCCTGGGCGGCGCTCAGCGCGGCGATCTGGCTGGTCTGCAGCGCGGCGAAGTCGTCGGTCGAGAGCTGCTGGATCTGGTCCGTCGTCAACGCGCCGATCTGGCGCGAGTTGAGCGGATTGAGCGAGCTGAGTGCATCGATCTGGTCGCTGTTGAGCACGGCGATCTGGTCGCTGTTGAGCGAACGGATTTCGGCCGTGGTAAAGGCGGCCAGCTGCGCCGGGGTCAGCGCCGACACTTGCGCGGTGCTCAGACTGGCGATCTGCGAGGTGCGCAGGAAGCGGATATCGCGCGTCTCGATCGCGGCGATGGCGTCGGTGCTCAATGTGGCCAGCGCGGAGGTGCTCAGCGCGCTGATCTGCGCGCTGTTGAGGCCGATGATCTGGTCGGTGGTCAGCGCCAGCAGCTGGTTGCTGGTCAGCGCGGCAAACTGGCGCGTGCTCAGGCTGCTCATGTCGCCCGTGCTCAGCGTGCTGATCTGGTAGGTGCTCAGCGCGCGGATCTGCTGCGTGGTCAGCGCGGTCAGGCTGCGCAGCGCGTCGATCTGCTCCGAGCTCATCGCGGCGATCTGGTCGCTGGTCAGCGCCGCGGTCTCGGCCGAGGTCAGCGCCGCCACCTGGTCGGAGGACAGCACGACGACCTGGCTGGTGGTCAGCTTGCCGATCTGCCTGGTGCTCAGCGCGGCGATGTCGGCCGTCTCGATCCAGGTGATCTGGTCGGTGGTCAGCGCCGCCAGCGCGGTGGTGTTGATGCCGCGGAACTGGGCGCCGGTCAGCGCGATGATCTGGTCGCTGGTCAGCGACTGGATTTGCGCGGCGTTGAGCACGCCCAGCTGGCTGCTGGCCAGCGAGGCCAGGTTGTGCGTGGACAGCGAGGACAGCTGCGCGGTGGTGAACGAGCCGATCTGCCGGCTGGCCATGCCGGCCAGGGTCGACAGTGAATTGAGCTGGTCGGTGGTCAGCGCGCCGATCTGGTCGGTGGTGAGCGCGCCGATGGCGCTGCTGGTGAGCGCGTTGAACTGGTCGCTGGTCAGCGCGGCCAACTGGTCGGTGCCCAGCCGCGCCACCTGCACCGAGCGCAGCGCGGCGATGTCGCGGGTTTCGATTTGCTGGATCTGGTCGGTGGTCAGCAGGTTCAGCGTGGCGCTGTTCAGGCTGGCAAACTGCGTGGCCGACAGCGCGATGATCTGGTCGCTATTGAGCGCCTGCAGCTGGTCCTGGCGCAGCGCCGCCAGCTGGGTGCTGCTCAGCGCGGCGATGTCCTTGGTTTCCAGGTTGGTGATCTGGTCGCTGGTCAGGCCCTGCAGCTGGCCGGTGGTCAGCGGCGCCAGCGACTTCAGGCCGGCGATCTGGTCAGAGCTCAGCACCGACAGCTGGTCGCTGGTCAGCGCGGCCTCGGCGGCGGTGCTCATGGCCGCCATCTCGTCGGTGGTCAGCGCGATCAGCTGGTCGCTGCTCAGCGTGCGGATCTGGCGCGTGGTTAGCGCGGCAAAGTCGCGCGTTTCCATGTTGAGCAGCTGCTCGGTGGTCAGCGCGGCGATGACGTCGGTTGTCAGCGTGGCGACCTGGGCGGTGCTCAGGCCGACGATCTGGTCGGTGGTCAGCGCCGCCACCTGGCCGGCCTGCAGCGCCGCAAGCTGGGAGCTGGTCAGCTGGGCCACGGTGGCGGTGCGCAGCACCGCCAACTGGTCGGTGGTCAGCGCGGCGATCTGGGCCGAGGTCAGCGCCGCCAGCGACGGCAGCGCCAGGATCTGGTCGGTGCTCAGCACCGGGATCTGGTCGGTGGTCAGCGCGGCGACTTCATTGCTGCGCAGCGTGCGGATCTGGTCCGAGTTCAGCCCGCCGAGCTGGGTCGCGCTGAGCGCGGCGATCTGGGTGCTGCTCATCCAGACCAGGTCGCGGGTCTCCAGCGCGCCGATCTGGTCGCTGCTGAGGCCGGCCAGCGCGGCGGTCGACAGTCCGCTGACTTGCAGCGAAGTGAGCCCGGCGATCTGGTCGGTGGTGATGGCCGCCAACTGGTCCGGCGTCAGCGCGTTGACCTGGTTGGTGGTCAGCTGCGCCAGCGACGCCGTCGGCAGCAGCGCGATCTGGTCGGTGGCGATGGCGGCCAGCGCGCCGGTGCTGAGCGCGCGGATTTGCGCCGTGCTCAGGCCGGCCAGCTGGTCGCTGGTCAGGCTGGCCACCTGGTCGGAGCCGAGCAGGGCCACCTGCGCCGACAGCAGCGCGCGCACGTCGTTCGTTTCCAGCGCCTGGACCTGGTCGGAATTGAGCCCGTTGAGCTGGACGCTGGTCAGCACCTGCATTTCGCGCGTGGTCAGCGCGATCAGCTGGTCGGTATTGAGCGCGGCGATGATGGCCGTGTTGAGCGCGCCCACTTGCTGCAAGGTCAGCAGCGGCACGTTGTCGGTGGTCAGGCCGGGCAGGGCGTCGGTGTTGAGGAAGTCCAGCTGCGCGGTGGTCAGCGCGCGCACCTGGGCGCTGCTCATCACGCCCAGCTGGTCGGAATTGAGCGCTTGCATATCTTCGGTCGTGAACAGGCCGATCTGTGCAGTCGACAGGCTGACGATCTGGTCTGTAGTGAAATCTATAACGATCGAAGTCATTGCTGTGTTCTCCCGGGAGCTCCCATGATACCTTTAAACTTGCTTCATGGAAACCAAAAATCACTGGATGGCTATTGAATTTCGCTATGGTCGCAGGCCCGGAGGTCGAACCGGCAAGTTTGCCGGTTTAAGCTGCTCGGGGCGTTGCGACCACGTTCTGGGCATCAGCCGCACGCGTTCCATGCCATCTAAAAACAGGTTTTGCACGGGCGTCACCAGGTACGGGAGCGTCATGGCGATGACCAGCAAACCTACACCCAAAGTAATCGGAAACCCGATACCAAACAAATTCAGCTGCGGCGCGGCGCGCGTCAGGATCCCGAGCGCCACGTTGGTAATCAATAAAGCGGCCACGATGGGCAGCGACAGCTGCACACCGGTGCTGAAAATCCTGCCGCCCCAGTCGGCCAGCTGCTTGAAGCCGCCGCCGTACACCGGCGCGGCCGACACCGGCAACGTCGAAAAACTCTCCACCAGCGCCGACAGCAGCACCAGGTGGGCGTTGACGGCCAAAAACGCCATGGTCGCCACCAGCGACAGGAACTGGCTGATCGCCGACGAACGGCCCTGGGTGGTGGGGTCGAAAAACGTCGCGAACCCCAGGCCCATGGTCAAACTGGAGATTTCGCCCGCCATCTCCACCGCGGCAAAAATGATGCGGATGCTAAACCCCATCGCCAGCCCGATCAGCATTTCCTGCACCAGGATCAGCAGCCCGGCCAGCGACATCGGATCGGCGGCCGGCAGCGCGGGCACGGCCGGCGCGACGATCATCGCCAGCAGCACGCCCAGGCTGATCTTGACGGTGGCCGGCACGGCGGAATTGCCCAGCAGCGGCGACGCGGCGATCAGTCCCATGATCCGCGTCAGCGGCCACAGAAGCCCGGCGATCCACAGGTTGATATCGGCAGTGGAGAACGAAATCATGAGGCGGTTTTACCTATTTATTTCCACCGGGCACCAACAACCCAATTCTAAACGAACTTCTTATTTAATCGGAAACTGTTACACATTGGCAAAATGTTCAGGCTGCGACTCAGCCGACCAGGCCGGGGATGCCGCCGAACACTTCGCGCATGTAGTCGAGCATGACCGACAGCATCCACGGCCCGGCGATCACCAGTGCCACGAAAATGCCGACCAGCTTGGGGATGAAGGACAAGGTCGCCTCATTGATCTGGGTTGCGGCTTGAAAGATACTGACCACCAGACCGATGATCAGCGCCACCAGCAGCATGGGCGCGGCGATCATCAGCGTTATTTCCATGGCATGCCGGCCCATCGTCATCACGCTTTCGGGTGTCATCGCCGTCTCCTAGTAAAAACTCTGCGCCAGCGAACCGAGCAGTAATTGCCAGCCGTCCACCAGCACGAACAGCATCAGCTTGAACGGCAGCGAGATCACGGCCGGCGACATCATCATCATCCCCATCGACATAAGTACAGAGGCGACCACCATGTCGATAATCAGAAATGGAATGAAGATGGCGAAGCCGATCTGGAACGCGGTTTTCAGTTCGCTGGTGACAAAAGCCGGCACCAGGATGCGCAGCGGTACGTCTTCCGGCCCTTGCAGCGCAGGGCTGCGCGACAATTTCACGAACAAGGCCAGGTCGGCCTGCCGGGTTTGCTTCATCATGAAAGTTTTTAATGGCGCCGCGCCCTTGTCCATGGCGACGCTCATGTTGATCTTGTTTTCCTGCAAAGGCAGGTAGGCCTCGGTGTAGATCTTGTCGAAGGTCGGGCCCATGACGAACAGGGTCAGGAACAGCGCCAGGCCGACCATCACCTGGTTCGGCGGCGCCGATTGTGTGCCCAGCGCCTGGCGCAGCAGCGACAGCACGATGATGATGCGGGTGAAGGCCGTCATCAGCAGCAGCGCCGCCGGGATGAAGGTCAGCGCCGTCATCAGCAGCATGGTCTGGATCGGCAGCGTGTAATTGGTGCCGCCGCCGGACGCCGGCGTGGCGGTGAAGGCCGGGATGCCGATGCTGGACTGGGCGGCCGCCGCCAGCGGCAGTCCCAGCGCGGCCAGCATCAGCAGGGATTTGAGGACCTGCTTATTTGCCATCGCGCTTGTCTATCGTTTGTTTGAGCCAGGCGGCGAAGTTGGCCGTCGGCAGCGGGGTGTTGACGGCCGCTTCGGTGCTTTCCTGGCGCGGCATGGTGGCCAGCGCGTTCATGCGGCCCGGCGAGGCGCCGACCACGATCCATTGCTCGCCCACCTCGACCACCAGGATGCGCTCGCGCGCGCCGACGCTCAGCGCGCCGACCAGCTTGACGTTGCTGTTGCCGCCGCCGAAGTTTTTCGGGCCGAAGCGCTTCAGCGCCCAGGCCGCGCCGACCAGCAGGGCCAGCACGAACATCAGCGCGAAGATGGTTTGCAGCAGGCCGCCGGTGCTGGTGGCGGTCGGCTGCGGGGTGGGGATGGTCATCGCCAGCGGGCCGGCCGGGACGGCGGCCTGGGCCGGTGCCGGCGGTGGCGCGACGGCGGGGCCGGATGCGGCCGGCGGTTCGACCGCCGCGGCGGCAGCCGGAGCCGCAGCGTCGGCCGCCGGCGTGCCGGCGGTGGCGCCGCTTGCATGCGCTGCGCCGCCGATGGTGCCGGACACGCTGCGCTGGGCCATTGCGGGCGGGGGGGGGGGGGGGGGGGGGGGGGGGGGGGGCGGGGTTGGCTGGGGGGGGGGCGCGTTGGGGGCCGTACCCGGGGGGGGGGGCATTGGGGGGCGGGGGGCCAAGGCCGCCGCGAGGACTAGGGTAAGGAATGGGCCGTGCTTCATTTATTCAGTTTTCGGATACGTTCGGACGGCGTGATGATGTCGGTCAGGCGGATACCGAACTTGTCGTTCACCACCACCACCTCGCCCTGGGCGATCAGGCAGCCGTTGACCAGCACGTCCATCGGCTCGCCGGCCAGGCCGTCCAGTTCCACCACCGAGCCCTGCGCCAGTTGCAGCAGGTTCTTGATGGCGATCTTGGTGCGGCCCAGTTCCACCGTCAGCTGGACCGGGATGTCGAGGATGAAGTCGATATCGTTGTGCGTCTCGGTCCGGCTCGGCGTGCTGGAAAAGTCCTTGAACACGGCCGCGCTGGCCGCCTGGGCCTGCTGCTTCTCGAGCGCCTCGGCCTCGGCCTGCGCCTGCTCGGCAATCGCCGCGCCCCATGGGTCGTCGTCGATGCTATCGTCTTGATTATCCGACATGCTTCTCTCCTGTATTGCGGTCACCGGCGGCGGTTGCGCCGGCGTTATTTGATGTTATCGGCATTGGCGAGCAATTTCTCCACCTTCAGCGCGTATTGTCCGTTCATTACCCCGTAACTGCAATCCATCACCGGCACGCCGTCGACGGTGGCCGAGATCATTTCCGGGATCGTCAGCGGGATGATGTCGCCCACGCGCATGTTGAGGATCTCGTCGAAATTGACCTTGGCCGTGCCCAGCGAGGCGACGATTTCCACCTCGGCGATCTGGATCTGCTGCGTCATCAGGCGGATCCAGCGCTTGTCCACTTCCAGCGCCTCGCCCTGCAGGCTCGAGGTCAGCGAATCGCGGATCGGCTCGATCATCGAGTACGGCATGCAGAAGTGGATCTGGCCGGACACCGAGCCCAGCTCCACCGTGAAGGTCGACGCCACCACCACCTCGTTCGGCGTGGCGATGTTGGCGAACTGCGTATTCATTTCCGAGCGGATGTATTCGAACTCGACCGGGTAGACCGGCTCCCACGACTTGGTGTAGGCCTCGAACACGATGTCCAGGATGCGCAGGATGATGCGCTGCTCGGTCTGGGTAAAGTCGCGGCCCTCGACGCGGGTGTGGAAACGGCCATCGCCGCCGAACAGGTTGTCCACCAGCAGGAACACCAGGCCCGGATCGAACACCATCAGCGCGGTGCCGCGCAGCGGCTTCATGTGCACCAGGTTCAGATTGGTCGGCACCACCAGGTTGCGGATGAACTCGGAGTACTTGGACACCCGCACCGAGCCGACCGACACCTCGGCGCTGCGGCGCAGGAAGTTGAACAGGCCGACGCGCAACAGGCGGGCGAAGCGCTCGTTGATAATCTCCAGCGTCGGCATGCGCCCGCGGACGATACGTTCCTGGGTGGCCAGGTTGTAGGTCCGGACTCCCGCGACGTCTTCCTGCGCCTGGACGTCGTCCTGGTCGCCGTTGACGCCCTTCAGCAGGGCATCGACTTCTTCCTGGGAGAGAAAATTATCAGCCATGATGTTCTAGCCTGATTACTGAATGATGAACGAAGTGAACAGCACATCTTCGATGTCCTGCGGCGCGCCGCGGTCCTCGAAGGGTTCTTTCAGCTGGGCGATGATTTCCTTGGCCAGCTGGACCTTGCCTTCCGGCGTATTGATGTCCGAGGCGTGCTTGCCCGACAACAGCAGCAACATGCGGCTGCGCACCTTGGCCATGTTGTTTTTGACATTTTCCTTCTCTTCCAGGCCGCCCACTTCCAGCGTGAACGCCAGTTGCAGGTACTGGTCGGTGCCGCTCTCGCCCGGCTGCAGGTTGACGGTGAACGGCTCGACCGGCACGTATTCCGGCGGTCCGGCCTTCTTGGCGCTCGCCTTGTGCTTGCCCTTGGCCGGCACGTCTTCCTCGGTGTCGCTTTTACCATGCAGGAAGAACCAGGCCGCGCCGCCGCCGACCACGCCCAGCAACAGGACCGCAGCCACGATGATGATGATCAGTTTTTTGCTGCCGCCGCCTGCGGGGGCCTCAACTTTCTGATCGGCTTTCATTTTTGGGTTCGCTTTCAAGATAGCCCTTGCATGGTGCGGAAGTGGATCATGCCGCCATTATGTCATTATCGGTTGGGCCTGTGGGGTCAGGCGAAGGTATCGACCGCGCCGGCCGGCACGCGGCGCGCCGGCGCGGCGCTGCGCGGAGCCTCGGCCACGGCGGCATCGCGGCCAAAGCCGCCGCTGCCCGTACGGTTGCCGCCGCCGTTGCCGCCGCCCTGGGCCGAATTGGCCTGCTGGCTAAAACCGTTGTTCTGGTCCGACATGCCGGCCGAAACGGTGGCGCTGCCCAGCTGGATGCCGGCGTCGCTCATCATTTCCCGCAGTTTCGGCAATGCCGCCTCCAGCGCTTGGCGCACTTCCGGCGTCGCCGAGGTGAAGGCGGCGGTGGCCTGGTCCTTGTTCACGCTCAGCACCACCTGCAGCGGGCCGAGGTCCGGCGGATTCAGTTCCATCGTCGCGCTTTGCTCGCCGCCGGCGGCCATGAAGACGATCTTCTGGCCCAGCTGCTGGTCCCAGGCCTGGGTGCCGACGCGGCTGCTGAGCTTGTCGGCGGGGGCGGCGACGGCGGCTTTCGCCATGTCCAGCGCGGACTGCGCGGCCGGCGCGATGGTGATGGCCGGCGCGGCTTCCTTCAGCGGCGCCGCTTCGGCGTGGACGTCGATCTTGGCGGTGGCGGCCAGCTGGGCCGGATCGGCCTGCTGCTGGCGGGTCTGCGACACTTGCTGAGCCTGCTCGCCGGCCGGCGCGGCCTTGGTGACGATGCGGTTGATCGCGTCGGCGCCGGTTTTCGGCGCGGCCGCGGTGTCGGCAACGGCGACGGTGTCGCCGGCCTTGTCGTCCGCCGGGGCGGCGACAGGCTTGGCATCGGCGGTGATTTCCTTGCCGGCGGTGGCCAGCGCCGCGGCCGGCGTGGCGGCGGAGGTGGTTGCCGCGGCGTTCGCGCCGGCGGCAGCGGCGGCTTTGGCGGCCGCTGCCGCGGTGGCGGTTTGTGCGGCCGAGCCGGCTTTGGCCAGCGCGGCCTTGAAGTCGGTGGCGTCGGCCTGGGCGGCCTGCAGCGTGTCGGCATCCGGCGCGGTGACTGCCGGGGGGGGGGGGGGGGGGGGGGGGGGGGGGGGGGGGGGGGGGGGGGGGGGGGGGGGGGGGGGGGGGGGGGGGGGGGGGGGGGGGGGGGGGGGGGGGCGCGGGGGCGGCCCGGCGGGCGGCCGCCCGCCGCCCCCCCCCCCCCCCCCCCCCCCCCCCCCCCCCCCCCCCCCCCCCCCCCCCCCCCCCCCCCCCGGCGGCATCGCTG
>NZ_JBGLYQ010000036.1:0-75585 GCF_047304105.1 Duganella sp. Dugasp56
GGAGCGGGAGAAGAGTCTCGAACTCTCGACCTCAACCTTGGCAAGGTTGCGCTCTACCAACTGAGCTACTCCCGCGTCGCCGTCATCAACAACAGGCCAGCATTATAGAGGATCTGAGCAGGCTGTCAATGGTAAAAACTTTGTCGAATAAAAAATATTGTTTATTTAGTTTTTACCGCGCGCTCAGAGCTGGCCGGATTTTTCCTTGATCAGCGGCCACGCCAGGCGCAGGTAGTAGAACATCGACCAGACCGTCAGCACGGCCGCCACTTCCAGTAGGCGCGAGCCCCAGAACTGGGTGTCGATGGCGCCCCACAGCACGTCGTGGAACAGCAGCAGCGGGATCGCCGTCATCTGCGCCGTGGTCTTGATCTTGCCCAGCGAGCTGACCGCCACCGACTTGGACGCGCCGATCTGCGCCATCCATTCGCGCAGCGCAGAAATGGCGATCTCGCGGCCGATGATGATGAACGACAGCACGGCGTTGGCGCGGTCCAGCTGCACCAGCACCAGCAAGGCGCCGGCCACCATCAGCTTGTCGGCCACCGGGTCGAGGAAGGCGCCGAAGGCCGAGGTCTGGTTCCAGCGCCGGGCCAGGAAACCGTCGAACCAGTCGGTGATCGCGGCGACGATGAACACCAGCGTGGCCGCCAGGTTTTGATCCGCCACGGGCAGGACGGTGGTGGGCAGGTAGTAAACGCCTACCACCAGCGGAATCAGCGCAACGCGCAACCAGGTCAACAGTATCGGTATATTGAAAGGCATAAGCTCGGAAATTAGTGCAGCCGTGAAAATTTGTAATGCGCCGCTAGTCTACCTTGCCGCAGCACATTAAACCAGCGCACTGTTGCCATACATGAATTGAATCGGTCAACGCGGGTGTGGCTAGGCGCGGCGACGAAGACAGTGCGCCTGCACGGCAAGGAGCCGCAACAACGCCACGGCCGCGTTGACCGGTTCAATGGAGCTGTTTGTAGATCTCCTCGGCCAGGGCGCTGGAGATGCCTTCGACCTGCTTCAAGTCCTCGATGCTGGCGTCGACCACGCCGCGCAGGCCGCCGAAGCGCGCCAGCAGGCGCTGGCGGCGCTTGGCGCCTATGCCCTCGATCTCCTCCAGGCGCGAGGTCTGGCGCGTCTTGGCGCGCTTGGCGCGCATGCCGGTGATGGCGAAGCGGTGCGCCTCGTCGCGGATCTGCGCCACCAGCATCAGCGCCGCAGATTCCTTGCCCAGCTCCTGCGAGGCCCGGCCGTCGACGAACATCAAGGTCTCCAGGCCGACCCGGCGCCCTTCCCCCTTGGCCACGCCGACGATCAGGCTGATGTCCAGCCCCAGCTCGGCGAACACCTGGCGCGCCATTTCGATCTGGCCCTTGCCGCCGTCGATCAGCACCACGTCCGGCATGACGCCGTCGCCGTTGGCCACCTTTTCGTAGCGGCGCATCAGCACCTGGCGCATCGCCGCGTAATCGTCGCCGGGCGTGATGTCGTTGATGTTGTAGCGGCGGTATTCGCCGTTCTGCATCTGGTGGTGATGGAACACCACGCACGAGGCCTGCGTGGCCTCGCCCTGCGTGTGCGAGATGTCGAAGCACTCCACGCGCAGGGCGTCGATGTCTTCCGGCTCCAGCTGCAGCGCCTCGACCAGCGCGCGCGTGCGCGACTGCTGCGAGCCCTGCTCCTGCAGCAGCCGCGCCAGCGAGATCTCGGCGCCCTTCTGCGCCAGTTCCAGCCATTTGCGGCGCTGGTCCTGCGGCTGGAAGATCAGGTTGATGCGGTGGCCGCACTGCTCCTGCAAGGCCTGCATCAGCGCCGGGTGGTCGAATTCGATATTCAGGATCAGCGTGCCGGGGATGAATTTCTCGGTGTAGTGCTGGACCAGGAAGGCGGCCAGCACCTCGACCTCGATCGGTTCCTCGGCGATGGCGGCGGCGTCGCCGATATGGTTGGGGAAGTAGGCGCGGTCGCCCAGGTGGCGGCCGCCGCGCACCATGGCCAGGTTGACGCAGGCGCGGCCGCCCTGCACCAGCACGGCGATGATGTCGACGTCGGCGTCGCCGGTGGTCTCCATGCTTTGCTGGTGCAGCACGCGCGACAGCGACTGGATCTGGTTGCGCACCGCGGCTGCCTGCTCGAATTTGAGCTCGGCGGCGTAGGCGTGCATTTTCTTTTCCAGGTCTTCCATCACTTCGCTCTGGCGTCCGCGCAGGAAGCGGGCGGCGTTTTCAACGTCGACCTTGTAGTCTTCCTTGCTGATCAAATCGACGCAGGGCCCGCTGCAGCGGCCGATCTGGTGCAGCAGGCAGGGGCGCGTGCGGTTCGAATAGACGCTGTCCTCGCAGGTGCGGATCAGGAACACCTTCTGCAGGATCTGCATCGATTCCTTGACCGCCCACGAGCTGGGGAACGGTCCGAAATACTGGTTCTTCTTGTCGACCGCGCCACGGTAGTAGACCATGCGCGGCGCGTCGCCGCCGGTGATCTTCAGGTAGGGATACGATTTGTCGTCGCGGAACAGGATGTTGAAGCGCGGGCTGAGCGCCTTGATCAGGTTGTTCTCGAGGATCAGCGCTTCGGCTTCGCTGTGGGTGACGGTGGTTTCCAGCCGGGCGATGCGCTCGACCATCATGGCGATGCGCGGGCTGCTGAGGTTTTTCTGGAAGTAGCTGGACACGCGCTTCTTCAGGTCGCGCGCCTTGCCGACGTAGAGCACCTTGTCCTCGGCGTCGAAATAGCGGTACACGCCCGGCAGGTTGGGCAGCTTGGCCACGGTGGCCAGCACTTGTTCGCGCGGATCGGGCGCGATGGTTACTTCGTCAGTCAATTTCCATACCTCTAGCGCCGCCTGGCCGTCATTCCCGCGCAGGCGGGAATCCATGGAACGCGTGACATGACGCTCAGCATGGGTTCCCGCTTTCGCGGGAACGACGATGTATCTCTTAATTCGATTGTTCGACGATGACGAAAGCGACGGCGTATTCCTCCTCGTCGCTGACCGTCACCTGTGTCGTCAGCTTATTCTTTTCCATGAATTCCTTCAGCACCCCGCTGCAGACGATCATCGGCTTGCCGCTGGGGTGATTGAGCATCTGCGCGGCCGGCCAAGTCATCGGCATGCGGATGCCCAGGCCGATGGCCTTGGCAAACGCCTCCTTGGCGGCAAAGCGCGTGGCCACGAAGCGGATGCCGCGCACCGGGTTCTTGGCCTTGCGCGCCAAATACTTTTCCATCTCCTGCGGGCCCAGTATCTTTTTCGCGAAGCGGTCGCCGTGGCGCGCTAGCGCTTCCTCGATGCGGGGAATCTTGCAGATGTCGGTGCCTATGCCGTAGATCATTTCCGCGCGCCCAGCCGGGTCGACACCATGATGGCCTTCATCTCGCGCACGGCGTTCTCCCAGCCGACGAACACCGAGTGGGCAACGATGGCGTGGCCGATATTGAGCTCGGCGATTTCCGGGATCGCGGCGATCGCCTGCACGTTGGTGTAGTGCAGGCCGTGGCCGGCGTTGACCTTCAGACCCTTCGCCACGCCATACAGCACGCCGCGATGGATGCGTTCCAGTTCGGCGGCCTGCTCGGCGCCTTCGGTGTCGGCGTAGCGGCCGGTGTGCAGCTCGATCACCGGCGCGCCGATGGCGGCGGTGGCGTCCATCTGCTTTTCATCGGCGTCGATGAACAGGCTGACGCGGATGCCTTCGGCCTGCAGCTGCTTGACGGCGGCCTGCACGGCGTTGAAATGGGTGACCACATCGAGACCGCCTTCGGTGGTGACTTCGGTGCGCTTCTCCGGGACCAGGCAGACGTCGGACGGCCGGATCTTGCAGGCGAAGTCGATCATTTCCTGCGTGACGGCCGCTTCCAGGTTCATGCGCGTCAGCAGCCGCGGCGCCAGCGCGACGACGTCGGCGTCCTTGATGTGGCGGCGGTCTTCGCGCAGATGCAGCGTGATGCAGTCGGCGCCGGCCTGCTCGGCCAGCAGCGCGGCGCGGATCGGGTCGGGATAGCTGGTGCCGCGCGCGTTGCGCAGGGTGGCGACGTGGTCGATGTTCACGCCGAGGTCGATGATGGTGCCGCTTGGTTGCAGGAAGCTCATTGTTTTATACCGTTTATGTCGTTATAACTGTATTTAAAGCTGAATTCATAGTTGACTGAGATCGATCAGGATCTGCCGGGTGTTCAGCGGCGCGCCGCCCAGGTGGTGCGCCAGCAGGAAGCGCATCAGCTGCTTGCTTTGCGATTGCGTGGCGCTGTCCTGGTAGTCTTCGCGCTCCATGTCGAGCAAGGTCTTGCCGGCCACGCGGGGCCAGGGATCGGACGCGCGCTCGGGGCGCGGGCCGCGTTCCGGGTCCACCACGTAGACCACGTCGGCCTGCACGGCGCGGCGTGTTTCGGTGCAGCGGGTCAGGTCGGCGGAGACGCCTGTCTCCTTAAGTAGGGCTCGTTCAAATTTTCTCAAGACGATGGGCGCCGGCTCGTTGTGCGCAAGCTGGTTCAGCGTGGCGACGTAGTGGTCGAACAGGGCCGGGTGCGCGTCGTCGCGGGCCAGCAGCTTGACCAGCAATTCGTTCAGGTAGAAGCCGCACAGCAGCGCGGTTTTCTCCAGCGGCAGCATGCCACCCACCCATTCGGCGTCGGTCAAGGTGCGCAGTTCGGATTTGCCGACCCAGCTGGAGGACAGCGGCTGGAAGGTTTGCAGCACGCCGCGCAGCTGCGAATGCGGGCGCTTGGCGCCCTTGGCGATCAAGGCCACGCGGCCGAAGTCGCGCGTGAACAGGTCGATGATGAGGCTGGTTTCTTTGTAGGGATAGCTGTGCAGCACGAAGGCGGGCTGGCCGGCCACCTTGGTGCCGAAGGTGCGCTCGCGCGGCGGCGCGCGCAGGCGCTTGGGGGCGGGAGCCGCTGCGGCGGGCACCACCTCACGCTCCGCGACTGGTGCGGGTGCCGCTGCGATGTCGGCGTCTAGCGTGGTGGTGGACATCGCCTCTCTTTATTCGTAGCCGTAGGCGCGCAGACCCGCTTCGTTGTCGGCCCAGCCGGATTTGACCTTGACCCAGATTTCCAGGTACACGGGGCCGCCGAACAGCTTTTCCATGTCCAGCCGCGCCTGCGTGGACACTTCCTTCAGGCGCGCGCCCTTGTTACCGATGATCATGGACTTGTGCGTGTCGCGCTCGACCAGGATGGCGGCGAACACGCGGCGCAGGTCGCCCTCCTGCTCGAACTGCTCGATCAGCACGGTGCTGGTGTACGGCAGCTCGTCGCCGACAAAGCGGAACAGTTTCTCGCGGACGATCTCGGAGGCCAGGAATTTCTCGCTGCGGTCGGTGATGTCGTCCGGCCCGAAGATCGGCTGGTTCTCCGGCAGGAATTTCTTGATCTCTTTTTCCAGGCCGTCCAGCTGGAAACGCAGCTTGGCCGACACCGGCACGATGGCGGCGAAGTTGAACTTGGCCGCGACCTGCTGGGCGAACGGCAGCAGCACCGCCTTGTCCTTGACCCGGTCGGCCTTGTTGATGACCAGCACCACCGGCACTTCGGTCGGCAGCAGGTCCAGCACCTGCTGGTCGGCCGGGCCGAAGGTGCCCGCCTCGATCACGTACAGGATCAGGTCCGACGAGATCAAGGTGTTGGTGACGGTCTTGTTCAGCGTCTTGTTCAGCGCGTTCGCGTGGCGGGTCTGGAAGCCAGGCGTGTCGACGTAGATGAACTGGGCATCGTCATGGGTCTGGATGCCGGTGATGCGGTGGCGCGTGGTTTGCGCCTTGCGCGAGGTGATGCTGACCTTGGCGCCGATGAGCGTATTCATCAGGGTCGATTTGCCCACGTTCGGGCGGCCCACGATGGCGATATAGCCACAACGGAAGTTGGCGGAGGTCGTTTCGGTATTCATTTTATTTCTCTTTACTTGTTTGCTGCTTTGGCAGGCGGTGGCGACGGCTTGGGATCAACCGGCGCCTCGTTCGTCTGCACGGTGGCGATGCCGGCCAGCTTGAGCTGGGCGGCGCGCGGCTTGGTCTTGCGGCCGGCGGCCGGAGTCTTCAGCAACGCTTGTTCGGCCACTTCCAGCGCCAGCTTGGCGGCGGCCTGTTCGCCGGCGCGACGGCTGCCGCCGCGTCCGTAGACCTGGATGCCCAGCTTGGGCACCAGGCATTCGATTTCGAATTCCTGGCTGTGCGCGGCGCCGTGGGTGGCCACCACATTGTACAGCGGCAGCGAAATCTTCTTACTTTGCAGGAATTCCTGCAGCAGCGTCTTGGCGTCCTTGCCCAGCGTTTGCGGATCGACCGTGTCCAGGATGGGGATGTAGAAGGCGCGGATCACGTCGCGCGCGGGGTTGAAGCCGCCATCCAAAAAAATGGCGCCTAACAGCGCCTCAAGCGTGTCGGCCAGGATCGAGGGACGGCGGAAGCCGCCCGATTTCAACTCCCCTTCCCCGAGCCGCAGGAACTGCGACAGCTCCAGCTTCTGGGCGATTTCATACAGCGACTGCTGCTTGACCAGGTTGGCGCGCAGGCGCGACAGGTCGCCCTCGTCGATCGCCACGTAGCGCTCGTACAGGATCGAGGCCACCACGCAGTTCAGGATCGAATCGCCCAGGAATTCGAGTCGTTCGTTATGCAAACTGCTGTGGCTACGGTGCGTCAAGGCCTGCTGCAGCAGGCCAGCATCCTGGAACGTGTAGCCTAAACGGTTTTGCAATAACTGAAGATTCATTGTTCTGTTCGGTTCTGTTTTAGCTGACTGGTGTCTTATTGATCGGTCTTGGCGGGGGCGGCGGCGGTTTTCGACGTCGTGCCCTGGTACTCCAGCAGCAGGCTGGCCGGTCCGACCAGCGGGATTTTCTTTTCGTAGGCGAAGCTGATTTCCATCTCGCCGTTTTCCTTGCCGATGATCAGGTCGCGGCTGGTGATCGAGCTGATGTAACCGGTGGTGGCGCTGGCGTCGAACGATTTCTGGATCTCGATCACCGAGCCGCCGGTGGCCTTGGCGGTGACGATGGCGTTCTGGATCGCCCGGTACTCGGTGTAGGTCGGCACGATCTTCAAGCCCAGCACGCCGATAAAGCCCAGCGCCGCCAGCACGAGGATCAGTCCGACCAGGGAAATGCCGTTCTGCCGCTTCAAGCCTGCTTGCATCATCATATGCCCTTTCACCGCGGATTAATGGATGCTGCCGATGCGGCGCAGGTTACCCAGGTTCATCCACACGAAAAATGCTTTTCCAACAATATTCTTGTCCGGCACGAAGCCCCAGTAGCGGCTGTCCGCGCTGTTGTCGCGATTATCGCCCATCATGAAGTAGTTGCCTTGCGGAACTACGCAGGTAAAGCCTTCGTACTTGTAGGTGCAGTTTTCGCTGTGCGGGAACTTCTTCACGCCATCCAGGCTCAGCGTGGGCGCCGCCTCGTTGTTGAGGATGCGGTGGTTGACGCCGGTCAGGTTTTCCGTGAATTGCTTGTTATAAACAAGATGCTCGTCGTCCAGGTAATCGTCCAGTGGAGTGTACTTCACTTCCACGCCGTTGACCGTTAAGCGCTTGTTTTCATACGTGATTTTATCACCCGGCACGCCGATGACGCGCTTGATGTAATCCTGGGTCATATCCAGCGGATATTTGAACACCATCACGTCGCCGCGCTGCGGATCGTTGATCTGCACGATCTTCTGGTTGATCACCGGCAGGCGGATGCCGTAGGTGAACTTGTTCACCAGGATCAGGTCGCCCACCAGCAGGGTCGGCACCATCGACGACGACGGGATCTTGAACGGCTCGTACAGGAACGAGCGCAGGAAGAACACCAGCGCGATCACCGGGAAGAAGCTGCCCGAGTATTCGATCCAGGTCGGCTGGCGCAGCAGGTTGGCCTCGATCGCCGCGCGGTTGCCGGCGTTGTCGACCTTGATGCCGTCGGCGGTCAGCTTGGCGTTGCGGGCGTCGTAGTCGGCCAGCGCGCGGTCGGCGGCGGCACGGCGCTGCTTGGCCAGGTAGAACACATCGAGGAACCAGATCACCCCGGTGATCACCATCAGTACGAACAGAATTAAAGCAAAATTACCCAAGATCACTTGCAGGTTCATTTGTCGTCCACTTGTAAGATTGCCAGGAATGCTTCTTGTGGAATCTCCACCGAGCCCACTTGCTTCATGCGTTTTTTACCGGCCTTCTGCTTCTCCAGCAGTTTCTTCTTGCGGCTGATGTCGCCGCCGTAGCACTTGGCCAGCACGTTCTTGCGCAGCGCCTTGACGTTTTCACGCGAGATCACGTTGACGCCGATGGCGGCCTGGATCGCCACGTCGAACATCTGGCGCGGGATCAGCTCGCGCATCTTGGCCGCCACCTGGCGGCCGCGATACGCGCTGTTGGAGCGGTGCACGATGATGGCCAGCGCATCGACCTTCTCGCCGTTGATCAGCATGTCCACCTTGACCACGTCGGAGGCGCGGTATTCCTTGAACTCGTAGTCCATCGAGGCATAGCCGCGCGAGGTCGACTTGAGCTTGTCGAAGAAGTCCAGCACGATCTCGCCCATCGGCATTTCGTACACCAGCTTGACCTGGCGGCCATGGTAGGCCATGTCCATCTGCACGCCGCGCTTGCCGATGCACAGCGTGATCACCGAGCCGACGTACTCTTGCGGCATGTACAGGTTGACGGTGACGATGGGCTCGCGGATCTCGTTGATCTTGGTCGGCTCCGGCATCTTCGACGGATTGTCGACCTTGACGATGCTGTTGTCGCGCATCACCACTTCGTACACCACGGTCGGCGCCGTGGTGATCAGGTCCATGTCGAATTCGCGCTCCAGGCGCTCCTGGACGATTTCCATGTGCAGCAGGCCGAGGAAGCCGCAGCGGAAGCCGAAGCCCAGCGCCTGCGACACTTCCGGCTCGTACATCAGCGCGGCGTCGTTCAGCTTGAGTTTTTCCAGCGAGTCGCGCAGCGCGTCGTACTGGTTGGCCTCGACCGGGAACAGGCCGGCGAACACCTGCGGCTGCACTTCCTTGAAGCCCGGCAGCGGCGCCGCCGCGGGACGGTTGGCCAGGGTGACGGTATCGCCCACCTTGGCGGCCTTCAATTCCTTGATGCCGGCGATGATGAAGCCCACCTGGCCGGCCGACAGCTGCGGCAGCGAGACCGAGCGCGGCGCGAAGATGCCGACGTCTTCCACCAGCTGCAGCGAGTCGGTGGCCATCAGCTTGATCTTGTCCTTCGGCTTCAGCGTGCCGTTCATCACGCGCACCAGCATGACCACGCCGACGTAGGCGTCGTACCACGAGTCGACGATCAGCGCCTGCAGCGGCGCGTCCGGGTCGCCCTTCGGCGGCGGCACCTTGGCGATGATCGATTCCAGCACGTCTTCGACGCCCAGGCCGGTCTTGGCCGAGCAGTGCACGGCGTCGCCCGCTTCGATGCCGATCACGTCTTCGATCTCGGCAATGGCGGTCGGCGGGTCGGCGTTCGGCAGGTCGATCTTGTTCAGCACCGGCACCACTTCCACGCCCAGGTCGAGCGCGGTGTAGCAGTTGGCCACGGTCTGGGCTTCCACGCCTTGCGAGGCGTCGACCACCAGCAGCGCGCCTTCGCAGGCCGACAGCGAGCGCGACACTTCATACGAGAAGTCGACGTGGCCGGGCGTGTCGATCAGGTTCAGGTTGTACATCTGGCCGTCGCGGGCCTTGTATTGCAGGGCGGCCGTTTGCGCCTTGATCGTGATGCCGCGTTCGCGCTCCAGATCCATCGAATCGAGCACTTGCGACTCCATCTCGCGTTCGGACAAACCGCCGCACAATTGAATAATGCGGTCCGCCAGGGTCGATTTGCCGTGGTCGATGTGGGCGATGATGGAAAAATTGCGTATGTTGTTCATTAACAAATATTCAAAAACGGGTTTGAAACGACAGGGCGCGACCGGTACACGATACCTTGCGCAATACAAAAAAAGCGCTCCGTGCGGGGCGGTAATGCCCTGGCGAGCGCCTTGATGACAGCTAACCCCGCATTTTACCGGATTTCAGAGGGGAAAGGCCGACTTATGCAATGTGAAATGCATTTTCGCCCCCGGGGCGCTTATTTGTTGAGCACTTCCAGGACTTTGGCCTCGTCCAGGAAGTAGTGGCACAGTTCCGGAGCGGCCAGGTCGGCGTACAGCACGGGCACCAGCTCGTCGAAACGGGCCACCAGCGCGTCGTCCCCATCGACGTCGATGACATCGACGGTGATCGGGCGCTCCGGGCTCTGCAGGCGCATCAGCGCGTCCAGCATGTCCTGGCACAGATGGCAGTAGCTGCGGGAATAGAGGGTGAAATGCATCGAAAACGCCCCGCCGGCGGCCGGCGGGGCTTGCTCCTTACTTCACGCTGGGGCGCACGGAAATGTACTGCGTCACCTCGCCGCGGCGCACCAGCAGCACCGAGGCCTTCTTCGGATCGAGCTTGGCCACGGCCGCGTTGAACTGCTTGGCGTCCTTGATCTCGATGTTGTTCACCTGCAGCAGCACGTCGCCCTCGGCCACGCCGGCGCGGCCTGCCACGCCCTCGGCCGAGTCCACCACCACGCCGCCGTCGACGCCCAGCTCCTTCTTCTGCTCGGCCGTCAGGTCGCTGACCTTCAAGCCCAGCGCATTGGCCTTGACCGTTGCCTCCGGCTCGGCCTTGCCACCCTTGCCCTTGCCCGCCTTGGCGGTCTTTTCCGCTTCCAGCTCGGCCACGGTCACCGGCAGGTCCAGCTGCTGACCCTTGCGCCACACCGTCACGATGGCCTTGCTGGCCAGCGCGGTGCCGCCCACCAGGCGCGGCAGGTCGGACGAGCGGTTCACCGGCACGCCGTTGAACTTCAGGATGATGTCGCCCGCCTTGATGCCGGCCTTGTCGGCGGGACCGCCCGGCTCCACCAGCGACACTTCGGCGCCCTGCGCGCTCTTCAAGCCCAGCGATTCCGCCACTTCCTTGCTGACTTCGCCGATCTGCACGCCGATGCGGCCGCGCGTGACCTTGCCGCTCTTCTTCAGCTGTTCCGACACGCGGATCGCCTCGTCGATCGGCACCGCGAACGAAATGCCGTTGTAGCCGCCGGACAGCGTGGCGATCTGCGAGTTGATGCCGATGACTTCGCCGCGCATATTGATCAGCGGACCGCCCGAGTTGCCCGGGTTGACCGCGACGTCGCTCTGGATCAGCGCCAGGTAGTCGCCGGTGTCGCGCTGCTTGGCCGAGATGATGCCGGCGGTGACCGTGTTCTCCAGGTTGAACGGCGAGCCGATCGCGATCACCCATTCGCCGACGCGGATCTTGTCCGAATCGCCCATGACCAGGAACGGCAGCTTGTCGCCCTCGATCTTCAGCACGGCGACGTCGGTGCGCGCATCGGCGCCCAGCACCTTGGCCTTGAATTCGCGCTTGTCGGTCAGCGTGACGAACACCTCGTCGGCGCCGTCGACCACGTGGGCATTGGTCATCACATAGCCGTCGGCCGACAGGATGAAGCCGGAACCGACGCCGCGCTGCACCGGCTCGTCGGACGGCGCCTGGCGGCGGCCGCGCGGCGCGCCCTTGCCGCCCGGGACGCCCGGTTGCGGCAGCGCGCCGCCAAAGAAGCGACGCAGGAATTCCTGCATTTCCTCGTCGCCCGGCTGGCCCTCGGCGCCGTTGCGCCCGCCCAGCTTCAGGCGTTCGGTGGTGCGGATATTGACCACGGCCGGACCGACGCGGTCGACCAGGTCGGCAAAGTCGGGCAGGCCGATGACGGCGCCGGTCACCGGCGCGGCGGCCGTGGCGGCAGCCAGGCCGAGCACGGCGGGCGACATCCATACGCTTGCGCCGACCAGCAGCGCCAACAGGGTTTTACTACAAGGAGTTTTACCACCAACGGAGATATTATTTTTCATGGAAAGTATCAATCTTTGTAAAGTTCCGGAACGCAAACGCCCCTCGGCGGGGTCGCACGACGCGAGGCTAGCGTATGGTAAGCGAAAAGTCGCCGTAAAGCGCGCTCAAAGATTTTATAAGAGTATGCGGTTCAGGGCAAAATGACGTCCGCCCGAGACTTGGACTGGCCCGCCGGCGGCGCGGCGGAGTCGGCGGTGGTGTCGGCAGCGGCGCGCCCGGCGGGCGCAGGCGATGGCGTCAGGGGGGCTTCAGCCGCGAGGCGGGTCGCCAGGCTGGCGCTGAAGCCGTTGCTGAGCGCGCCGCTGGCCTGGTCGCGCAGCACGTCTCCGATCAGATGGTAAGCATTCCACGCGGCCTGCCCTTCCGCAGTGCCGAGCGCGGCCATCGCCAGTTCGCGCTCGCCGTCCGGCAGCTCACCATCGGCCAGCGCCGAGATGTTTTCGTGCAGTCTTTTCTGGGTATCCATCGCGTTTCCCGCCATGTCAAAACAAATCCGCTGCGCCGTTTGCACGCGCATTGCCAAAAACCAATGACAATTGCCATCATTCCATCCTTACCAGCGCTTGTCAATCGGCATATCCAGCAAGGGTTTCAGTTTTTCAGCGATGACTTCGCGGGCGCGAAAAATGCGGCTGCGCACGGTGCCGATGGGACAGGCCATGATGTCGGAAATTTCCTCATAGCTCAGCCCCTCGATCTCGCGCAAGGCGATCGCGGTACGCAAATCCACGGGCAAGGCATCCATCGCCGCATTGACGGTTTGGGCGATCTGCTTGCTCGCCAGCATGGATTCCGGCGTGTTGATGTCGCGCAAATGCTCGCCATCGGTAAATGCTTCAGCATGTTCGGCGTCGGCTTCGGTCGACGTAGGCGTACGCCTCCCCTGCGTCGCCAGAAAATTCTTGGCGGTATTGATGCCGATACGATACAGCCAGGTATAAAAGGCGGAGTCGCCGCGGAAATGCCGCAACGCGCGATACGCCTTGATAAAAGTCTCCTGCACCACATCCTCGGCTTCGACCGGATCGTGCACTATACGCGACAGCAGACGCATCAGGCGGCGTTGGTATTTCGCCACCAGCATGTCGAACGCCTGCTTGTCACCGGCACGGACCCGGTCGACCAGTACCTGGTCACACTCACGTTCTGTCGTCACTCCTGCATTCCTCGATGGCCTGCAGCGTAGCCGATACTTATAGCCATATGCTATAGAGTTAGCTCGCTGCAAGAAGTTCACAGTGTTTGCGGTTTTATTTCAGCCCGTGCGGCAATCGCCCGGCACGCCAGCGACAGGACGCGCCAATCGGCTCGCGTCACACTATCGGGCAGCACCAGCAGCAGCCGCACATCGCCGTCATCCCCGCCCAGCCGCAATAGCAGCAGGCCCGGCCATAAGGTCGAACCCTCCAGCAGGCGCAATGGCGCCCCGTTCTCTTGGTATACCGTCAGCCGCAACTGCCCGACACCGGATATATCAAGCCGGCGCACAATACGCCGCGAGCGGCCCGCCAGCAGGCCGGCCAACCCGGCCAACCCGCACAGCAATGGCGCAGCCCAGCCCGCGTCCAGGCAGAGGACGGACGAGGCCATCACGCAACAGCACAAGCCGGCATGCAGCGCGCGCAGGCCGGACGAGGGGCGAACGATGACAGAGACCGCAATCGACATGGCAGACGAGGCCTGGCAAACAACAGTCAATCAAACAGGGGGATTACATTCGGAAGCGCCGGCCGCGAAGGCCGGGCAATTCTGGCGCCGGCGAATGCCGGCGCCGAATCCACGCTCACCCTGTTTAGACAGGGATTGCGGGGATTAGTTCAACGCGGGGTCGAACTTTTTGAAGCTTAGATCTTGCCGAACACCAGGCTGCCGTTGGTGCCGCCGAAGCCGAACGAGTTCTTGACTGCATACTCGATCTTCATCGGACGGGCCACGTTGGCGCAGAAGTCCAGGTCGCACGCCGGGTCCTGGTTGAACAGGTTGATGGTCGGAGGCGACACCTGATGGTGGATCGCCAGCACCGTAAACACTGCTTCCAGGCCGCCGGCGCCCCCCAGCAGGTGGCCGGTCATCGACTTGGTCGAATTGACCACCAGCTTCTTGGCGTGGTCGCCGAAGGTGCGCTTGATGCCCTGCACTTCAGCCACGTCGCCCTGCGGCGTCGAGGTGCCGTGCGCGTTCACGTACTGCACCTGGTCCGGGTTGATGCCGGCGTTGGCCAGCGCGGCTTGCGCCGACTTGCTGCCGCCGCTGCCATCTTCCAAAGGCGAGGTCATGTGGTAAGCATCGGCGCTCATGCCGAAGCCGACCAGTTCCGCATAGATCTTGGCGCCGCGTGCCTTGGCGCGTTCGTACTCTTCGAGCACCATCACGCCGGCGCCTTCGCCCAGCACGAAGCCGTCGCGGTCCGTATCCCATGGACGGGATGCGGTCGCCGGATCGTCGTTGCGGGACGACAGCGCCTTGGCCGAGGCGAAACCGCCCAGGCCCAGCGGCGACACGGTCGATTCCGCACCGCCGGCCACCATGACGTCGGCATCGCCGTACTCGATCATGCGGGCGGCCGCGCCGATGCAGTGCAGGCCGGTGGTGCAAGCCGTCACGATCGACAGGTTAGGACCACGCATGCCGTACTTGATCGACAGGTTGCCCGAGATCATGTTGATGATCGAGGCAGGCACGAAGAACGGCGAGATACGGCGCGGACCGCGCTTGTCGTAGTCTTCCTTCTGTTCTTCGATCATCGGCAGGCCGCCGATACCGGAACCGATGATGACGCCGATGCGATCGGCATTCTCTTCGGTGACGACCACGCCGGAGTCCTGCACAGCCTGGATGCCGGCCGCCATGCCGTAATGGATGAAGGTATCCATGTGGCGGGCTTCCTTGGCCGAGATATAGTCCTCGATGTTGAAGCCTTTGACTTCGCCGGCAAAGCGGGTGCTGAAAGCTGTTGCGTCAAACTTGGTGATGGTGGCGATACCGGACTTGCCCTCGACAGCCGCGGCCCAGGTCTCAGCAATGTTATTGCCGATCGGGGTCACGGCGCCCAGGCCGGTAACGACAACACGACGGTTTTTAGAACCTCTCAAGCGATTCTCCTAAAGTCGATCGGGCAGAAATTACGCCTTGACGTGAGCGGTAGCGTAGTCGATCGCTTGCTGCACGGTGGTGATTTTTTCTGCTTGTTCGTCAGGGATTTCCATTTCGAATTCATCTTCCAGGGCCATCACCAGTTCCACGGTGTCCAGGGAGTCTGCGCCGAGGTCGTCGACGAACGAGGATTCGATCTTGATGTCTGCTTCGGCGACGCCCAGTTGCTCAGCGACGATTTTCTTAACGCGTTGTTCGATATCCGACATGTTATGGCTCCATTTTGTTTGTTACGGAAAGCGCGCATTTTATCAGGTTTGCGCACTGAAAAACTAATTTCGGTGAGTGCTGCGATTTTGTCGACAACTATTCCGAAATCACTGCTAAAAGACAAGAATCGGCTTCAATCCGAAGCCGCAACCCGTCAATTCATGTACATACCGCCGTTCACGTGAAGGGTGGTACCGGTAATATAGGCCGCTTGCGGCGACGCCAGGAAGGCGACGGCCGCAGCGATATCCTCAGGCTTGCCCAGGCGCGCCAGAGGAATTTGCGTCAGCAGGGCGGCATGCTGCTCTTCGCCCAGCGCTTTGGTCATGTCGGTGTCGATGAAGCCCGGCGCCACGCTGTTGACGGTGATGTTGCGGCTGCCGATTTCGCGCGCCAGCGCGCGGCCCATGCCTTCCACGCCGGCCTTGGCGGCGGCGTAATTCATCTGGCCAGGATTGCCGGAGGACGCCACCACCGAAGTGATGTTAATGATACGCCCAGTCTTAGCTTTCATCATGCCGCGCAAGACGGCGCGCGACAGGCGGCCGACCGAGCTCAGGTTGGTGGCGATGACGTTGTCCCACTCCTCGTCCTTCATGCGCATGGCCAGCTGGTCCTGCGTAATGCCGGCGTTGTTGACCAGGATGCCGACGGCGCCGAAGGTCTTGCCGATCTCGTCGATGACGGCGGCGCAGCGCTCGGCGTCGGTGACGTTCAAGACCATGCCCTTGCCCGCCTCGGCGCCGATCTCGGCCAGGTAGGCGCTGATCGCTTCCGCGCCCGCTTCGGTGGTGGCGGTGCCGATCACCTTGGCGCCCTGGCGCGCCAGTTCCTGGGCAATGGCCTTGCCGATGCCGCGCGATGCGCCGGTGACCAGCGCTACTTGATTTGCTAAATTCATGGATGTCCTTCTGTGTTGATGGAGTCTGCCTGAAGTCGCCGCTGCTTACTTGAGCAAGCTCAAGACGCGCTCCAACGAGGCTTGATCGGTAATCGCGTCGCCCACCAGCGTGGCATCGATGCGCTTGGTCAAGCCCATCAGCACTTTGCCCGGGCCGCATTCGACCACTTGCGTGATGCCTTCGGCGGCGACTTTCTGCATGGTTTCGACCCAGCGCACCGGCGAGGCGGCCTGGCGCACCAGCGCGTCCTTGATCGAGGCCGGATCGCTCAGCACGGCGACGTCGACGTTGTTGATCAGCGTGATTTGCGGCGCCGAGAAGGTCAGGCCGGCCATGTAGTCGCGCAGGCGGTCCGAGGCCGGCTTCAGCAGCGACGAGTGGAACGGCGCCGACACCGGCAGCTTCATGGCGCGCTTGGCGCCCTTGGCCTTGGCGATTTCGCAGGCGCGCTCGACGGCGGCGGTGTCGCCGGCGATGACCACTTGCGCGGGCGCGTTGAAGTTGACGGCCTCGACCACGGAACCCGCGGCGGCAGCGGCCGCTTCGGCGCAGGCGGCGCGGACGTCGTCGTCCGACAGGCCCAGCACCACGGCCATCGTGCCCTGCCCGACCGGCACGGCTTCCTGCATCGCCTGCGCGCGGAAGCGCACCAGCGGCACGGCATCCTTGAAGGCAATCACGCCGGCAGCCACCAGCGCGGAATATTCACCCAGGCTGTGGCCGGCAACGACGGACGGCAGCGGACCGCCGGCGGCGATCCACGCGCGATAGACGGCCACGGCGGCGGTCAGCATGACCGGCTGCGTGTTGGTGGTCAGGTCCAGCTCTTCCTTCGGCCCTTCGGCCATCAGCTTGCCCAGGTCGAACTGCAGCGCGTCGGACGCTTCGGCGATGGTTTGCGCCACCACCGGATTGCCGGCGAAGCCGTCCATCATCGCAATCGCTTGCGAACCCTGGCCCGGGAATACAAAAGCAAATTTAGTCATACTTGGTCCGTCTGATAATAATTGTGAGCACGCTAGCATGCCATCGTGACAGCATTACTACCGCCGAGCTCGTTAGAACTCTAATTCTAATCCAGGCTTAAAAAGGGGCTCAGAAACGCGCCAGGTCCTAGCGAGCAAGAAGGTTATCCGTTAACCTCGCTAGGACAGCGCCCCAGGTAAAGCCGCCGCCGACGCCTTCCATCATGATGTTCTGGCCCTTCTGGATGCGGCCGTCGCGCACGGCGACGTCCAGCGCCAGCGGGATCGACGCGGCCGAGGTATTGCCATGCTGGTCCACGGTGACCACCATTTTTTCAGCCGGCAGGCCCAGCTTCTTGGCGGTGCTGTTCATGATGCGCAGATTGGCCTGGTGCGGGATCAACCAGTCGATCTGGTCGGCCGTCATATTGGCCTTGTCCAGCGCCTCGTGGGCGACCTTTTCCAGCACCGACACGGCCAGCTTGAACACCGCCGGGCCGTCCATGTACAGGAAGGCGCTGCCGGCAACGGCGCCGCCGTCGACCGAACCTGGAATGCTGAGGATGTCCGAATGGCGGCCGTCCGCATGCAGCTTGGTGGCCAGGATGCCTGGCTCTTCCGACGCGCTCAGCACGATGGCGCCGGCGCCGTCGCCGAACAGCACGCAGGTGGTGCGGTCGTCGAAATTGAGGATGCGCGAAAACACTTCGGAGCCGATGACCAGCACGTTCTTGTGCACGCCGGCGCGGATGAAGGCGTCCGCGGTGGAGACGGCGTAGACGAAGCCGCTGCACACGGCTTGCACGTCGACTGCCGCGCTGTTGTTGGTCATGCCCAGTTTTTTCTGCACGATGCAGGCGGTGCTGGGGAAGCTGCCGAAGAAGTCCGGCGTCGAGCTGGCCAGCACGATCAGGTCGATGTCGTTCGGCTGCAGGCCGGCCATCTCCAGCGCCTTCTTGGCGGCGTTGACCGCCAGGTCCGACGATTTCTGTTCCGGCTCAGCGAAGTGACGCGCCGAAATGCCGCTGCGGCTGACGATCCATTCGTCAGAGGTCTCGATGCCTTTGGCGGCGAGTTGATCAGCCAGTTCCTGGTTGGTCACGCGCTTCTCCGGCAGATAGCTGCCGGTGCCGATAATTTTGCTGTACAAAGTCATGCCGTTCTACCGTCCACTAAATAGTTGAGCTAGGTACTTCCGGAGTTTCGGTGTTACGCGGCATGAGCTCGGCGATCAACGTCGAAATATGCGGCAACACATCATTTTTTGCAGCATCATACGCCCGCTTGATCGCCCATTCAAAGGAATATGCGTCGGCGCCGCCATGGCTCTTGAACACCAGGCCGCGCAAACCCAGCAGGCTGGCACCGTTATAACGCGACGGCGACAGGCGCTTCTTGATCGAATTCAAGGCGCCGCGACCGATCAGGGCGCTCAGCATCGTCAGTGGATTGCGGGTGAATTCGGACTTGACCGTGTCGGCAAAGAAGCGGGCTACGCCCTCGACCGCCTTCAGCGTGACATTGCCGACGAAACCGTCGCAGACGACGATGTCGGTGGTGCCCTTGAAGATGTCGTTGCCCTCGACATTGCCATAGAAGTTCAGCGCGCCGCGCTCATGGTCGGCCTGCAACAGCTTGCTGGTGGCCTTGACCACGTCGTTGCCCTTGATGTCCTCGGTACCCACGTTCAGCAGGCCCAGGGTCGGACGAGGAATATTTTCCATCGCCGACACCAGCACCGAACCCATGATGGCGAACTGGTGCAGGTGATGCGGTTCGCAGTCGACGTTGGCGCCCAGGTCCAGCATGTAGGTCGGGCCGCCCTTCTGGTTCGGCATGATGCTGCAGATGGCCGGACGGTCGACGCCGGTCATGGTCTTGAGCACGTAGCGGGCCACGGCCATCAGCGCACCAGTGTTGCCGGCCGAGACCGACGCCTGCGCCTTGCCGTCCTTGACCTGCTCGATGGCCACGCGCATCGACGAATCCTTCTTGCGGCGCAGGGCCACTTCGAGCGGATCGTCCATGGTGACCTGCTCGGAGGCGTGCACCACGCTCAGGCGTGGATGCGCGTCGGCGTGATGCTTCTTCAATTCGGCGCGGATGACGTCTTCCAAACCGACTAGTATCAGTTCAGCATCTGGTTCGCGTTTGACGAAGGAAATAGCTGCGGGGATAGTGACCGACGGGCCGTGATCTCCGCCCATGCAGTCGATAGAAATTTTGATTGTCATTTGTTTTGATTCAGTACCACGCTCCAGCCCTTGCGGGGCAAGCTGCGGCAAGCTGCGGACCTACACTGTCCAGGTCTACGCGTTTCAAAATGACGGTGTGCAAAAGAGGATTGCAGCCGAAGAAAAAGAAAAAGCGATGCATGCGAGTCAACCACGCAGCACCGCCTATTTCCGAGTCCAGCAAAAGCGTCGATTACTCGTCGTTTTTGGTTTTCAGGACTTTACGACCACGGTAGAAGCCGTTAGGGCTGATGTGGTGACGCAGGTGGGTTTCACCGGTGGTTGGCTCGATGCCCAGTTGTGGAGCAACCAGGAAATCGTGCGAACGGTGCATACCGCGCTTCGATGGGGACTTCTTGTTCTGTTGAACTGCCATGTTAATGACTCCTAATACATAAGTTCTAAAATTTTAACACATTCGACCAGCAAATACATGCGAATCGAGTATCCTGCCGGCAAAACTGAACCGGCATAGTTAAACTGAGATTTACTACATTTCACTGCTGACTTGCCATACTCGATTTACTACACGCGTTTGACACGTTCTTTACAACACTACTTATTCGGATTTGAGGCCCTTGAGGGCGTCGAACGGCGACAACTTCTCGCTTTTTGCCTTGTCCAGCAGGGCGGAATCGGGGCAGACATCGTGTTTCGGCGTATGCGGCAGGGCCAGCAGCGCTTCGTCTTCCACCAGATCCATCAGCTCCATGCTGCGGCTGCCGACGATGACATCGATCGTCTCGTCGTCGATCATTTCTTCAATTTCATCCGCCTGCTCATCATCCTTACCAAGCATCAACAGCGTCGAGGCGTCGATGGTGTGAGCATAAGGCGTCAGGCAGCGCTGGCAGACCAGTTGCACGGTGCCGGATACCGACAGCGTCATCTGCGGGAAGCCCATCTTGCTGGTGCCCCCTACTACCTTCCAGGAAATCGTGCCGGAAGTATCGGCGCAATCCTTGGTCAAACGGGTCATTTCGGCAACGGGCGTCACGCCTTCTCTGCTGCCGTTGCTCCGACAAAAATCAAAGGCGTCGATCACAATAGCATTCATTACAGAAAATTTCCCCGGAAAACCTGCGATAATAGCAGGGTTTTCGTCATCAAGTCAAAGCCTTAGCGTTTTTTTCGTTCTTTTTGCCGCTGGCGTTACCGGCGACAGAGCATATAACATTCCCCTCATGACATCAAGTTTACTCGTACTCGCCTCCAGTTCGGCCTATCGCAAGGAATTGTTATCACGGCTGCAACTGCCGTTCGAGGTCGCGGTGCCGGACATCGACGAAACGCCGCTGGCCGGGGAATCGCCCAGCGCCACCGCGCTGCGGCTGGCGCGCGAGAAGGCCGCCGCCGTGGCCGCCAAGATGCCGGGCTACATCGTCATCGGTTCCGACCAGGTCGCCACTTTGGACGGCGAGCAGATCGGCAAGCCGGGCAACCACGCCAACGCACTGGCCCAGCTGCAAAAGATGCGCGGCCGCGAAGTGATCTTCCACACCGCGCTGTGCGTGTTTGACGGGCGGAACGGCCAGGCGCAGGTCGAGGATATCCGGACCGCAGTCACCTTCCGCGACCTGCCGGACGCCGAGCTGGACGCCTACCTGCGCATCGAGCAGCCGTACGACTGCGCCGGCAGCGCCAAGAACGAAGCGCTGGGCATCGCCATCCTCGAGCGCATCGACAGCAGCGACCCGACCGCCCTCACCGGCTTGCCTTTGATCGCGCTGACAGGCATGCTGCGCAGGATTGGCGTCTCCTTTTTCAATACCTAAAGATTTTTATGCCCGGCACCCTCTTCTTAATACCGAACACCCTGGGCGAGACCGAAGCGCTCGCCAACGTGCTGCCCGAACAGGTGCAGCGCATCACCTCGCAACTCGACTACTTCGTCGCCGAGAACGCCAAGACGGCGCGCGCGTTTTTAAAACTGGTGAACGCCCAGCATCCGCTGGCCAAGCCGCTGCAAGAGATCAAGATTTCCGAACTCAACGTCAACACCCCGGCCGCCGCGCTGGCGGGCCTGCTGGCGCCGCTGCTGGCGGGACAGGATGGCGGCCTGGTGTCGGAAGCCGGCGTGCCGGCGGTGGCCGACCCCGGCGCCGACCTGGTGCGGCTGGCGCACCAGCACAACATCCCGGTGCGGCCGCTGGTCGGGCCGTCGTCGCTGCTGCTGGCGGTGATGGCAAGCGGCCTGAACGGACAGAGCTTCGCCTTCAACGGCTACCTGCCGACCGACGCCGCGCAGCGCGCCGTCCGCATCAAGGAGCTGGAGCAGCGCTCGCGCAAGGAAAAGCAGACGCAGCTGTTCATCGAAACGCCGTACCGCAACGCCGCCATGCTGGAAGCGCTGGTGACGGCCTGCGCGCCGGGCACGCTGGTCTGCGTGGCGACCGACCTCAGCCTGCCATCGGAAACCATCCGCACGATGACGGCGGCCCAATGGAAAACCGCCAAGGCGCCCGACTTCCACAAGAAGCCCACCGTGTTCCTGCTGCTGGGCCAATAAAATCCGGGGTCAGATGTGGCGGGCGTACTCGGTCACCCATTCGATGGCGGCCAGCTGGATCGCGTACAGTTCGGACGGCTTCAGGGCCAGCTGGTGCAGCAGCGGCGCCAGCGTCTTGCCATCGCCGGCTTTTTCGATGTGCTCGATCAGGTTCAGCATGCTGCCGTAGTCGCCGCTGCGATGCAGTAACGCGGCGCGCACCTCGTCCAGCACGTTGACGCTGTCGAGCACGTCACGCATGTGGATAGAGAACAGCGTGTCCATCAGCGACATCACCCCCACCGTGAAGCCGATGTCGGCGCTGACGCGCTGCCCCGGCCGCAGGTGCTCGACCATCAGCTCCATCGTCTTGCCGCGCGTGGTGGCCAGTTGCAGCAGCGGCGACGTGAATTCCTGTGTGCCGCCGTTCTTCACGTACAGCAGGATCTGCAGCCAGCGCTGCAGCTGGCGCCGGCCCAGCACCATCAACGCATGGCCGACCGAGTTGATCCTGTAGCGGGCGCCCACCGCCGGCGTGTTCACCAGCCGCAGCAGGTTCAGCGTGATGAGCGCATCGTGCTTGACGCTGCGCTCGATCTCCTGGCTGGTGGCGTCCGTGTTAAGCAAATCCAGCAGGTGCAGCACGCTGCGCTGCGACGGCGAGATCTTCTTGCCGCTCAGGATCACCGGCCGCGCAAAATAATAGCCCTGGAAATATTCGAAGCCCAGCTCCATGCATTGCTGGAACTCCTCGATGGTCTCGACTTTCTCGGCCAGCAGCTTTTGCCTGGGGTTCTTCAGCACCCGCGCCAGCGCCTGCAAGGTGCCCGGCTGCATGTCCTTGATGTCGACCTTGATCACGTCGCACAAGGGCTGCAGCTTTTGCACGTCCTCGGAATGGCCGATCACGTCGTCCAGCGCGAACTTGAAGCCGGCCTGCTTGAGCTCACGCACGCGGTCCATCACTTCCGGCGTGGCCTTCACCGTTTCAAGGATTTCAAGGATGACTTTATCGTTCGGCAGGAAGCGGATGAAGTCGCTCATCAGCCCGACGGCGTCGACGTTGACGAAGGCCATCTGGTCGCCGACCACCTGCCCCATGCCCAGCTCGGAGGCATGGGCGATGACGGTGGCGGTCGCTTCCGCATCGTCGGTGACGTCGGCTTCGTTGCGCTGCCGCGCGTCGCGGAACAGCAATTCGTAGGCCACCAGCCGCTGTCCCCGATTGAGGATGGGCTGGCGCGCCAAAAAGAAATTGTCAGCAAAGTTGGACGGTACCGGCGTAGTCGTCATCATCATGGGAAGCTCCCAATCTGCAATCTGCTTGATTACCGGGCGGCTGTCTCCTGCAGCGGCCCGCTATCCACCAGACTAACCGTACTATACCGTCCTGACAACATTTTTCTATCGTGTAACGGGGCGGCGCACGGCGTTGTTGCGCGTAGCCGTCGGTGTGCCGCTCTCGAGCGTGAAGCGCGCGCCGGAGTCCTTGCCCAGCACCTTGACCAGGTAGGGCATGGCTTCCTTCAGCATCGGCTCCAGCGTGTACGGCGGATTGAGGATGAACATGCCGCTGCTGTGCAGGCCGAAGCCGTCCGGCATCGGCGTGTTGGTGGTCAGCACGACGTTGAGCCAGCTCGACGCCTGCAGCTGCTTGAGCTTGTCGGCGAACTGGCGCGACTCCATGCGCTGCAGCAGCGGGTACCAGACGGCATAGGTGCCGGTCGGGAAACGCACCAGCGCGTCGGCCAGCGTGTCCTTGACCTTCTTATAGTCCATCTTGTCTTCATACGGCGGATCGATCAGCACCAGCGCGCGGCGCGACGGCGGCGGCAGCAGCGCCTTCAGCGCCTGGAAGCCGTCGCCACGGGTGATCAGCACGCGCTTGCCGCGCGTGGTCGGACGGATGCCCTGCTGCGCGGCGTGCTCTTCGAGCTTGCGGAAGTTATCGGCCAGCAGTTTCGAATCGGCCGGATGCAGCTCGAACAGGCGCAGGCGGTCCTGCTCGCGCGCGACCTGGTCGGCGATGTACGGCGAACCGGGGTAGTAGCGCATCTTGCCGCTCGGGTTCATGGCGCGCACCAGGTCGACATATTCCTTGACCGCCGCAGGCATGTCGGTGCGTTCCCACAGCGGGCCGATGCCGGTATCGTATTCCGCGTTCTTGGAGGCGAACGTACCGTCGAGCGCGTACACGCCGGCGCCGGAGTGGGTGTCGATGTAGCTGTATGCGGTATCTTTTTGATTCAGATACTGCAGCAACTGGATGGTCACGAAATGCTTCAACACATCGGCGTGATTACCCGCGTGAAAGGCGTGGCGGTAACTCAACATAAGCTTGGTATTTCCTAAATGGGTGGTGCGGAACAATCCCGCATTATCCACTAGAAAGGCGATCCAGCCAAAAAAGCGCACACATCGTTTGCATCAAAGCGTACGCCAGTGTGGGGGCTAGCATGGAACTGCCGCGCTGCATTTGCATGCGCGGAGACTTTTCAAGGAGGAGATCATGTCTTTCAATAACGTAGGTCCGCTGACCTTCCTGGCGCCCGGCCAAACGGCGTTCTGGAGCTACAGCTACGGCAGCGATCACGGCACGCAGTTTGCCTCGGCCGATGTCAAGGCGCCCAACCAGGGCGCGGTGCACATGGCGGACCAGCAAAGCAAGCGCAAGGAAAACGACGGCAACGCCACCTATTTCGTGCAGATCCACAACCAGGGCGTGGGTGGCGCCTTCCACAACCTGCAAGGCGGAGGCATGTCATGAAGATGACCATCGTAACGGATGCGCACGGCAACGTGCTGGGCGCCGTCCAGGGACATTCCCTGTCGGAGAAAAAGGGCGATGTGGAAGCCAGCGTGTCGTTCGCTCCCGGCCACAGCACCCACATGATCGACGTGGACGACGACCTGGCCACGGTTGACGATATCGACGAGTTCCAGCGGCGCCTTCGTCACCACCTGCAGCAGCATCAACAGCAACCCTGAAGTAAAACAGCCGCAGCGCCGGCAACTCCCTCTACGCTGCGGCCTTCCCTCAGGCCACCTTCTTGTCGAAGAATTGCTCGTCTTCAGTCGAGCCGTGCAACGCGGTGGTCGACGACTGGCCGTTCTGGATGGTCTGGGTCACCGCATCGAAGTAGCCGGTGCCGACTTCGCGCTGGTGCTTGACCGCGGTGAAGCCCTTCTCGGCTGCGGCGAACTCGGCTTCCTGCAGCTCCACGAAGGCCGACATCTGGCGGCGCGCGTAACCGTGCGCCAGGTTGAACATGCCGTAGTTCAGCGCGTGGAAACCGGCCAGCGTGATGAACTGGAACTTGTAGCCCATGGCGCCCAGTTCTTTCTGGAACTTGGCGATGGTGGCATCGTCCAGGTTTTTCTTCCAGTTGAACGACGGCGAGCAGTTGTAGGCAAGCATCTTGCCCGGGAATTTGGCGTGCACGGCATCGGCGAACTGCTTGGCGAAGGCCAGGTCCGGCTTGCCGGTTTCGCACCAGACCAGGTCGGCGTACGGCGCGTAAGCCAGCGCGCGGGAAATCGCCTGGTCGATGCCCGGCCTGACTTTGTAGAAGCCCTCGACGGTGCGCTCGCCGGTGCAGAACGGGCGGTCGTTGTCGTCCACGTCCGAGGTCAGCAGGTCGGCCGCCTCGGCGTCGGTGCGGGCGATCACCAGCGTCGAGGTGCCCATGACGTCGGCCGCCAGCCGGGCCGCCGTCAGTTTTTCCACGGCTTCGCGCGACGGCACCAGCACCTTGCCGCCCATGTGGCCGCATTTCTTGACCGAAGCGAGCTGGTCTTCGAAATGCACGCCGGCGGCGCCGGCGTCGATCATCGACTTCATCAACTCGTAGGCGTTCAGCACGCCGCCGAAGCCGGCTTCGGCATCGGCCACGATGGGCGCGAAGAAGTCGATGTCATCCTTGCCTTCGGACCACTGGATCTGGTCGGCGCGCTGGAAGGTGTTGTTGATGCGCTTGACGACCATCGGTACCGAGTTGGCCGGATACAGCGACTGGTCCGGGTACATTTCGCCGGCCAGGTTGGCGTCGCCCGCAACCTGCCAGCCGGACAGGTAGATCGCCTTCAGGCCGGCCTTGACTTGCTGCATGGCCTGGTTGCCGGTCAGCGCGCCCAGCGCATTGACGAAGGGCTCGTTGTTGACCAGGTCCCACAGCTTTTCCGCACCGCGCTTGGCCAGCGTGTGCTCGATCTGCAGGGAACCGCGCAGGCGTACCACATCCTCGGCCGTGTAGGTGCGGGTGACGCCCTTCCAGCGCGGGTTGCTATCCCAGTCTTTCTGCAGGGCTGCGATTTGCTGTTCACGAGTTGCCATGGTGTTCTCCTTAGTTAAATGCGACATCTGTTAAACAAATGGTAGACCTTTTTGTGCTCGGCACCAATTGTCTTATATAAGACATATAACTAAATTAAAACCCATACAAATCAACTGGTTAATTATTATTTTCCACGATACGGAAAGAAATTTCTCTCCATGGAAGAAAATCATGCTGCGCTCACACATCAAATTTCGCGATGTGGAACGGCATTTTCGTCAGATGAAAAAACGGGAGAGATTGATGGTAGCGCCCAACAGATCGCTCGAATTTGTTGGGCGGCAAGAAAAGAAGGAGGGAGTCAGAACAGTTTTTGCTGCGCCACCAGGATGCCGTCGGCGTCGGCGTAGATCCAGTCGCCCGGGTTGACCGGCACGCCGGCGATGTGCACCCGCAGGTTGCGCTCGCCCGCGCCCTTCTTGCTGCTCTTTTGCGGATGGGCGCCCAGCGCGCGCACGCCGATTTCGCAGGAGTTGAGTTCGTCGGTGTCGCGGATGCAGCCGTCGACCACAATGCCGGACCAGCCATTGTCCTGGGCCAGCAGGCCGAGCTGGCCGCCGACCAGCGCGCGGCGCATGCTGCCGCCGCCGTCGATCACCAGCACGTTGCCGTCCCCCGGCGTTTCCAGCATTGCGCGCACGATCGCATTGTCCTCATGCACCTTCAGCGTGGTGACGCGGCCGGAGAACTGCACGTGCTTGCCGAAGTGGCGGAAGACCGGCGGCAACACGGCCAGCCGGCCGTCGTCCAGCAGCTTGCTGTTGTCGTCGCATAAATCGGTGGTGGCAAAATTCATCATAGTCCTCGGCGTTATAAAGATGGCACCGATTCTATGCCGAAAGACCGCGACTGTTCAACCCGCACAAAAGTTAATACCGCACGAAGTCCGCTTCGTCCGGCTCCAGCATGCTTTGGCCGCTGGCCAGCGTGCGCAGGCTCGACGCCTGCCGCGGCCGCATCAGCCTGACGCTGCCGCGCTGCGGCGCCGGCGTCCGCGCGCCGCCGCCGATCGAGAAGAAGCCCATGGTCTGCTGCAATTCCTCGGCCTGGCTGCTCATTTGTTCGGCTGTCGAGGCCAGCTCTTCCGAGCCGGACGCGTTCTGCTGGGTGGTCTGGCTCAGCTGGCTGATGGCCGAGTTGATTTGGGTGAGGCCGGCGGACTGCTCTTCCGAGGCGGCCGTGATTTCCTGCACCAGGTCCGAGGTCTTCTTAATGTTGGGCACCATCGAGCCCAACATCTGCCCGGCCCGCTCGGCCAGCTCGACGCTGCCGCTGGCCACCTGGCCGATTTCCTGCGCCGCCACCTGGCTGCGTTCGGCCAGCTTGCGCACCTCGGCCGCCACCACGGCAAAGCCCTTGCCGTGCTCGCCGGCGCGGGCCGCCTCGATCGCCGCGTTCAGCGCCAGCAGATTGGTCTGATAGGCGATGTCGTCGATGATCAAGACCTTGGCCGCGATCTGCTTCATCGCCGCCACGGTCGAGCGCACCGCCTCGCCGCCCTCGCTCGCTTCGCCGGAGGCCTTGCTGGCCATGGCGTCGGTGACCTTGGCGTTCTCGGTGTTCTGCGCCACCGAGGCCGTCATCTGCTCCACCGAGGCCGAGGTTTCCTCGACGTTGGCGGCCTGCTCGGAGGCCGCCTGCGCCAGCGCCTGCGCGGTGGCGCTGACTTGCTCGGACGCCGCCGCCAGCGCTTCGGCGTTGTTGTTGACTTCGCTAACCACCTGCGCCAGCTTGGCCACCGTGTTGTTGGCGTATTCCTTCAGCTCGGCGAACGCGCCTTCATAAGGCTTGTCGATGGTCTTGGTCAGGTCGCCTTCGGACATGGCGCCCATCACCCGCACCACGTCCGCGATGCTGGCGCCGGTCGTGGTGGCCAGCTGGTTCAAGCCTTCGCCCATTTCGCGCTGGAAGCCCTGCAGGCCGTTGAGGTCGACCCGCGCCTCAAAATTGCCGCGGTTGGCGGCCGTCACCACGCTGCGCTGGCCATCCACCACCTGGCGCAGCTTGCCCATCATTTCCTTGACGGCATACAGCATGCTGCCGCTGTCACCCGGCCGCGTCACCACCTCGGCATTCAGATCTCCTTGCGAAATGCGCGCCATCAGGTCCGCCGCATAGCCCGGTTCGCCGCCCAGGCGCCGCACCAGGTCGCGCGTGATCAGCCAGGCGATCGCCACCGCCGCCAGCACCGCGGCCGCCGACAGCAGTATCACCAGCTGGCGCGTGGCGGCGTAGACGTCATCGGCCCCTTGCGTCTCCTTGTCCATCTGCTCGCCCTCGTACTTGGCGATGGCTTCCAACGCGGCCCAATAGGCGTTGTTGGCCTGGACAAAATCGCCCTTCATGTATTCCACCGCGCGCTTCGGGTCGGACTTGGCCAGCGCATACAGCTGGTCATATTTGGGGGCCAGCAGATTGCCTTTGTCTACGATGTCGCGATACATCTGGCGGCCTTTTTCGCTGGCGGTCACCTTGTCCAACTTGGCCAGCTCGTCGGCGACCTTGCCGCGGTTGGCGGCCACGATGGCCTTGAATTTTTCACGCTCCTCATCGCTGTTGGCCAGCAGCATGCTGCGCAACTCGCTGCCGTTGTCGATGGTTCGCTTGACCATTTCATTTGAAAGTACGACCTTGGGATAGCGGTCCTCGGTGATGCGGCGGATGCCGTCGTTGAGCACCGCCAGGCGCATCAGGCTGACGACCGACAGCACCAGCAGCAGGATGATGACGACGCCAAAGCCAAGCCCGAGCCGGGTTGCAACCTTCATGTTTGCAAGCATCATGTCTCTCCAAAAAAACCGCACATCGCTGCGTGTGTCGCTTCTATTTTGCAAGACAATCCGATGTGCCTGTGCAAAAAAATCGATAGGCAATCATGGCATGCTGGCTTGAATATTGATACGTTTTTCCGAGAACTGTGAACCCTGCGCGACGCTGTCGAAACTATATCGCCTCGGGAATCCCGGCCATGCGGCGCCTGCCGCCGACGCCTATCGTGGTCAATATCACCAGCGCCTGGAACACGCCGATGCCGATGAACACGCCGGCCGGATGGTTGGCGTCCATCAGCGCGCCGAACAGCAGCGGGCCTAGCGCCAGGCCGCTGTCGAGCCCGGAATAGACAACGCCGAACACGCGACCGGTGGCGTTGGCCGGCGCCGCGCCGCGTATCATCAAATCACGCGACGGACCGGAGATGCCGGTCACCAAACCGATCAGCGCCATCAGCATGACGGCCGCCCAGGCGGGCACCACGGCGGCGGCCAGTATCAACGCCAGCACGACGGCAGTGCCGAAGGCGACGATGATGATGCGGTCGTGATGGCGGCTGCCGGCGCCGAGGAAGCCGCCGTACAGCATGCCAAACGCCGAGGCCACCATGTACGAGGTATAGGCTGCGGTGGCCCAGGCCAGCGACATGCCGTACAGACTCACCAGGCTGGTGGCGGCAAAGGTCTGGATGCCGGCCAGCGCCACGGCGGAGATCAGGAAGAAGGCAAAGCACATCCATACGACGCGCAGCCGCAGGAAGCCCAGCGTGCCGGACGTTTTACCGGATGCTGCACTTGATGCGGCAACTTCGGCGGCAACTTCGGGACGCAGCGCATGGCGATTCCATACCAGCAGCGCCAGCACGCTCAGCGGCAGCAACGCCGCGCACAGCAGCGCGGTGCGCCAGTCTGTGCGGGCGGCAACGTAGGTCAGGAACAGCGGCGACACCGCCCAGCCGATATTGCCGCTGATGCCGTGCACCGAGAAGCCATGCGCCAGCCGCGCCTTGGACACGCGCTGGTTCAGCAGCGTGTAGTCGGCCGGATGGAACACGCTGTTGCCGCAGCCGGCCAGCAAGGCGCCCAGCATCAGCTGTACATAGCTGTGTGCGCTCGACAGCAGCACCGCCGACAAGCCCAGCAGCGAGATGCCGCCGAACAGCACCGCCCGGGCGCTGAAGCGGTCCACTACAAATCCCGCCAGCGCCTGTCCGATGCCCGAGACCACGAAGAACACGGTCATCAGCAAGCCCAGCTCGGAATAACTCAGGTGGAATTCCGGTTTCAGCCAGGGAATCAGCGCCGCCATGATCACGTGATAAAAGTGCGACGTGCCATGCGCCAGCCCGACCAGGCCGATGACCCTGGCGTCCTGCCGCAGCAACGATTTGTCGTCCATACCGCTCCCCTGCTGAAAAAGAAAACACAGTGTAAGCATTTCCGCCCCGGCTGATTTAAGATAGAGAGTCAACATTTATCGAATTTCCGCCATGCCCATCCCTGTCGTCACGCACACGCAGTTCAACTGGGATTGCGACTATCCCACCCCGGCCCGGCCGCTGACCATGTCGGGCCGCGACCTGCCTGCCGACGCCGTGCTGCTGCCGCACCATCACCCGTGGGGCCAGTTCACCTATGCGCTGCAAGGCGTGATGCGGGTGACCGCCAACAACAGCAGCTGGATCGTGCCGCCGCAGCGCGCCGTCTGGATCGCGCCGGACGTGGTGCACGCGGTCACCGTGCTGGAGCCGACCCGCCTGCGGCCGCTGTGCGTGCACGCCAGCCGCTCGCCCTTTGCCGACGACTGCAAGGTGGTCGAAGTGTCCGGCCTGCTGCGTGAACTGATGGCCGCGTTCGAACAGCACGACCAGCACGAGCAATCCAGCCGCGAACAGCTGTTGGCCGACATGATCCTCGACGAACTGCCGCGCTGCGCCGAGCGCCCGCTGCGCGTGCCGCTGCCGCAGGACAAGCGCCTGAAAACCCTGTGCAACGCGCTGATCGACGATCCCGGCGCCGAGCTGACGCTGGAAGCCTGGTCGGCCCGCGTCGGCGCCTCCGAACGCACGCTGACGCGCCTGTTCGAACGCGAGCTGGGCATGAGCTTCAGCCAGTGGCGCCAGCAGGTCCGGCTGGCGCACGCCGCCCCGCTGATCACGCGCGGCGTGCCGTTGTCGCAGGTGGCCGCGCAGCTGGGTTACGCCAGCCAGTCGGCGTTCTCGGCGATGTTCAAGAAGACCTTCGGCAGCACGCCGACCGCTTTTTTCGGACAAAAATAGATATTTGGTCAAGTTTTGCAGAAATGTACCGTTAACGTTGTCTTGGACGAAAGTACGGTATATAAGTGAAAACTCAACAACTGGAACAGCGGGACCGCATGACGGATTTGTCGCAACTCTCGACCGGGCAGATCGCCGCGCTGCTGGCCGCGCTGCCGGATCCGGCATTCATCATCACGCGCAGCGGCCGCTACGCGGCGCTGTTTGGCGGCACCGACGCCCGCTACTATCACGACGGCAGCAGCCTGGTCGGCAAAAGCATCCCGGAGGTGCTGAACCGCGACAAGGCCGGCTGGTTCATCGAGCAGATCGCCCATGCCCTGGACAGCCCCGGTTTGCACGCGGTCGAGTATCAACTCGCCCGCGCCGACGTCAAGGGCCTGGACAGCGACGGCCCGGAAGACACGGTATGGTTCGAGGGGCGCGTGCAGGCGCTGGGTCACCTGGTGCAGGGAGAAGAAGCGGTGCTGTGGGTCGCCAGCAATATCACCGCCAGCAAGAAGCTGGAGGCGCTGCTGCGCATGCAGAGCGAAACCGATTCGCTGACGGGACTGTCGAACCGGCGCAAGCTGATGGCCGCGCTGACCGAGCACTACGAGCTGTACGCCCGCTACGAGACGCCGACTTCGGTGCTGATCTTCGACATCGACCAATTCAAAGGCATCAACGACGAATACGGCCACCTGAGCGGCGACAAGGCGATCGTCACCACGGCCGAGGTGTGCCGGCATGAACTGCGCAGCACCGACTTCGCCGCGCGGCTGGGCGGCGACGAATTCGTGATCCTGATGCCGCACACTCGCTGGCAGCAGGCGATGCCGATCGCCGAGCGGCTGCGGCTAAAAGTGGCGGAGGCCCTGCGCGAGCTGGGCACGCTGGGCCGCGGCGCCACCATCAGCGGCGGCTTGAGCGAACTGCTGCCCGGCGACGGCTCCTACGAAGATGTACTGAAACGGGCGGACGACGCGCTGTACCGCGCCAAACGCGACGGCCGCAACCGCATCGTCCACCACTAGCCCGCTAAGCTCAGGTAAAGGCCAGCTCGCCGCTGACCGGATCGGCGTCGATGTGGATGGTGTCCTTCGGACCGAAGCGGCCCTGCAGGATCATCTTCGACAGCGGATTTTCGATCTGCTGCTGGATCGCCCGCTTCAGCGGCCGCGCGCCGTACACCGGATCGTAGCCCGCTTCCGCGATCTTGTGCAGCCCCGCCTCGGTGATCGTCAAGGTCATCTCCATCTTGGCCAGGCGCTGCTCCAGGATCGCCAGCTGGATCTTGGCGATGGCGCCGATGTTCTTCTCATCGAGGCCGTGGAACACGACGATTTCATCGATACGGTTGATGAACTCCGGACGGAAATGCGAGCGCACCTCGGCCATCACCGCCAGCTTCACCACGCCCGGGTCGGATTCCTCCATCGCCTGGATCTTGTGCGAGCCCAGGTTGGACGTCATGATGATGACGGTATTCTTGAAGTCCACCGTGCGCCCCTGGCCGTCGGTCATGCGGCCGTCGTCCAGCGCCTGCAGCAGCACGTTGAACACGTCCGGATGCGCCTTCTCCACCTCGTCGAGCAGGATCACGCTGTACGGCTTGCGGCGCACGGCCTCGGTCAGGTAGCCGCCCTCGTCGTAGCCCACGTAACCCGGCGGCGCGCCGATCAGGCGGGCCACCGAGTGCTTCTCCATGAATTCGCTCATGTCGATGCGTATCATCGATTCCTCGGTGTCGAACAGGAAGCCGGCCAGCGCCTTCGACAGCTCGGTCTTGCCGACGCCCGTCGGCCCCAGGAACATGAAGGAACCATACGGACGGTTCGGATCGGACAAGCCGGCGCGCGAACGGCGGATCGCGTCGGACACGGCGTCGATCGCCTCGTCCTGCCCCACCACGCGCTCGTGCAGCTTCTCTTCGATGTGCAGCAGCTTGTCGCGCTCGCCCTGCATCATGCGCGACACCGGAATGCCGGTCGCGCGCGACACCACCTCGGCGATCTCCTCGGCGCCGACTTCGGTGCGCAGCAGTTTCGGCTTGGCCGCCTCGCCTTCCTTGGCGCTCACGCTCTCGGCTTGCTTGAGCTGCGCTTCCAGCTCCGGCAGGCGGCCGTACTGCAGTTCCGACACGCGCTGCCAGTTGCTCTCGCGCGTGGCCTGCTCCATCTGCAGCTTGATGCGGTCGATCTCTTCCTTGATGTGGGTGCTGCCCTGCACCACCGCCTTCTCGGCCTTGAGGATTTCCTCGTAGTCGTTCAGTTCGCGCCCCAGCTTGACGATCTCCTCGTCGATCAGGTCCTGGCGCCGGCGCGAGGCCTCGTCCTTTTCCTTCTTGACGGCTTCCTTCTCGATCTTCAGCTGGATCAGGCGGCGTTCCAGCTTGTCCATCACCTCCGGCTTGGAGTCGATCTCGATCTTGATCTTGGACGCGGCCTCGTCGATCAGGTCGATCGCCTTGTCGGGCAGGAAGCGGTCGGTGATGTAGCGGTGCGACAGTTCCGCCGCCGCGATGATGGCGGCGTCAGAGATGGCGACCTTGTGGTGCAGCTCATACTTGTCCTGCAAGCCGCGCAGGATGGCGATGGTGGCTTCCACCGACGGCTCGTCGACCAGGATCTTCTGGAAGCGGCGCTCCAGCGCGGCATCCTTCTCGATGTATTTGCGGTACTCGTCCAGGGTGGTCGCGCCGACGCAGTGCAGCTCGCCGCGCGCCAGCGCAGGCTTGAGCATATTGCCCGCGTCCATGGCGCCGTCGGCCTTGCCGGCGCCGACCATCGTGTGCATCTCGTCGATGAAGACGATGGTCTGGCCCTCGTCCATCGCCAGCTCCTTCAGCACGGCTTTGAGCCGTTCCTCGAACTCGCCGCGGTACTTGGCGCCGGCCACCAGCGCCGCCATGTCCAGCGACAGCACGCGCTTGCCCTTGAGCGAATCGGGCACCTCGTTGTTGACGATGCGCTGCGCCAGGCCTTCGACGATGGCGGTCTTGCCGACGCCGGGCTCGCCGATCAGCACGGGATTGTTCTTGGTACGGCGCTGCAGCACCTGGATCGCGCGGCGGATCTCGTCGTCGCGGCCGATCACCGGATCGAGCTTGCCGGCGCGGGCGCGCTCGGTCAGGTCCAGCGTGTATTTTTTCAGCGCCTCGCGCTGGCCTTCGGCCTCCTGCGTATCAACCTTGGCGCCGCCGCGCACGGTGTCGATGGCCGCTTCCAGCGACTTGCGGGTCAGGCCGTTCTCGCGCGCCAGCGTGCCGGCGTCCGATTTGTCGTCGGTCAGCGCCAGCAGCACCATCTCGCTGGAGATGAACTGGTCGACGCGCTTCTGCGCTTCCCTGTCCGCCAGGTTCAGCACCGAGACCAGCTCGCGGCTGGCCTGCACGTCGCCGCCGGTGCCGGACACCTTGGGCAGGCGCTCCAGCGAGGAGCCCAGCGCCTTGGTCAGGCCGCCGACGTTGACGCCGGCGCGCTGCAGCAGCGAACGCGCGCTGCCGTCGCTCTGGTTCAGCAGCGCCGTCAGCAGGTGGACCGGTTCGATGTATTGATTGTCGTTGCCCACGGCCAGACTCTGCGAGTCCGACAGGGCTTCCTGGAGTTTGGTGGTGAGTTTGTCTTGCCGCATGGAATTGCTCCGATATATTTAACTTATCGCATACATAGGGATGTGCGATCAGTTTTCAAGGAGACACCTATTTATTCAACAAATCCATGACTTACATCAAATCAGCTCGGTGTGCTCCATTTTTTCAGCGCCGCGTCATCGCTGACACGGGCGTCGACCCAGCGCGCGCCGTCCGGCGTCTGCTCTTTTTTCCAGAACGGCGCTTCGGTCTTCAGGTAGTCGATGATGAATTCGCAGGCGGCGAAGGCCTCGCCGCGATGCGCCGACGTCACCGCCACCAGCACGATCTGCTCCATCGGCTTGAGCGGCCCGACCCGGTGGATCACCAGCGCGCCGAACAGCGGCCAGCGCCGGGAGGCCTGCTCGATGATGGCCTGGATGGACTGCTCGGTCATGCCGGCATAGTGTTCCAGCTCCATCTCCGCCACGCTGGCGCCGTCGTTCAGGTCGCGCACGGTGCCGACAAACGTCACGATAGCGCCAATCTTGGGGTTGGCGGCGCGCAGTTGCGCCAACTCGGTGGAGAGGTCGAAATCCTCGGTCTGGATGCGTACCTGGACCTGGTTACCGGTCGCGGTCATGCACGCTCCGAGGCGCCGATGCGGCGGAACAGCTGCTCGATGCGGCTGGCGGTGCGATCGTCGGCCAGCGCCGGCATGGCGCACAGCTGCAGGTAAGCGGCGCCGGCGCTCTGCGGTTTCTGTCCGGATTTCAGCGACGATTGCAGCACCTCGACCTGCATCTTCAGGCGTTCGCGCGCGAATTCGGCGCCGCTGTCGACGCCGGCCACGATCTCCAGCCGCAGCACTTCGTCCAGCAGCTTGGCGCGGTTGCGCTCCAGTTGCTCGGCATAGGCGCCAAGCTTGCCATCCAGCGCGCCCAGGGCGGCGCTGAGCCGGCCATGCAGCGCGCGTTCGTAATCGGCGGCCAGCGGCGGCAACGCGGCCCAGCGTGCTTGCCAGTCGGCGCCGTCGATGGCGGTCTCGCCCGCGCCGATGGCGCTTTCCAGCGCCTGGCACAGCCGCAGCTTGTCGCGCAGCGCGTTGGCCTGGGCGGCGCCGGCGCGACGCTTGATGGCGTCTGCCTGGCCCTGCACCGACGTCACGGCGGCCTGGTAACGCTGGGTGATGCGGGCTTCCGCCGAACGCGGCACGCTGCCGGTCCCGCTCCAGGCCGAGGCGGCGTCGCGCAGCGCCTTGGCGATGGCCGCCAGTTGCGCCTTGTCGTCGCCGGTGAAGGTGGCGCTTTCCAGTTCCTTGCAAATCGCCTCGCGCGCATGCAGGTGCGCCTTGCGCTCGTGATCGGCGGCGTGCGCCGTCTCCTTGCGCTTGGCGAAGATCGCGTCGCAGGCCGCGCGGAAACGCTGCCACAGCGCCTGCTCGGCCTTGCGTTCCAGCGGCAGCGCCTTGGCCTGTTCCTGCCAGCGTTCCTGCAGGCGGCGCAGGTTGTCCAGCGTGTGGCGGTCCGTGGCCTGCATCTGCTCCGCTTCGGCGATCAGCTGTTCGCGCTTGGCGGTCTCGACCTTGCGCTGTTCGGCCAACGGCGCCAGCATCTGCGCCAGCGCCTTGTCGAAGGCCTGGTCGAGCTTGCGTTTTTCCTTGCGGTCGATGGTGCCGAGGCGGCCCCACACCTGGCGCAGGCGCTGGCCGGCGGCGGCGACATTCTTCAGGTCGGCGCCTTCGCCGGCGGCGCTGGCGGCCATGGCGCGGGTCTCATCGATCAGCGCCTGGGCCTTGGCAGCGTTGGCGTGGCGTTCCTCGGCCAGCTGCTTGAAGTGGGCGGCGGCCGGCGCGTAGGCGGTGGTGCAGGCGTTGTCGAAACGCTCCCACAAGCTCTTGGGCGCGTGGCCGGAGACGGCGTCCAGCGCCTTCCAGCGGTCGCGCATGCTGCCGACCTTCTTGGCCAGTTCGCTCATCGCCAGGCCCAGCGCCGGCAGGTCTTCCACCGCCTTGACCAGTTCCTCGCGCGAGACGTTGCCGCCCCAGCGCGCCCAGTCGCCCAGGCGTTTGAGCTCGGCGCGGACGTGGTTCAGGCGGTCGGTCTGGGCCGGCGACAGGCGGGTCTTGTGCTCCTTGAGCCATTTGTCGTGGTCGGCGGCGGCGTGCAGATGGCCCTGCTCCAGCGCGGCTTCCATCGCATCCAGCGCTTCCAGGAACTTCTTGTCGGTTTCCTTCGGCGCGGCGGCCTTGGCCGGATTGCGCGGGTTATCCTTTTTCGGCTCGCGCGCGGCCGGTGGCGTATTGGCGGCTGCGGGAGAAGCAGCGGCGGCACCGTCGGCGGCCTCCGGCGCTGCCGGGGCTTCCGGCGCGGCGGCGCGCTGCACCGGCGCCACCAGGGCTGCACGGCTTTGCTCGACCGCCTGCGCGTAGTCGCTCAGCAGATGCTTGGGCAGCGCATTGTGTTCGGGCGCGGCCTGGTAGTCCGCCAGGGCGACGGTGTGAAGTTCCAGCGCCTGCAGGGCCTCGTCCTGCGGCAGTCCGGCCGACGGCAACTGGCGCACCGCGGCCATCGCATCGATAATGGTCCGCTGCAGATTGACCTGCGCCTCCAGCCGGGCGGCCAGCGCGGCGCGCGCGACGGCGTACGGCTCGGCCAGCGACGGCACCGGCGCGGTGATCTTCCACTGCCGGTCCAGCTCGGCCACCTGATTCGGTGTCAACTTTTCGTCCTGCAACAATTTATTCGCCAGATCCAGGCAGGCCTGCGCCTTCTGCTGCTCGGCCTGCTGATAGCGGATCGCTTCCAGCCGGCCCTGCATCAGCTTGGCGACGCGGCGGTCGGTATTGCGCATCGCCTGCTGCACCTGCTCGAGGAATTGCTGCGACCGCACATGTTCGGCCGCCGCCAGCCGCACGCCGGCGAATTCGCTGTGCAGGATCAACTCCACGGCCGCAGCCTCGTCACCGGCCAGCGTGGCGGCAAGCTGCGCCTGCTCGTCGCGGCGGCTCGCCGATGCGGCGGACGCGGCCTCGCCGGCGCCCTGCCCGGATGCTGCGCCGTCAGCCTGCGGATCGGCCGTCTGGTCGTTAGTGCGCTTGAAGATGAATTCGAACATGGTGCGCTATGAAATGGCTAAAACCACCATCATAGCAAAGCAATGGGAATTTGCCCGAAGCGTGTGCTATTTGGCGGTAACCGGCTGTGGCCGGAGATGGTCCGGGCTGGGCTCCAGGCTTATAGTCGGCAATACTTGCAGGCCAGGAATACTGATCTGGCCATCCTTATCGGTGCGCAAGCCGCTGGACAGCGTGCGCACGGCGGCCACCCTGGCCTTCGGTTTGGCGGCCTCGGCCGGCGGTACGCCGGTGCGCTTCATTTCTTCCAGGTGCTTGTCATGCATCATCAACTGATTGGCGATCGAGAACCAGGTTTCGCCGGCGATCGCGCTGCGGGCGATGGAAAACAGTTCCTGCTCTTCCTTCTCCAGCCGCTTCAGCAGCGAAGTGCAAAACGTTTCGATGCTTTCGCAAATCTGGTTGACGTGCTCGTCGCGCACGTCGGCCAGCGTGCCCAGTTTTTCCTGCAGCGTGCGGATGGCCGCCAGCGCCGACTGGTTCAGCCGGTTCAGTTCGTCCAGCAAATGATCGGCGCGCTCGGTCGCCTCGCGCAGCGCGGGGATCAGGTACATCTCGGTCTTGCGCCAATGGCAGGCCTGGTACAGCGTGTTCAAATTCTCGCAGGCATACTCCAGTTGCGACAAAGAGATGCTGTTCTGATGCATCAATGTCGAACGCACATATTTTTGAAAAGACTGCAGACTGAGGCGAACACTCGAGTGCTCGACCGACAGTGCTACCAGTGTATATGTGGCGGTTAACATTCTGACTCCCAAAGCTGAAGTTACGCACATCCCCTGATTGGGCGGCACAAGCGGAAGTGAAAGTGTAAATAAACCCGACAGGTGCGCTTTGACCTAAAACAAACTTGGCCTGCGCTTATATGATTTGTGTATAGCCGACATGCCCAATATATATCAAGCTCGGCAGGAATGCTATCGTAAAGGCAATTGGAGCCGCACCATTCCCGCTTCAGGATGCGGTAAAACCACGCCGCCGAAATCGCGCACCAGTTTTTGCACGCCCAGGTTCTCCGACAAGGCGTCGCCAACGATCTCTGCAGTGCCCTGGCTGCGGAAGTAATCGACCAGCTTCTGGAACAAAATATAGCCCAGCCCCTGCCCTTTCAGGTCGGAGCGCACGATGATGGCGAATTCGGCCGACTGGTTGTCGGCGTCGGCGATGGCGCGCACCACGCCCAGCGTTTCCGGCTTGTTGTCGGCGCCGGTGCGGGTGGCGATGAAGGCCATCGCGCGGTCGTAGTCGATCTGCGTCAGCCGCGCCAGCTGGGCCGGCGGCAGCTCGCGCATCGCCGAGAAAAAGCGCAGCCGCACGTCGTCCGGATCGAGCGCGTTGAAGAACACCTGGTGCTGCGGCGCGTCCTCGGGCCGGATCGGCCGCAGCAGGATGCGGCTGCCGCGCCAGTCCAGCGGCTGTTCCAGCGCCTGCGGATACGGGCGGATCGCCAGCGTCTTCTCCGCGCGCGCCGGCGCCAGGCGCACCCGCGCGGCCAGCGCCACCACGCCGCCGCCCAGCGCCAGCAAGGGATTCAGGTCCAGTTCCGCCAGTTGCGGCAGGTCGGCCACCATGTCGGCCACCTGCACCAGCGTGCGGCACAGCGCCTCGGCGTCGGCCGCGGTCTGGCCCTGCGCCAGCAGGCGCGCCACGCGCGTGCGGCCGACCATGTCGCGCGCCAGCACCATGTTCAGCGGCGGCAGTCCGGCGGCGCGGTCGGCCGCCACTTCCGCCGCGATGCCGCCCTGGCCGAAAAATACCGCCGGCCCGAACACCGGATCGGCGACGATCTGGATGCGCGCCACCGCCAGCGTCTGGCCGGCCAGCGCGGCCTGTTGCGGCGTGGCCAGCGCGATGCCGTACGCCGACAGCAGAGCGCGCGCATCGTTGTCGGACAACTCGCTGCGGCCGGCCGCCAGTTGCGACGCCACCAGCGCCTGCGCCGCCGCGCGTTCGGGCGCGCCGGTGGCGGCCGACGCGGCCGGCACCTCCATCAGCAGCTCCTGGTTGCGGCGGTACTGGGCGATCTGCAGGAAGCCGTGCACCGCCTTTTCCGGCGTGTCGTAGGTGGCCAGGCCGGCATCGGCGAAGATCTTGCGCGCGGCGGCCACCGAGCGCCCGCCCAGCCAGCAGGACAGCACGTTCTTGCGCGCCGCCAGCATCAGCGGCGCCACCGCCTCGGCGATCAAAGTGCTCGACACCATGGCGGTGGGCGCGTGCAGGAACAGCAGCGCGTCGGCCTGCGTTTCGCGCAGCAGCGCCTCGACCGCGCCGGTGTAGCGCTCGACCGGCACGTCGGCCAGCAGGTCGGCCGGATTGGCCTGCGGCGCCTCGGCCAGCTTCAGGCGCTTGAGGGTGTCGTCCGACAACGGCGCCAGTTGCGCGCCGCCGCATGCCAGCGCATCGGCGGCGATCAGTCCCAGGCCGCCGCCATTGGTCAGCACCGCCAGCCGCTCGCCGCGCTGCGGCCGCTGGCGCGCCAGCGTTTCGACCGCGTCGAACAAATCCTCGGTGGAATACACGCGCAGCATGCCGGCGCGGCGGATCGCGGCGTCGAACACCAGGTCGGCGCCGGGCGCGGCGTCGCGCCCCACTTTCAGCACGATCACCGGCTTGCCGCGCGCCGCCAGCCGGCCGGCCGACATGAACTTGCGCGCGCAGCTGACATGCTCGATGCACAGCAGGATCGCCTCGGTGCCGGCGTCGGCCGCCAGGTAGTCGAGCAGGTCGCCGAAATCGACGTCGGCGCCATCGCCCATGGCGACAAAGCGCGAGAAGCCGATGCCGCGCAGGCTGGCCCAGTCCAGCACCGCCGTGCCCAGCGCGCCCGATTGCGATACGAAGGCCAGCTTGCCGCTGTCGGCGGCGATGTGGGTGAAGCTGGCGTTGAGCCCCAGCGCCGGCGATTGCAGGCCCACGCTGCCGGGACCGAGGATGCGCAGCAGGTGCGGCCTGGCCGCGTCCAGCATGGCCTGCTCGATGGTGCGGCTGCCGGCCTTGATCTGGTCCAGCCCCGCCGTCATGACGATGGCGGCCCTGGTGCCGCGCGCGCCCAGTTCGGCGATCAGGCCGGGAATGGTGGCCGGCGGCGTGCACAGGATCGCCAGGTCGGGTGCCGACGGCAGCGCCGCCACCCTGGCGTAGCAAGGCATGCCGTGCAGCGACTGGTGCTTGGGATTGACCGGCCAGACCGTGCCGAAGCCGGCATCCACCAGGTTGGCCAGTACTTTGGTGCCGATGCGCTGCGGATTATCGGACGCGCCGATCACCGCCACCGAAGCGGGTTGGAACAAACGGTCGAGATTCCTGATGCTCATGGCTGGCGCCTCCGGCAGTCTACCAACGTGAGGTATGGTCCTCGGTCACGCCCATCATCTGCGTGACCACGCGCTTGGGCTGGTCCGGCGCGCTGCGCACCCAGCCGGTGAAGGTGCCGATGGGCTGCAGGTACTTGCTGGCCGCCACCACCAGGTTCTTGTTGTCGCGGCGCGCGCCTTCGGGCGTGAAGTACAGCTCCAGCAAGTCGTCCTCGGTGAAGATGTGCCATTGCGACAGCGCGTCGCTCTTATCATAGATGAAATGGGCCGGCGCCAGCGCATGCACCTGGCCGTCCAGCCACAACGCGTTTTCGTGGCCGCCGAAATAGCCGGCCTGCAGGTTGAAACCCATCTCCAGATTATGCGCCGAGGCCCAGCGCCAGTCGGTGTTGCGCGCCAGCAGGCCGTTCGAGTAGTCGAAGCTGGCCACGCCGCCGGCCAGGTCGTAGTCGTCGCGGAAGGTGCGCACTTCGCCGCTCAGCGGCAGGCCGGACGACTTCTGCGTCGCATGCACCGAGCCGCGGGCGATCGGCCCGGAAGCCAGCAGCAGCGGCGAAGCGCCGGGGCCGAAGCTGGCGTCGATCTCCAGGTATTCGCAGCGCAGTTCGAGGTTGAAGCTGCCGTCGCCGTTGCTGTCGATGGCGATGCGGCTCTTGCGTGTCCTGAACAAACTCGATTCGCCGGCGTGGTTGGCCAGCCGCGCCGACAAACCAGGCAAGCCGTCCTGCGAGAAATTGGCCAGCATGTCGCCGTCGTCGCGGTCGAAGGCGTAGGCGAAGGCGGTGCTGGTCCAGCCCAGGTCGACGATGGCGACCGCGCAGAAGATCCGCTCGGTGCACAGCGCGACGTAGTGCCAGCGCTTGTGATGGAAGCGGCGCCACAGGCGGCTGCGGGCGAACGGCGCGGCCAGTTCGCTCCAGTCGATGCGGCCGACCTGTCCGGCGTAGCGGCCGAAGCGCGGCTGGCCGTCGGGGCCGAGCAGGCTGGCGGGCGCGGTGGGCAAAGTCATTATGCGGCTTCCTTGTCATTTTCATTATTGAGCGCGGCCCGCAGCAGCGGCGCGAAGCTGTCCGGCGTGGCCTGCGCGATCCGCACCTCCGAGCACTCGTGCCAGTTGGCCAGCCGCTGCAGCGCGCCGGCGACGTCGCGCACGAAGCGGTCGCTCACGCGCACTCCAGGCTCCAGCACCAGCGACTTCAGTTCAAACATGCCGTTGCGCCGGTGCGCCTTGGCGTCGACCCGGCCGACCAGCGCTCCGCGCCGCAGTATCGGCAGCGTGAAGTAGCCGTAGCGCCGCTTCTCGGCCGGCGTATAGCATTCGAGCCGGTAGTCGAAATCGAACAGCTCCTGCGCGCGGCGGCGGTCCCACACCACCGGATCGAACGGCGACAGGATAGTGGTCAGGGTCGGCGCCAGCGTGCCGGCGGCGGCGGCTTGCAGCAGCCCGGCGTGATCGGGATGGACGTAGATCGGATCGTCCCAGTCGTCGACCCAGGCGCGCAGCAGGGCGCCCTCCTCGACCAGGCTTTCCGGATCGAGGCGCGGCGGCCTGGTGCGGAAGTAGTCGCTGATCCACGGCGCGCGGGCGCAGCCCAGCGCCTTGACCGCCTTCAGCACCAGCGCGCGGCGCGTGTCGTCCAGCGCCGGCAGCTGGCCGTCGTCCCAGTGCGGCAGCACACGCTCGGCCAGGTCGTAGATGCGCTGGAAGTTGTGGCGCGCGGCGATCATCAGCGCGCCGGTGGTGAACAGCACCTCGAGCGAGCGTTTTTCCGGCTTCCAGCTCCACCAGCCGCCGCTTTCGCCGTCGGTGCGCTCGAAATCGGACGAACGGGTCGGGCCGTTGGCGCGGATATGCTCGAGCACCTTGTCGACGTCGGCGCGGCGTTCCTTCATCCAAGTGGCCGAATACTTCCAGCCCATCGCCTCCGGATCGAGCATGCGGTGGCGGTACAGGCCATAGTCCTCGATCGGCACGAAGCAGGCCTCGTGCGCCCAGTATTCAAATAATTCACCTTCGGCCAGCGACTGTTCCAGCCACGGCTGAGGATAATCGCCCAGCCGGCTCCACAGCACCAGGTAGGGACTGCGCGCAACCACATGAATGGTATCGATCTGCAGCACGCCCATCTGGCGTATCGTTTCCAACACGTCGGCCTTGCGCGCCTTGCGGCGGCGCGGCTGCAGCATGCCCTGCGCCGCCAGATGCAACGCCCGCGCGGCGGCCAGGCTGATTATCAATTCTGTCATGAGCGCTATTCTAATAAAGAAATCAACATTGCCTGTGAACGGAAGACGATTTTTTTTGACTGGCGGGCCACAAACCTGATATTTCCGTGCAGAATATCCACACATGGCGTTCATGCTCCCCTCGCAAGGAAAACAAGCCAGAGATGAATCGCACTTCCGCACGCCCGACGCTGGTCTTATTACGCAAACTGTATCGCGCGATACTGCTGCCGGTGTTTGCGCTGGCGCTGCTGGCGACGATGTGGACGGCGGTGGACTACCAGCTCGGCCAGGAACTGCAAACCGCCCGCTACGAGGCCGGCCTGCACAGCCAGTCGCTGGCGCGCACGCTGGCCGAGCACACCAACCACCTGCTGCGCCAGACCGACCACGCCACCCAGCTGTTCAAGCTCAAGTTCGAGGAGACCGGCGGCGCGCTGCGGCTGGCCGAGTTCACCCGCAAGAACGGCCTGCTCGATTCGCTGCTGCCGTCCAAGCTGGAGCTGCCGCTGGCGCTGCTGGGGTCCGACGGCCGCCTGCTCGACAGCCGAAACGCCTACTTCCCGCCGAACATGGCCGACCAGCCGTTCTTCCGCAAGCATGCCGACAATCCGGCCGATACGCCGCAGGTGGCCACGCCGGTGGTCGAACCGCGGACCAAGAAATGGCAGATCCAGATCTCGCGCCGGCTCAACGACCGCAACGGCGCGTTCGCCGGCGTGATCCTGGTGATGATGGACCCGGCCAATTTCGTCGAGGACTACGACCGCCTGAACGTCGATCCCGGCGGCGCGGTGATGCTGATCAGCCGCGACAACGGCATGTCCACCGCCCGCGTCGACGAGCAGCTCATCATCAGCGACGCCATCGATTTCACCGTGCGGCAAGGCAGCCACGCGCAGGAAGAGCTGGTGCCGACCCGGCCCTTCGACAACGTCGACCGCATCTACGGCTACACCGACATGCCGCGCTACCTGCTGATGGCGGTGGTCGGCAATCCGGTGCGCTCGGCGTTGACGCGCTTCGAACACCACCGCGACATGTACTACGCCGCCGTCACGGTGGCCTCGCTGCTGGTGCTGCTGTTTTGCGGCCTGCTGATGCAGCAGGCGCGCCGGCTACGCCGCAGCACCCGCATGATCAGCGAGGCGCAGACCATGCTGCGCGCGGCGGCCGACGCCAGCATGGACGCGGTCTACCTGTTCAAGGCCTGCCACGTGCGCGGCCCGGGCAAGGAAATCGTCGATTTCACCATCACCGACCTGAACGAGCGCGGCGCCGTCCTGCTGGGCAGCACCAGCGAAGAGCTCAAGGGCAAGCGGCTGCTCGAGGTGCTGCCGGCGCTGCACAGCCACGGCTTCGTGGAGAAATTCAAGAAGGTGCTGGCCAGCGGCCGGCCGCTGGAAGAGGAGTTCGAGGCGGACTTCCTGCCGGCGGCGGGCCACCACTGGCTGCACCACCAGATCGTCGCCATCGACGACGGCGTCGCCGTGACCACGCGCGACATCACGCCGCGCAAGGAGGCCGAGCTGGCCATGCGCAAAAACCAGGCGGAGCTGGCCGCCGTCAACGACGCCTCGCCGCTGGGATTGATGCGCGCCGACGCCGCCGGCCGCTGCACCTATGTCAACCGCACCTTCGAATTCATCACCGGCCTGACGCGCCAGGAAGCGCTGGGAGATTCCTGGATGCGCGCGATCCATCCCAACGACCGCGCGGTGCTGAAGGCGGCGCTGAACCACATGGCGCAGACCCGCGTGCCCTACCAGGATACGGTGCGCTGCGTGCACCCGGACGGCATGATCATCTGGGTCTCGTTCAAGATCGCCGCCATGGTGGTCGACGGCAAGGTCTATGGCTACGTCGGCACGGTGGACGACATCACCCACGTACGCAAGTCGGTCATGGCGCTGCGCGAAAGCGAGTCGCGCCTGCGCACCATCGCCGACACGCTGCCGGCGATGGTGGCGTATATCGATTCCGAGGAAATCTACCGCTTCCACAACCTGGCCTACGAGCGTGAATTCAACCGCACCGGCGTCGCCGTGCTGGGCAAGACCGTCGAGCAGACCATGGGCGCCGAGCGCTACGCCTTCCTGGAGCCCTACGTCAAGCGCGCGCTGGCCGGAGAGACGCTGACGTTCGAGGAGGACGACATCAGCGGCATCACCGAACGCACCTTCGAAGTGGTCTACATCCCGCAGATGGACGAGGAAGGCCTCAGCGTGATCGGTTTCCACGTCATGCGCCAGGACGTCACGGCGCAAAAGCGCGAGAAACAGCGCCTGCTCAAGCTGTCGCAGGTCGACGCGCTGACCGGCCTGACCAACCGCGCCGGCTTCCTGCAAAAACTGCACGATGCGATGAACGCCAGCCGCGAACACGGCGGCCTGATGGCGGTCATGTACATGGATATCGACCGCTTCAAGCCGGTCAACGACACCTATGGCCACAGCGTCGGCGACGCCCTGCTGAAGGCATTCTCGGCGCGGCTGACGCACACCATGCGCGCCAGCGACACCATCGCCCGCCTCGGCGGCGACGAGTTCACCATCATCATGGAGCGCATCGGGCGGGTCGACGACGCGGCCGCGCTGGCCGCCAAGATCGTCAGCGCGATGCAGGCGCCGTTCGACCTCGATGGCAAGGTGGTATCGGTGTCGGCCAGCATCGGCCTGACCTACTACCGCGACGAGGAAGTGTCGCCGGCCGAGCTGCTGAACCGCGCCGACATGCTGCTGTACGAGGCCAAACAGGCCGGCCGCAACACCTATCGCGCCGGCGCGGTGATGCCGCCGCCGGCCACCAATGCGGCATAGATGGCGGGTAGTCCATCTTTATCAACTCATCCGGACCCGTCTTGCGCTATATTGTGCGCTTCCCGGCTGTTTTGATTACACATTTTCATGCGTCTGCTGCACACCTCCGACTGGCATCTTGGCCAATCCCTGCATAATTTCGAGCGTCATTACGAGCACCAGCGCTTCCTCGACTGGCTGCTGGACACGCTCGTCGCCGAACAGGCGGACGCGCTGCTGATCGCCGGTGACATCTTCGACAACGCCAATCCGTCGTCCGCGTCGCAAAAGCAGCTGTACCGTTTCCTGCAGCAGGCCAGGGAGCGGGTGCCGCACCTGAACCTGATCGTCATCGCCGGCAACCACGATTCGCCGAGCCGGCTGGAGGCGCCGGGACCGCTGCTGGAAGCGCACGGCACGCGCGTGGTTGGCACCGTGCAGCGCGACGCCGACGGCGATATCGACCTGGAACAGCTGGTGCTGCCGCTGACCGGCCGCAGCGGCGCGGTCGAGGCCTGGTGCCTGGCCGTGCCCTTCCTGCGTCCCGGCGACGTGCCGCGCATCGAGGATACCGCCGCCGATCCTTATGTGGCCGGCATCGCCCTGCTCTACCGCCAGGCGCTGGAACTGGCGCTGGCCAGGCGCCAGGACGGCCAGGCGATACTGGCCATGGGCCACTGTCATATGGTCGACGGCCAGATGTCCAACGATTCCGAGCGCCGCATCGTCATCGGCGGCACCGAGATGCTGCCGGCCGGGATCTTCGATCCGGCCATCGTCTACGCGGCGCTGGGCCATTTGCACCTGGCGCAAAGCGTCGGCAAGCAGCAGCACATCCGCTACTGCGGCAGCCCGATTCCGCTGTCGTTCGCCGAGGTGGGCTACCAGCACCAGGTCCTGCGCATCGATATCGACGGCGCCGCCGTGCGCGAGATCGTGCCACTGCCGGTGCCGCGCGCGGTCGAGCTGCTGCGGATTCCTGCCAAGCCGGCATTGCTGCCGCAGGTGCTGGAAGAACTGGCGGCGCTGGCCGTCGACGAAGCGCCGCCGGAGCGCCAGCCCTTCCTGGAAGTGCGCGTGCTGCTCGATGCGCCGGAACCAGGCCTGCGTTCGCGCATCGAGGCGGCGCTGGACGGCAAGCCGGTGCGGCTGGCCAAGATCGAAACGTCCAGCGCGGCGCGCGGCTCGTCCATCGACGACGACGTGATGACGCTGGACCAGCTGGAGCAGCTCAAGCCGGACGACATTTTCCGCCAGCTCTACCGGCAGCGTTTCGACAACGACGCGCCGCCCGATCAACTGAGCGCGTTCGCGGAGCTCATGCTGTCACCGAGGCTGCCATGAGAATCCTGAAAATCGGCGGCAAGAACCTGGCCTCGCTGGCGGGCGAATTCAGTGTGGACTTCGAGCAGGAGCCGCTGGCATCGACCGGCCTGTTCGCCATCAGCGGCCCGACCGGCGCCGGCAAGAGCACCTTGCTCGACGCGCTGTGCCTGGCCTTGTACGATGCCACGCCGCGTCTGTTGAAGGTCGCAGGCCGCAGCATGCTGACCGACGTCGGCGCGGAAACCGTGTCGACGCAGGACACCCGCACGCTGCTGCGCCGGGGCACGGCGGAAGGCCATGCCGAAGTGGACTTCGTCGGCAACGACGGCGCCTCCTACCGCGCGCGCTGGAGCGTGCGGCGCTCGCGCACCAAGGCCGAAGGCGCGCTGCAGCCCACCGCCATGACGCTGCACCTGCTGCCCGCGCTGCAGCCGATCGGCGGCACCAAGACCGAAGTAAAAGCGGAAATCGAAAAACGCATCGGCTTGTCGTTCGAACAGTTCACGCGCGCGGTGCTGCTGGCGCAGAATGAATTCTCGGCCTTCCTCAAGTCCGAGGACAACGAGCGCGGCGAACTGCTGGAAACGCTGACCGGCAGCACCGTCTACACCGAGATTTCGATGCGCGCGTTCGAGCGCGCCAAGCTGGAACAGGCTGCCCTGCTGCGGCTCAACGTGCGGCTGGCCGACCAGAAACCGATGAGCACCGACGAGCGCACCGAACTGGAGGCGCAAGGCGCCGCCGCCACTGCGGCGCTGCAGGCGCTGGATCAGCGCAAGACGGAGCTGGAACACGAACTGCGCTGGCACAAGCAGGCCGGCCAACTGGCGGAAGACGAGCAGCTTGCGCAACAAGCCAGCCAGACGGCTATCGCCGATGTCGATGAGGCCGCGCCACGGCGCGCGGCGCTGGCCCGCATCGCCGCCGTGCAGCCGGCGCGCCCGCTGGCTGACGATAGCCGCCGCATCGACGCCGAGATCGCCGACACGCAAGGCGCCATCGACGCCGGCACCCGGGATGCGGCAACAGCGGCGCAGGCATTGGAGCACGCCGCCGCGGCGCAGACTCAGGCCGCCGCGCGGCTGCAGGAAGCCGAAACGGCACAACGCGCCGCAGCGCCGCAGCTGGACCGCGCCAAGGCGCTGGATGCCCGCATCGAAGCGATGCTGCCGGCCTGGCGCCAGGCGGCGGCAGCCGGCGAAGCGGCCGATCATGCCGACACCGCCGCGCAGGCCGCGCTGCAATCCCGCCAGGATGAACGCGACCGCCTGTCGGCGCAGCACGACGCCGGACTCGCCTGGCTTGCGCAGCACAAGCAATGGCAAACGCTGGCGCAGTCGTGGGAGCGCTGGGATGTGCTGTTCGCGCAGGCCGGCCAAGCCACATCGCAGGCAGAGAAGCTGGCCGCCGCGCTGGCCCGCATGCAGCGCAACGCCAAGGCGCATCATGACGACGCGACCGAGGCCGGCGCCAAACTGGCGGTTTCGGCCGCCACCCTGCAGACGCTGGAAGCGCAGCGCCAGGAAGCAGTGCGCGCGCTGGCCGCGTTCTCCACCGAGCAATTGCAGGCATCGCGCCACAACATGGAACAGCGCCGCGACCTGCTGGCCGGCGCGGAAAAAATCTGGATCGAGCTGGACGCGCGGCAGACGCGCAGCGCGCACATCGAATCGCAGTCCGCACAGCTGCGCGAGGCGATGGCGGCGGCCGAGGTTCAGCTCACGACGGCGGAACAGGAAGGCGTCGCCATCCTCGCCACGTTCTCCCAGGCTGAACGCTCACTGAAACTGGCGGAAGCCGCATGCGGCGAGACGGTCGAAACGCTGCGCGCGGCGCTGGAGGACGATACGCCCTGCCCCGTGTGCGGCGCGCACGAGCATCCATACCGGCACGACGACGGCGGCCTGCACGCGATGCTGGCCGAACTGCAGGCGGAAGTCACACGCTGCCGCCGGCGGATGGAGGCCAATGTCAACCAGCAGGCGGCCCAGCGGGCGACCAAACAAGCCTGCCTGGAGCAGCTGAACGCGCTGGCCGCCGAGAGCCGCACCGTGGGACAGGCGCTGGAGCGCGTCGCCGCCGCGTGGCAGGCCCACGCAATGTCGACGACGGCGTTGCCGCCCGAGCCTGAGCGTACCGGCTGGTTTGTCGCGCAACTTGAACTGGTGCGCGACGAACTGCAAGCCATCGAACGGCAAGAGCACGCGCTGCACGCAGCCCGCATTGCCCGCGACCAGGCGCAAGCCGCCTGCGACACGGCGGCGACGGAACACGCGCGCCTGCAAGGCGTGGCGTCGAACGCACAGACCGCGCTGGCGCTCGCGAACACCGAGCACAAGGCCCTGGACGAACAGCGCATCGAGGTGGCGCTCACACTAAGCGGTTTGCTGTCCGACCTGGACGCGGCCTTCAGCGGGAGCGACCTGCCCAGCGAAGACTGGAAGGACGAATGGAAAGCCGGCCCCGCCCGATTCCATGAGGCGCGCCGGGCCGAGAGCAAACAATGGCTGGGCCAACGCGCCGCGCACGACGAACGCGCCGTTATCCTCGCCAACCTCGACATCGAATTGAAGGCGCTGAAAGACGCGCAGGCCAAGGCCGGGCAGGATGCCCTGGCCGCTCGCGGCGCCTATAAAACCGCCGACGATGCACTCAAGGACATGCAGCAGCAGCGCATGGCGCTTTGGGGCGGCAAGGAAGTGCGCGACGTCGAAGCCGCGCTCAACGCCGCCATCGATGCCGCGAAGTCGCAGCTGGCCGATCTGCAAACGGCCGCGCAGCAAGCGGCGCAGGCCCGTGCCCGCGCCGACGAAGCGTTGGCGCAAGCCGCCAACCGCCTGACGACGCTGCATGCGGGCGCTGCTGCCGCTGCGGCCAGACTGTCCGACTGGCTCGACGCATTCCAGCAGCGCCAGCCAGATGCCGACCTGCGCGACCTCGCCCATCTGCACGAACTGCTGTCGCATACGACCGCCGACATCGAAGCCGAACGCACCGCATTGCAGGCCATAGAGCGCAACGCCGACAACGCCGCCACCATCCTCAAAGAGCGTCAGCGCCAGCGCGAACAGCACCAGCTCTCCGCACCGCCGGCCCCGCAGTTGGACGCCGAACAAAACCCCATCGCCGCGCTGGCCGATGCGCTCAACCAGCTGGCGGCCGAACGCAAGACCGCCCACGACAGTGCCGCCGCCCTGCAGCTCGCGCTGGCGCAGGACGACGCCAAGCGCCGGCAATCGCAAGCGATGTTGGCCGACATCGCGCAACAGGAAGCGATCGAACAGCGCTGGTCGCGCATGAATGAGCTGATAGGCTCGGCCGACGGCAAGAAGTTCCGCAACTACGCGCAGCAGTTCACGCTGGACGTGCTGCTCGGTTATGCCAACGCGCACCTGAACCATCTGGCGCGCCGCTACCAGCTGGAGCGCATCCAGAATGCCGCCGCCCCGTCCCTCGCGCTGCTGGTGCGCGACCAGGACATGGGCGGCGAAATGCGTTCGGTGCATTCGCTGTCCGGCGGCGAATCGTTCCTGGTCTCGCTGGCGCTGGCGCTGGGACTGGCGTCGCTGTCGTCGAACCGCGTGCGCGTCGAGTCGCTGTTCATCGACGAAGGCTTCGGCAGCCTGGACGCCGAGACGCTGCGCGTCGCCATGGATGCGCTGGACGGGCTGCAGGCGATGGGCCGCAAGGTCGGCGTGATCTCGCACGTGCAGGAAATGACTGAGCGTATTTCCACAAAAATATTGGTACAACCGTCCGCGGGCGGCAAAAGTTCAGTCACCGTGCAGTAGAATAGTGCTTTATTGATAATTCAAGGCCATCCATGAATTTGCTGCTTCGTCTGTGCTGCTGTCTGTCGATCGCTCTGCCGGCGGTCTGCGAGGCGGCCTGTTACGCCCCGACGTTGCAGACCGATGGCTGGGAACTGTCGGTGCCCGGCGCGTCGGGCTTCGACGCCAACGCGCTGTGCGTCACGCTGACCGCGCTGGATCGGGGCCGGGACAATATTCACAGCATCGTCATCGAACGCCACGGCAAGCTGGTGGCGGAGATGTACCGCAGCGGCAAGGACCGTTCGCTGCAACGGGGACTGGGCGTCTGGCCGCCGTTCGCGGCAACCGTGGAGTTCGGACCCAACACCTTGCACGACACGCGCTCGATCGGCAAGAGCGTCATCAGCCTGCTGGTCGGCATCGAAAAACAGCGCGGCAAAATCGCCTCGCTCTCCACGCCGGTGCTGGACTACTACCCCGAAGACCAGGACCTGCGCTCACCGCAGCTGAGCGCCATCAACGTGGAGCACCTGCTGACGATGAGCGGCGGCTGGAAATGGGAAGAAGGCGCGCAACCCAACAACGAGCTGCGCTTGTTCTGGAAATCCGACCGCGTGCGCTATGTGCTGGAGCAGCCGATCGTCGCGCCGCCCGGCACCGTCTGGAACTACAACGGCGGCGGCACCAACATCCTGGCCGACATCGTCGCGCGCGTCAGCGGCCTGTCGTGGGTCGACGTCGCCAGGACCGAGCTGTTCGAACCGCTGGGCATCGCGCGCTGGGAATGGGTGACCGACCTGCGCGGCAGGCCGATGCCGTTTGCCGGACTGCGCATGCGTCCGCGCGACATGGCCAAGCTGGGGCGGCTGATGCTGAACCAGGGGCGCTGGAACGGGAGGCAGATCGTCGCCGAGGAATGGGTGGCGGAGTCGCTGAAGCCGCGCCTGAGCGTGGGTTTCAAGAGTCCGGGCAACCAGCCGGACGAACTGCATTACGGCTATCAGTGGTGGACCGGCACGGCCGCCTGGCACGGCCATCGCACCGCCTGGAGCGCCGCCTTCGGCAACGGCGGCCAGCGCATCTTCATCGTGCCGGAGCTGGACCTGACGGTGGTGGTCACCGCCGGCGACTACGGCTCCGATGCGATGGGCGCCAAAGTCAACCAGCTGCTGCACACGCTGATCGCCACCATCAGCGACTGAGATCCTGGTCGCGACGTTCCATCTTCAACATCTCCCAACCCAGCTCGCGCCGGATCTGCTTGGCGTCCGGCGGAGGACGCCGTTCCTCTATCTGCGTCTGCAACCACTGTCGTACGGTTTCCTTGCTCGGCTGCTGTTTCTGGTCCATGGTCTTGCCTCTTGTGTGGAAGATTAATCCCTAGGTAGTCCTTCAACGCGGCGGCGCCAAATCAGTTGACGCGAAGCCGTCCATAAAAAATTGCGCTATCATCCAAACATCATGAGCATCGGCGCCATATCACCGAGTTCCGCCAGCCTGCCACCGGCCCGCGAAAAGCAGCCGGCGCAGGTGCCGTCGTCCATCACGCCGGCGGGGCCGGCCTCGGCGTCGACCGCCTCCTCGCCGAACACCAATTTCTCCGGCAGCGACACGGCCACCAACCTGACGCCCGAGGCGCTGGCCCTGGTTTCCCAGCTCAAGGCCCGCGACACCGAAGTACGCCAGCACGAACAGGCCCACCTGGCGACGGCGGGCGGACTGGCCACTTCGGGCGCCTCCTACACCTACCAGCGCCGGCCGAACGGCGTCGACTACGCCATCGGCGGCGAAGTCCATATCGACACCTCGCCCGGGCGCACGCCGCAAGAGACCATCGAGCGCGCCCGCACCATCCAGGCCGCAGCGCTGGCGCCGGCCGATCCGTCCGGCGCCGACCGCGCCGTCGCGGCGCAGGCGGCGCAACTGGAATTGCAGGCCCGTGCCGAACTGGCGACGCAGCAGGTCGAGCAGGCCACGTCCAAAGTCCAGCGGACCTATGGCCAGGAACCGCTGGTGCCGCCCAAGCTCGACATCTACGCCTGAGTGATAAAATCCCGCCTTTGCCGTCACCCGTAAAGCGCAATCATGTTAAAAGCACCACGCACCCTGACCTTCAAATGCGCCAAATGCGCCAAGGCCGTCCAAGTCCGCCTGCAGAAAGTATCGGCCTGCTCCCACATCCAGCCTTACCTGGGAATTTGCCAGTGCGGCGAGGTCAAACACCACGCCATCGGCCAGAAAGAAGCCGTCGCCTCCTACCTGGCGGCGCCGGAAGGCTGGACCCACCATCATTAAATCTGCACGCGGCCCTCAAGAAATCGGCGGGCATACCGTTATAGAAGTAATATCAAACGGAATTTGCCATGTCTACCATCCCCGCCCTTGGCGCCCGCTCCTTGCCGGCGTCCACTCACGCCGCCAATCCATACGGCGATAGCAAGAGCAGCGCCACGAGCGCCGGCAAGCTGGCCAAGAGCACGGACTCTGCGCCGACTTCGCTGTCCAGCGACGGCCTCGACCTGCAAAAGCACGTGGCGTCGGTAGGCAATGCCACCGTCGATTTCGCCCAGAATTTCGTCAGCAGCTTCACCAACTCGCTGTTCGGCGACGCCGCCAAGGGCGCGGTCATCGATTTCGACTCGGCCAGCCTTGAAACCGAATCGAGCTTCGGCGTGGCGGTCCAGCACAGTTCCGGCCCGAACGGCAGCAGCGACGCCGCCGCCTTCCAGCTGAGCGACAGCTCGCACTTCATCGGCAAGGGCACGATCACCACGGCCGACGGCCGCAAGTTCGACTTCGAGGTGGAAGTCCAGTACAACTACGACCTGACCGCCGGCGCCAGCCAGTCCTCCGGCGCGGCCCAGCAGCCGGACACCCAGGCCGCCGGCAACAAGCCGGTGGCCTCCAACAGCGCCGGCAGCGACAACCTGCCGACCGTGCAGGTACCGAATATCGACTTCCCCGGCACCCTGGCCGACCTGTTCAAACTGATCGGCCGCGACCTGCAGACCGCGCTGTCGACCGGCGACGACAAGAACAGCCAGACCAGCAACGGCATCGACCGCAACACGCTGCGCAACCTGTCGCTGCGCCTGCTCAACCTGGTCGACAGCAAGGACACCAATACCTACAGCGCCCCGTCCAGCGCCGACAAGGCCAAGTCGGCCGCCGACGCCTACGGCGCGCAGGCCGCCGATCCGGTCGCCGCGCCCGCCGCCAGCGACGCCACGCCGGACGCCAAAGCCGCCACAGCCTGACCGCCAAGTATAATAAGCACCTCATTACAAGAACACCGGCAGGGATGAGTCCCGTCGCCGGTGTTTTTGCCGCTTATTCTTCCTACCGATTGCCCCGACATGCCCGCACAAACCACCGCCTCCCCGACGCAGCAACAGATCCACTGGGAGGAAAACGGCGTGCAGCACAGCGCCCGCTGGCGCTCCGAAGCCGGCATGCCGCCGCCGAAACGGGTGATGATCGCCGACGACCGCACCAACGCGGACGTGGCCTACCGCCTGGCCTGCGAAGGTACCGCCCTGCTGTGGCGCGGCGACTTCCAGAACGCCCGCCAGCTGCTGCAGGCCCTGGCGCGCCGCGCCGACCACAAAAGCAAGCCGGCCAAGAAAGCCAAGCCGGCCAAGACACCCGCCACGCCGACCGAAGCGTTCCACCTGCACCGCCAGGCGCAATCGCAGCGCGCCCGCACGCTGGCCATGCTGCTGATTCCGTTCGACGCCGGCTACACCATCCCCCTGCGCCGCGCGCCGGACGTGCAACTGGCCTGCAACGAAGCCTACGGCCGCTTCGAGGAGCCCTTCGTCGCCTCGCTGCGCGAGCTGCTTGGCCTGATCGGCGCGCATGAATGGCGCCGCACCGGGGTCGAGATTCCGGCGCTGGATGCGCGCATCCATCCGCATTACGGCGTGTTCTCGCCGGTGCGCGGAGAATACGTGGAACTGGTGGCGAATACGCCGCTGCCGGCCGGCGTCAAGCTGGCATACGACATCGGCGCCGGTACCGGCGTGCTGTCGGCGGTGCTGGCCAAGCGCGGCGTGGCGCGCATCATCGCCACCGACCAGGACCAGCGCGCGCTGAGCTGCGCGCGGGAAAACCTGGCGCGGCTGGGCCTGGACGGCCAGGTCGAGCTGCTGGAAGCCGACCTGTTCCCCGAAGGCCGGGCGCCGCTGGTGGTGTGTAATCCGCCGTGGGTGCCGGCGCGTCCGAGCTCGCCGATCGAATACGCGGTCTACGATCCGGACAGCCGCATGCTGCGCGGCTTCCTGGCCGGCCTGGCGGCGCACCTGACGCCGGGCGGCGAAGGCTGGCTGATCCTGTCCGACCTGGCCGAGCACCTGGGCCTGCGCCCGCGCGAGGAACTGATGGCATGGATAACCGCTGCCGGCCTGAAGGTCGTCGACCGCCACGACGTCCGCCCGACCCACCCGCGCGCCGCCGACACCACCGATCCCCTGCACGCCGCCCGTGCCGCCGAGGTGACGTCGCTGTGGCGCCTGGCGGCCGCGTAGAATGCGATAAACATAAGGACCACTTAAAAAAATTATCGAAATATAAGTGGCTCTTATTTTGACCCTTGCGGAATGCAAAAGGGCTGTGTATAATTCGGGCCTCAGACGCGGGGTGGAGCAGTCTGGCAGCTCGTCGGGCTCATAACCCGAAGGTCACAGGTTCAAATCCTGTCCCCGCAACCAGATTCGATAAGCCGTTGATTCTTCTCAAGAATCAACGGCTTTTTCTTTTCAGGCGCCTGGTTTCCGCCATTGCCATAACAAACTGCTCATTCCCTGATATACACAACCCGTCACAAAACTGTCACAATTGTCCTTTTTGGTTAGCCTAGGAGGCGTGTGTGAAGGATCAAGTTCAGGTAGCAGCACAGCAGGATCAGGACGTTCCCGCCAATCCCTCACGCCGACGCATCTTCCAGGCCGCCGCCGCAACCGGCATGGCCGCTTCCCTGCCCGCGCTGGCCACCGCCGCGCCGGCCAAGCAGCCGGCCAAAGGTTCGCTGGACGCCAAGCTCAAGGCCAGCGTCAAGAACGTGGTCATCATCTACCTGGAAAACCGCAGCTTCAACAACCTGTTCGCCAACTTCCCGGGTACCGCCGCGCCACTGTCGGCCGTGCCGCCCGCCGCCTGCCTTCAGCGCGACTTCGACGGCTCGGTGCTGCCGGCGCTGCCGAAGGTCTGGGGCGGCATGGTGCCCAATACCCAGGATATCGGCGGCAAGAAGTACGCGCTCAAGGAAGACGACATCAAGAACCTGCCGAACGGCCCGTTCAAGCTGGTCGACGCCGAAGGCAAGCCGCTGCCCGAAGCCGTCATCACGCGCGACCTGTGGCACCTGTTCTACCAGAACCAGATGCAGATCAACGGGGGCAAGAACGACGGCTTCGCCGCCTGGGGCAATACCGGCGGCATGGTCATGGGCTACTACGGCGAAACCAGCAAGAACCTCGGCCTGTGGAAGATCGCCGAGCAGTACACGCTGTGCGATAACTTCTTCATGGCGGCCTTCGGCGGCTCCTACCTGAACCACCAGTTCCTGGTCTCCGGCCGCACGCCGGAATACTTCAACGCCAAGGACACCGCCGCCAAGAAAAAGATCGCCGTGCTGGACGACGGCCCGACGGGCTACCGCCTGTCCGTCGCCAAGGACAGCCCGGCCTCCGCGATGGACGGCCATCCGCATTACGTCAACAACGGCGCGATCACGCCGGACGGCTACGCGGTCAACACCATGGCGCCGCCCTACCAGCCGAGCTACATCCGTCCCGCCGTCGACGGCGACCCGCTGCTGGCCGATCCTCACGACGCCGGCACGCTGCCGCCACAAACCTACGACACCATCGGCGACCTGCTGTCGGCCAAAAAGGTCAGCTGGGCGTGGTACGGCGGCGCGTGGCAGGCCGCGCTGGACGCGCGCGGCGGCGGCGAGAAGCCCAACTTCCAGTATCACCACCAGCCGTTTAACTACTTCAAGCAGTTCGCGCCGGGCACCGCCGCCCGCGCCGAGCACCTGCGCGACGGTGGCCTGGGCGACAGCCCGATCTCGAACAAATTCATCGCCGACGCGCTGGCCGGCAAGCTGCCGGCGGTCACCTTCTACAAGCCGCAAGGTAACCTGAACCTGCACGCCGGGTATTCGGACGTGGAGTCCGGCGACGCCCACATCGCCAACGTAATCGAGCACCTGAAGAAATCGCCGCAGTGGAAGGACATGGTCGTCGTCGTCACCTTCGACGAAAACGGCGGCTGGTGGGACCACGTGGCGCCGCCGAAAGGCGACCGCTGGGGCCCGGGCTCGCGCATTCCGGCCATCGTCATTTCGCCGTACGCGAAAAAAGGCGCCGTCGACCACAGCTTCTACGACACCACGTCGATCCTGCGCTTCATCACGCGCCTGCACGACCTGCCGCTGCTGCAAGGCCTGAAGGTGCGCAACGAAGCCTTCGCCGCCCGCAACGCGCTGCCGCCGGGCGACCTGACGGGGGCGCTGAGCTTCCGTTGAGCTTGGGCTGAATTTGAGCTTTGTGTTACACTTCGCCCACGCATTGAAGCATTACATTTACTGAGCCCGACTGCCGCAGCCGGGCTTTTGTTTTTTTCCAGATGAGAGATAAAAAAGATAACGCCACGTTCGACCTGCCCGGCTTCGGTCCCGCCGCGCCGCTCGAACCGGAGGCAAAACGCCCGCCGGCGCCGCGCGGCAAGCGCGCCACGCTCAAGCAGGAGCAGCTCGAACTGCTGGAGCCGACCGACACCACCGGCCTGCCGGTCTGGGTGCGCGACGACTCCCTCGACCTGACCGGCCTGCCGGTCTGGGCTCCGAACTAAATCCGAATCACCTCACAGCGTCAGGGCCGGCACGGAGCCTGTTAGACTGTGCTTACGTCCTTTTGAACAGGTCCGACACCATGACATCGACTGCATTTTCCAGCCTGCCGCTGGCCCCCGCCCTCCTCGACAACCTCGACTCGCTCGGCTACAAGGAGATGACGACCATCCAGGCGCAAAGCCTGCCGTCGGTGCTGGAAGGCCGCGACCTGATCGCCCAGGCCAAGACCGGCAGCGGCAAGACCGCCGCCTTCGGCATCGGCATACTGGCCAAGCTGAATCCGGCATGGTTCGCGGTGCAGGCGCTGGTGCTGTGCCCGACCCGCGAACTGGCCGACCAGGTGGCCAATGAGCTGCGCCGCCTGGCCCGCGCCACCGGCAACGTCAAGGTGCTGGTGCTGACCGGCGGTTCGCCGATGCGCCCGCAGATCGCCTCGCTGGAACACGGCGCCCACATCGTTGTCGGCACCCCGGGCCGCGTGCGCGACCACCTGGGCCGCGCCACGCTGGACCTGTCGAAAGTCGAAACGCTGGTGCTCGACGAAGCCGACCGCATGACCGACATGGGCTTCTACGACGAAATCGCCGGCATCGTCAGCGCCTGCCCGAAACGCCGTCAAACGCTGCTGTTCTCTGCCACCTATCCGGACGACATCCGTCGCGCCACCGATTCCTTCCTGGTCGATCCGGTCGAAGTGACGGTCGAAGCGCAGCACGACAACAGCCAGATCGAACAGCTGTTCTTCGAGATCGGCTTCGACCAGCGCAACACCGCCGTCAGCCGCCTGCTGGGCCACTACAAGCCGGTGTCGGCGATCGCCTTCTGCAACACCAAGGTGCAGTGCCGCGAACTGGTCGAGGAGCTGCAGTCGAAAGGCTTCTCCGCGCTGGCGCTGTACGGCGAACTGGAACAGCGTGAGCGCGACGAGATCCTGGTGCTGTTCGCCAACCGAAGCTGTTCCGTGCTGGTGGCCACCGACGTCGCCGCGCGCGGCCTGGACATCCAGAACCTGGAAGCGGTGATCAACGTCGATGTATCGAAGGATACCGAAGTCCACATCCACCGCGTCGGCCGCACCGGCCGTGGCAATGAAAAAGGTCTGGCGCTGTCGCTGTGCGCGCCGAACGAGAAGAAGTGGGTCAAGCTGATCGAGGAATATCAGGGCTCGCCGGTGCAGTGGTTCGACCTGGACAGCCTGGACGAAAACGACTACGGCGTCGATCCGGCGCCGATGATGACGCTGGTGATCTCGGGCGGCAAGAAGGACAAGCTGCGTCCGGGCGACCTGCTGGGCGCACTGACCGGCGACGCGGGCCTGTCCAAGGAACAAGTGGGCAAGATCAACGTGTTCGAATTCCAGACCTATGTGGCGATCGACCGCCGCGTCGCTTACGAGGCGTTCGACCGCCTGAGCAAGAACAACCCGCTGGGCGGCGACTTCGGCGCGATCAAGGGCCGCAACTTCAAGATGCGCTTCATCGACGCGTAAGCTGTATGTGAGCTGTATGCTGGCGCGCGGCTAGCCCTGCGCGTCCAATGCAAAGCGGAACACGGCGCCGCGCTGCGGTTCGCTGAGCAGTTCGATCCTGCTGCCGTGAAGCTGCAGCACCCGGCTGACGATCAGCAGGCCCAAGCCGCCTTCCCTGCGCTCGCCGCGCAGGGCGAACGGGCGGCGGAACAGCACTTCCTGCATCGCCTCCGGGATACCCGGCCCGGTATCGCCGACGGTCACCTGCACCTTGCCATCACGCGCCGGTTCTACGACGATTTCCACCTCGCCGCCGGCCGGGGTATGGCGCAGCGCGTTGTCCAGCAAATTGGTCAGCACGCGCTCTATCATGCCCAGGTCGGCCTGCACCATCGGCGCCGGATGCGGCAGCGTCGCCATCAGGCGCACCTTGCGCTCCTCGGCCTGCAATTCAAACTTCTGGAATACATCCTGTATCAGGTCGCTGAGCGAAAACGCTTCGATCTCCGGTTCGACCGAGCCATGCTCCAGCCGCGCCAGTTCGAACAGCGCCTGCGCCAGCCGCCCGACCTTGCGGCTTTGCGCCAGCGCGATGCCGAGATAGCGCTGCCGCCCCGCCGCATCGAGCGTGTCGTCCTTCAGCGACAGCGTCTCCAGGTAGCCGTGCAGGGAACCCAGCGGCGTACGCAGGTCGTGCGAGATATTGGCCACGATTTCGCGGCGGTCGTGATCGAGCTGGCGCACCGTCTGCCACTGCTCGTTGATGCGGTCCGCCATCTCGCCGAAGGAGCGCTCCAGGATCGCGATCTCGTCGCGCCGGCCGCCGCTGACGGGCGGCGGCAGCACCAGCTGCTCGGCCTTGGTGTCGAGCTGCTGCATGGTCGCGGCCAGGCGGTGCAAGGGCCGCGTGATCAGGCGGAAGGCGACCAAACCGGCCAGCAGGCCAAGCAGGGCCACGATCGCCATCGACCACAGCGTGGTGCGCAGCACCGAACTGGCGGCGGCGCGCGCCGCCAGGCGGTCGTGCTCCTCGCTTTGCAGCACCACGTAGATGTAGCCCACCTTGCGCTCGCCCATGCGCAGCACGGCGGCGCTGAACACCTTGCGGCCGTTCTCGCTGCGCGGGTCGTCGCCCTGTATCGGCAACGGCTGCTTGTCGAGGAAGCGGCGGATCGGCTCGAGATCGACGCGATTGCGCCGCAGGTGGCCGGCCGGCGCGGCGTGGCCGACGACCATGCCTTCCATGTCGAGCAGGTAGACTTCGACATTCGGATTGACCACCATCAGCTGGCCGAACAGGCGGCGCACGGCCTCGGGCCCGAGACCTTCGCTGGCGGGTGCGCCGGGCGCGGGCGCAGGGGAAGCTACGGCATCGCTGTCGGCGTTCATCAGTTGCGCATCGAGCGCGATGCTGCGCGCCAGGCCGCGCGACAAGCCCTGCACCACTTCCTTCTCATGCATGATATTGGCGCGGATCTGCAGCCACGCGGACGCGCCGCAGCAAGCCAGCAGCAGCACCGCGAACACCAGCGACAGCCGCTGCGACAGTGTCAGCGAAAATCCGGACTTCATGCCGCGCCGCCTGTGGCGAAACGGTAGCCCTTGCCCCACACCGTCAGGATGCGGCTCGGCTCGGCCGGATCGGCTTCTATCTTGGCGCGCAGGCGGTTGATATGGGTGTTGACCGTGTGCTCATAGCCGTCATGCTGGTAGCCCCACACCTGGTTCAACAGGTCGAGCCGGGAAAACACCTTTTCCGGATGCTTGACGAAGAAGTACAGCAGGTCGAATTCGCGCGGCGTCAGGTCCAGCGGCCGGCCTTCGACGGCGGCCTGGCGCGTCACCGGATCGAGGCGCACGCCGTTGAGCTCCAGCGCCCCGCCCTCGTTGCGCTGGTTTTTGGCCATGGCGTCGGCCCGGCGCAGCAGCGCCTTGACGCGCGCAACCAGCTCCAGCACCGAAAACGGCTTGGCCAGGTAGTCGTCGGCGCCCAGCTCCAGCCCGAGGATGCGGTGCACCTCGCTGGAACGGGCGCTGGTGATGATGATCGGCGTGTAGGTCTTCATGGCGCGCGCCTGGCGGCAGATTTCCAGGCCGTCGACACCTGGCAGCATCAGGTCGAGGATCAGCGCGTCCCAGCCACCGTTGCGCAGCTGGGCCAGCCCCTGGTTGCCGTCGGCGCAATGGGTGACCTGATAGCCCTCGTCTTGCAGATGCAGGCGCAGCAGATCGGCGATAGGCATATCATCTTCTACGATCAGGACGCGTTTTGGTAAATCCATGGTCAGTCGAGCCGGAAAAAGTCGGAATGCGCCATTGTGCGGGATTTCTGGCCTGGAAAGTATCACAATTAATTGAAGTTTACGTGAGGATTTCGCCAGCCCTTCTGGACAACAATGGCTGCATCGACATTCCAACTTTGGAGCTTCTCATGACTTCCAGACGCAAATTTCTCCTGACTAGCGGTGCCGCCCTGATGGCAGGCGCCGCAGCTTTAAAATGGCGCGCGGTGCAGGCCGCGCCGGCCCCTGCCTGGGAAGTGAACCTGAGCGACGCCGAATGGCGCGCCCGCCTCACTCCGGCCCAGTATGACATCCTGCGCGGCGGCGGCACCGAGCGCCCGTTCAGCAGCCCGCTGTACAAGGAACATCGCGCCGGCAAATTCTTCTGCGCCGGCTGCCAAAACCCGCTGTTCTCTTCCGCCGCGAAATTCGACAGCGGCACCGGTTGGCCGAGTTTCTGGAAGCCGCTGGAACGCGGCGTCTACACCGCCCGCACCACATCGTTGGGCTTCCGCGGCGTCGAAGTGCAGTGCCGCCGCTGCGGCAGCCACCTCGGCGACGTGTTCGACGACGGCCCGGAACCGACCGGCCTGCGTTATTGCATCGACGGCCTGGCGCTGAGCTTCACGCCCGGCGCGGCTTGACCGGAGGATGCCATGCTACTGATCCTTCTTTCCTACCTGGGCGGCGCGCTGACGATACTCAGCCCGTGCATCCTGCCGGTGCTGCCGTTTGTATTTGCCCGCACCGGACAACCTTTTGTACGCAGCGGCTTGCCGATGTTGGCAGGCATGGCGCTGACCTTCGCGCTGGTGGCGACGCTGGCCGCCGTCGGCGGCGGCTGGGTGGTGCAGGCCAATCAGTACGGCCGCTGGCTGGCGATGGCGCTGATGGCCTTCTTCGGTATGACACTGATGTTCCCGCACCTGGCGGACCGCTTGACCAAGCCGCTGGTGGCGCTGGGCGACAAGCTGTCCAGCAAGGCGCAGCAGGCGAATGCCCCGGCGTCCGGCGACGCGGTGGCTGGCGCCTGGTCCGGCGTACGCGCGTCGTTCCTGCTCGGCATCGCGACCGGTTTGCTGTGGGCGCCTTGCGCGGGTCCGGTGCTTGGCCTGGTGCTGACCGGCGCAGCATTGAACGGCGCCAGTGTGGGCACCACGCTGCTGCTGTTGGCCTATGCGGCAGGCGCGGCGACTTCGCTGGCGTTGGCGCTGCTGGTCGGCGGCAAGGTCTTCGGCGCGATGAAGCGCTCGCTGGGCGCCGGCGAATGGGTGCGCCGCGGTCTGGGCGTGGCCATGCTGGGCGGCGTGGCGGCGATCGCCACCGGACTCGATACCGGCCGGCTGACCAAGGTGTCGACGGTGGCGACGGCGGGCCTGGAGCAGAAGCTGATCGATGCGCTGTCGCCGCGCGACCAGCAGCAAGCCGCCAGCCAAGGCGCGGCGATGATGTCGCGCAGCGCGGCGCCTGAGGGTGGAGCCATGATGAGCGGCGGCGCCATGATGTCGCGCACGGCGATGACCGGCAAGGGCCCCGCCATGATGGCGATGCACGGCGCGACGGCCGATGCCGACGCGCTCAAAGTCGAAGGCACACTGCCGCAGCTGACCGGCGCCGTCGAGTGGCTGAACTCCTCGCCGCTGACCGCCGCCCAGTTGAAGGGCAAGGTGGTGCTGGTCGACTTCTGGACCTACTCGTGCATCAACTGCCTGCGCACCATGCCCTACGTGAAGGCCTGGGCGGAGAAATACCGCGACCAGGGCCTGGTGGTGATCGGCGTGCATGCTCCCGAATTCGCCTTCGAGCGCGACCTCGGCAACGTGCGCAAGGCGATCAAGGATCTCGGCATCACCTATCCGGTCGCCGTCGACAACAATTACGCCATCTGGCGCGCGTTCGGCAACCAGTACTGGCCTGCCCACTACTTCATCGACGCCAAAGGCCAGATCCGCCACCACCATTTCGGCGAAGGCGAATACGCCCAGTCGGAACAGGTGATCCAGCAGTTGCTGGAAGAGGCAGGCCGCAAGGACGTCACCAACACCGTCGTCAGCGCCGAGGATGCGAAAGGCGTCCAGCAGGCGGCCGACATGAGCCAGGTCGCTTCGCCGGAAACTTATCTGGGATACGAGCGCGCACAAAACTTCGCCTCAGCTGAAAAACAGGCCGCCGACAAAGCCCGCCTGTACACGGCGCCAGCCAGGCCGGCGCTGAATCAGTGGGGCCTGGCCGGCAACTGGCTGTCGCAGCCGGACCAGGTCACGCTGAACGACGCCAGGGGCAGCATCGTCTACCGCTTCCACGCCCGCGACCTGCATCTGGTGCTCGGTCCCGGCAAGGATGGCAAGCCGGTGCGCTTCCGCGTGACCATCGACGGCGCCGCACCGGGCAAAGACCACGGCACCGACGTCGGCGTCGACGGCACCGGCACCATCACCGGCCAGCGCCTGTACCAGCTGGTGCGCCAGTCCGGCAGCATCGCCGACCGCACCTTCAGCATTGAATTCCTCGATCCCGGCGTACAAGCCTACGCCTTCACCTTTGGTTGAAACGGAGTACATATGAACAGCATCTTGAAAAACTGGGGCGGTCCGCTGGTACTGGTGGGCGCCAGCATCTTCGGTGTCGCGTTATGGCAACAGCCGGCGGAATCGGCGGAAATCGCCGTCGTCATCGCGCCGCCGGCGGTCGATGAGCCGGCAACCACCGAACACTCGGCCACCGCCATCTTCGCCGGCGGCTGCTTCTGGGGCGTGCAAGGCGTGTTCCAGCACGTCAAAGGCGTCAGCAACGCGGTCTCCGGCTATGCCGGCGGCGACAGCCGCACCGCCAACTACGACGCCGTCAGCGGCGGCGACACCGGCCACGCGGAAACCGTGAAAATCACCTACGATCCAACGCAGATCAGCTATGGCAAGCTGCTGCAGATCTTCTTCTCGGTGGCGCACAATCCGACGGAGCTGAACCGCCAGGGCCCCGACACCGGCAACCAGTATCGCTCGGCGATCTTCCCGCAGTCGCCGGTCCAGCGCAGCGTGGCGGAAAAGTACATCGCGCAGCTCGATGCCTCGCACGTGTTCAAGAAGCCGCTGGCGACCAGGATCGAACTGGATAAGAAATTCTATCCGGCCGAAACCTATCACCAGAACTTCCTGACGCTGCATCCCAGCCATCCGTACATCGCCTTCAACGACCTGCCTAAGGTTGAGAACCTGAAGCGGATCGCGCCGGATGTGTATCGCGCCGACCCCGTGCTGGTCAGAAAAGCACTTTAAGCCTGAAACACCCTCAGCCGGTGTAGTACAATTACATAATGTATTACACTCCGGTATTACACACGGCTGAGCGCTATGGATAACCAAGACCACTCTTCTCCCGATTCGCCACTGCGGCGCCAACTTCTGGGCGGCCTGCTGTCGGCCGCCGTGCCGGCGCTGCCGCTGATCCTGCCGTCCAGCGCCCGCGCGGCCGATGCACCGATCCAGGTCGGCGGCCTGCCCGTCACCTGCAATCTGACGCTGCCGGTGGCCTGCATGGCGAAGGCCGCCGCCGCCGGCAAGCCGGGCGCGCTGCCGCGCGGTTTCGAGTACAGCAAGTACAACGGCTGGCCCGAGATCAAGGAATCGCTGATGACGGGCCGCATCCAGGCCGCCTACATGCTGGCGCCGCTGGTGATGGACCTGGCTGACAAGCGCATCCCCGTCAAGATCGTCTCGCTGGGCCACCGTTCGGGCGCCGTCATCATGGTGCGCACCGATTCCGCCTACAAGAAATTCGCCGACCTGCGCGGCAAGCGCATCGCCATTCCAAGCCGCTTCGCGGTGGACTTCCTGTTCCTGCGCAAAATGCTGGCGCGCGAAAAAATGACGCCCAAGGATATCGAGATCGTCGAGATGGCGCCGCCGGACATGCCGGCCGCGCTGTACGCCAAGGCGGTCGACGGCTACTGCACCGGCGAGCCGTTCGGCGCAGCGGCGCAGCGCGCCGGCTATGCGCGGCCGCTGGCGATGACGCGCGACGAATGGCGCAACTACATCTGCTGCGTGCTGACCGTGCGTGAAGAGCTGATCAAGGAAAACCGCCCGCTGGTGCAGGAGCTGGTCAACTTCGTGCAGGCGTCCGGCAACTGGCTCGATTCCGGGCCGGCCAGCCGCGAAAAGGCGGTCACGATCGCCGCCGGCCGCAAGTACTTCAACCAGGATCCGAACGTGCTGCGCTTCGTGATGCAGAATCCGACCGACCGCGTGACCTACGGCGACCTGCGCATGATACGCGCCGAATTCGACGAGTTGATGCAGCTGTCGATCGAAGCCGGCACCATCAAGCACCCTATTCCCTACGAATCCTATGTGGACGAGAGCTTCGTCAAGGCCATCAAACCGGTGGCCATCAACATATGATCAAGACTCTCGTGCTGCTGATGGCGATGGCGGCGACCTCGCTGAGCGCCCATGCCGCCGACACGCTGGGACTGAAAGCCGGCGTATTCGATCCGCCGCGCATGGCGCCCGACTTCACCGTGCGCGGCTCGGACGGCAAGGAGCTGAAACTGAGCCAATACCGCGGCAAGCTGGTGCTGCTGGAATTCGGCTACACCTCCTGCGTCGATGTGTGCCCGGTATCGCTGGCGATGCTGGCCGACGCGCGCAAGCAGCTCGGTGAGCAGGCCGCCCAGCTGCAGGTGATCTATGTGACGGTCGACCCGGAGCGCGATACGCCCGAACGCATGAAGAACTACCTGCGCGCCTTCGACCCGACCTTCATCGGCGCCACCGGCACGCCACAGCAGATGGAGCGCGTGCGCCGGGACTACGGCATCACCGCCACCAAAAAGATGATCGAGGGGAGCAAGACCGATTACGTCGTCGGCCATTCCTCGTATCTGTACTTCGTCGATCGCAAGGGCAACCTGCGCGCGCTGCTGCCGTTCGGCCGCACCGCCGCCGACGTGGTGCACGACACTACACTGCTGCTGAAGAATTGAGTACGCCGCCGCGCCGCCGCTATCGCTGGCCGCTGGCCGGCGCCGCCTTGCTGCTGGCTGCTGCTGCCGCGCTGTGCATCTGGGCCGCGCTGGCGCCGCTCGTCCTGCCCTCGCGCGACGAACTGTTTGAAATCCCCAATGGCACCTGGGCGCGCCGCATGGCCGGCGACAAGGTGGAGATCCTGCCGTCCGAAATCCATCTGACGCAGGGCGCCAACGACGTGCTCCTGCTGCGCAACAAGGACAGCGTGCCGCAGATCTTCGGACCGGTGCTGATCATGCCGGGGCAGAGTTTCCGGCTGCCGTTCGAAACCGTCTCCATCAACGACTTCGCCTGCACCGCGCACGCCAGCGGGCAAATGCGCGTGGTGGTGGACGCCATGCCGGCCGCCGGCTGGCCGCGCCTGAAGTGGCGCGCGCTGCGGGCGGCACATTCCCTCAACATGAACTGGACGTTATGGAAAAACTGAAAAAAATCCTGCCGCCGCTGGCGGTGCTGGTCGCGCTGATCGCCCTCTGGTGGGTGGTCGTGGTACAGACCGAAAGCGTGATCTTCCCGACGCCGCTGCAAGTGGTGACCGGCACGCTGGAGCTGGCCGAAGACGGCACGCTGTGGGAGCACATCGGCGCGTCGCTGTTCCGCGTCGGCACCGGCTTCGGCCTGGCGGCGCTGGTCGCCATTCCGATGGGCCTGTGGATGGGGCGCGTGGACGGCGCCTACATCACGCTCAATCCGATCTTCCAGATCCTGCGCCCGATCTCGCCTATCGCCTGGATCCCGCTGGCGATCCTTTGGTTCGGTGTCGGCAACCTGTCGCCGATCTTCCTGATCTTCATCGCCTCCGTGTTCCCGATGATCGTGCAGACGGCCGCCGGCGTGCACACCATCGAACGGCGCTACCTGCGGGCGGCCGAGAACTTCGGCGTGTCGAAGACGGTGCTGTTCCGCCAGGTGATCATCCCGGCGGTGCTGCCGGAGATCATCGTCGGCATGCGCATCTCGCTGGGCGTGGCCTGGCTGGTGGTGGTGGCGGCCGAGATGATCGCGCTGCGCTCCGGCCTGGGCTATCTGATCATGGATTCACGCAACGCCGGCAACCGCTACGATCTGGTCATCGCCGGCATGATCATCATCGGCATCATCGGCCTGATACTGGACGCGGTGATGCGCAAACTCGAAGGCCTCAAATCGGTAAGGTGGCGCTATGGACGCTAAAACTATGGACGCTAAAATCGTCGTCGACAACATCAAGAAAAACTTCAAGGAACTGCCGGTGGTCGGCGGCGTCAGCCTGGACGTAAAGGATGGCGAATTCGTCGCCATCGTCGGCCCGTCCGGCTGCGGCAAGTCGACGCTGATGAAGATCATCGCCGGCTTCGAGCCGCCGAGCGAAGGCGAGGTGCGCATCGACGGCACGGTGCGGCGCGGCCCGAGCCCCAAGGGCATCTCGATCTCGCAGCATGGCTCGGTGTTCCCTTGGCTGACGGTGCAGCAGAACCTGATGTTCGGCCTGAACGGCGACGGCCACGGCGACAAGGCGGCGCTGGCCGATCACTACGCGGCCATGGTGGGCTTGAAGGGCTTCGAAAACAGCTACCCGCACGAACTGTCGGGCGGCATGCTGAAACGGGTGGAGCTGGCGCGGGCGTTCGTCGTCAAGCCGGAGATCCTGTACATGGACGAGCCGTTCTCCGCGCTGGATGCGTTGATGAACCTGAAGATGCGCACCGAGCTGCTGCGCATCCTTTCAGAGGAACGCCATACGGTGATACTGATCACGCACGACGTGGAAGAAGCGCTGTTCATGGCGGACCGCATCCTGGTGCTGTCGCCGCGTCCGACGAAGATACAGGCGATGTTCGAAGTGCCGCACCCACACCCGCGCAAGCTGTCCCGCCCCGAGTTCCAGGAAATGAAGGAGCAGATCCTGCGCGAGCTGGGTGTGACTATTTGACCTGCTTGAGCACTTCCAGCACCGCCTCGATCACGGCTTCGGGCTTGTCGGCCTGAATACCGTGGCCGGCGCCGGCCACGATGTGCTGCGTGCCACGCGTGGACAGCGCGGCCATCTCCTTCTGGATCGCGACGTTCTCGTCTTCCATCGCTTTATTCAGCGCGCTTTGCGGCTGGTTCGGCACCGCATACGGGCTGACGCCGCGCGTCAGCACCACCAACGGCAGGTCGCCGAGCGGGCGGCGCAAGGCGCGCAATTGTTCGTCGCTATCCTTCATCGCATTCCATTCCGCCACCGTGGTGCGCCAGTAGAGTGGCTTGCGCTCCTGCGCCAGCACCACCGGACCAAGCGCAGGGCCGAAGAAGGTCGACGGATCGCCGATGCAGTTCTTTTGCTGCTGGCTGCCCGCCGCGATGCCCTTGCCTTTGCTGGCAGCAGCCAGGCAGTACTGGTTCTGCTGCTCGACCATGCCGTAGATCTGCTTGATCTTACCATCGGTGGCTTTGTCGAGGCGGCTGGTTTCGTCTTCATGCTGCGCTTCGACCAGCACCAGGCCCTTGACCTCGTCCGGGTAACGGTAAGCGTAGACCTGCACATTGGCGCCGCCGAGCGAATTGCCGACCAGGACATAAGGCGGCTTGACGCCGGCGCCGTCCAGCAGCTTGTGCAAATCCTCGACCACGTTTTCGGAAGTGTTCGGACGCGTGGCCGGATCACTGAAGCCGAAGCCGGCGCGATCGAACACGCAAGCGCGCGCGTGCTTCGCCACTTCCGGCTGCACCTTGAACCACGCCCATCCAGCATCACCGGAGGGCGAGTCGAACAACACTGTAGTGGCGCCCTCGCCGCTGCAATGCAAATTCATCTTGCGGCCGCCGACATCGATCAACTGCCGCGGTTTGGCGAAGGCGCGACCGCCATCGCCCTTCGCGGCCGATGCCGCCAATACCGGGGAAACCGCACCGGCGGCAAGCGCCAGCAGTGCAACACGGAACAAAGCTTTCGTCATTCAGATTATCCTTAAAAATTGGGGCAGTCTGTCATTCGGACACGGGGCTCAAGCTTGGCAACTTTACTACAGTTGAGTTCGCGTACGAATGCAGACTTGCCCCCCAGTTTTTAGCGGACGGCGAGCGAGACGCTGGCGGGGAATTGCGGTGCGCGGCGGTGTTTCGTGGCCTGCTCGTACGAGTAGGCCATGCCGATCAGCGCGGCCTCGCTGTAGGCGGCGCCGACGAACGACAGGCCGACCGGCAAGCCGTGCACGTAGCCGGCCGGCACCGTGATGTGCGGGTAGCCGGCCACCGCCGCCGGCGACGAGAAGCTGCCGCCGAAATGGTCGCCGTTGATGAAGTCGGTCAGCCACGCCGGGCCGCCGGTGGGCGCCACCAGCGCGTCGAGCCGGTGCTCCTTCATGACCTGGTCCAGTCCCTCGGCGCGCGCATAGCGATGGTTGTTGGCCAGCGCCTCGCGGTAGGCCGGCGTGTCCAGGTCGCCTTTCGCCTCGGAACGCTCCAGGTATTCCTGGCCGAAGAACGGCAATTCCTTCTGATGGTTTCTCTGGTTGAAGGCGATCACGTCGGCCATGCTGGCCACCGGCGCGTCCGGCGCGTATTCCTTCAGGTAGGCGGCCAGGTCGGCCTTGAATTCGTACAGCAGCACTTCGGTTTCGCTGTCGCCGTATTTGCTGGTGTTGGGCACCTCGGTATCGACCAGCACCGCGCCCTGCGCCTTCAGTTCCTGCAGCGCCTTCTCGATCACCGCGTCCAGCTCGTCGTTGCTGCCGAAGAAATTGCGGGCTACGCCGATGCGTTTGCCTTGCAGCGCGCCGGTGCGCAACGCGGCGCGGTAGTCGCCGGCCTTGCCGGCGCCTTCCTGCGTTACCGGGTCCCTCGGGTCCACGCCCGTCATCGCCGCCAGCATCAGCGCGGCGTCGGCCACACTGCGCGCCATCGGGCCGGCCGTGTCCTGCGAATGCGCGATCGGGATGATGCCGCTGCGGCTGACCAGCCCCAGGGTCGGCTTGATGCCGACCAGGCCGCAGATCGAGGCCGGCGAGACGATCGAGCCGTCGGTCTCGGTGCCGACCGCCAGCGTGGCCAGGCCGGCGGCGATCGCCGCGCCCGAGCCGGAGCTGGAGCCGCTGCAGTTGCGGTCCAGCGAATAGGGATTGAGCGTCAGCCCGCCGCGACCGCTCCAGCCGCTGACCGAGTGCGTCGAGCGCATATTGGCCCACTCGCTCAGGTTGGTCTTGCCGATGATGACGGCGCCGGCCGCGCGCAGCTGCGCGGCCACGTGGGCGTCGCGCGCGGCGCGCACGCCGTTCAGCGCCAGCGAGCCGGCGGTGGTGCTCATGCGGTCGCCGGTGGCGATGTTGTCTTTCAGTAGTACCGGGATGCCGTGCAGGGGGCCGCGCACGCGCTTGAGGTTGCGCTCGCGGTCCATCTCCAGCGCGATCTTCAGCGCTTCGGGATTGATTTCAATGATGGCGTTGAGGCGGGGGCCGGACTTGTCGATGGTCTTGATGCGGGCCAGGTATTGCGAGGTCAGCGCGTGCGAGGTCAGCTTGCCGGCCTCCATCATCTGCTGTTGTTCCCACACGCCGGCGTCGAGGATGCCGCCGGTGCCCAGCTTGGCACTCGTGCCCGGCGCCGCCAGCACCCGATTGCCGCCGGCCGCCGCACCCGCCGCCAAGCCGATTCGAACGAAATCCCTGCGATCCATGCCATCCTCGTGAGTGGTTAGTCTCTGATCACTAATAGTCGCAATTTATTGCGTGCCATAAATATATCAGCGTGTTGCAACCCACACCACAAAAATTATTACAAATCGGCAAATAATTACCTATTTCCAATAAAAAAAGCACGCCGGCTTGCGCGAGCGTGCTTTTTTTGCAAGGAAAAGCGATCAGTTACGAACGATACGCTTGTATTCGTTGGTGCGGGTGTCGATTTCGATGACATCGTCCTGGCTCACGAACAGCGGCACTTGAACGGTGTGCTGCTTGGATTCGATGGCGTTTTCGATCTTGGCTTCTTTCAGGACGTTGCCCGAAGTGTTGCCCTTGACCGCAGGCTCCGAGTACACGACCTGGCGCTGGATGGTGGTCGGCAGTTCGACCGAGATGGCCTTGCCGTCATAGAACACGGCTTCGCATTCCATGCCGTCTTTCAGGTAGCTCAGGGCGTCGCCCAGGTTTTCTTCTTCGATTTCATACTGTTCGTAGTCGGAGTCCATGAACACGTACAGCGGGTCGGCGAAGTACGAGTAGGTCACCGGCTTCTTGTCCAGCACGACCACGTCGAACTTGTCGTCGCCGCGGAAGACGTTTTCCATCGGGGTGTTGGTCAGAAGATTCTTCATCTTCCATTTGTACGTGAAGCCCGTGCGGCTCGAACCGTTCACATCGGAACGCAGAACGATCATAGGCTTGCTGTCAACCATGATGATGTTGCCAACACGAATTTCTTTTGCAGGTTTCATAGAGAGTGTACGTAAAAAGTAGGTTGCGTAAAAATCATCTGTCGCCAGGCGGGAAGCCATCAGCTCACGGTTGATCGGGTAAAAATGCGCTAGAGATTAACCCGGCATTATACCGTGCTTTTCCCGCTGCGCCTATCTCAGCGTGGCGGCAAATTGCATCAGGTTGCCGGCCAGATCGCCGTGCGCCAGCATTTGCCGCTCCCACCCGGCGGCGTGCGCGGCCATTTGCGGCATCTGCGCGCGGAAGTCCCGCCACAGCGCGGACCAGCCGGCCGGCTCCCCCGCCGCCGGCGCGCCGTTCCAGCGCAGCGAAAATTCGGCCAGCGCCTCCAGCCCGCCGGCGTAGCGCTGCAGGAAGGCGCGCAGCTTCTTGTGGTGCAGGTCCTCGTCCTGCGGATAGATGTGCCAGACGAAGGGCTTGCCGGCCCACTGCGCGCGCACGAAGGAATCCTCGCCGCGCACGAAGTTCAGGTCGCAGGCCCACAGCAGGCGGTCGTAGTCCGGCTGCGGCACGAACGGCAGCACGCGCAAGGTCAGCGCGCCGTGCGTGGCGCTCGCGCCGGCCACCGGGTCGGCGCCGAGGAAGGCTTGCACCGCTTCGGCCGCGACGCCCTCCGGCACCAGGCAGGTGATGGCTTCGGCGCCGTCGCGCCACGCGTCCAGCAGCGCCGACACCGGCGCGTGCGGATAGCAAAACAGCGACACCTTGGTCGACCCCAGATCGGCCGGCGCGACGCCAAAGCGCGCCAGCGAGGTGGCCATGGCGGCCGGATCGGACTGGAAGCGCAGGCGCTCGGCCTCGAGTTCCGCCTCGCGCAGCAGGCCGCCGGTTTTTTCGGTGAAGCCCGGGAAGAAGAAATGCTTGGTCAGCGGCAGGCGCGGATGCGGCGACGTCAGGCGGTGGCAGCCCTCGACCCACTCTTCCGCCGTCAGCCCTTCGAGGTTGAACCACACCGGGCGCGGCTCGCACAGCGCCATCGCTTCGATATAGCCGGGCGGGATGTCGACCGCAAAGAACTCGATGACGATGTCGGCCACATCGGCCGGACTGAACACGCCGTCCTGATCGCGCCAGTGGCGCACCTGGACGCCGTCCACCTGCTGCCTGTCCGCATGGGCATCGACCGCCGGACAGATGCGGCGGAAGCTGGCCAGGTCGTCCACCCACAGCGTGACGGCGAGGCCGTGCTCACGTTGCAGTTGGCGGGCCAGGCGCCAGCAAATGCCGATGTCGCCGTAGTTGTCGACGACGCGGCAGAACAGATCGAGGCGGCGGAAAGTCATGGGAACGCTGTGTTGATGGTGAGGCCGGATGATACCTGATTAAGGCATGGGAGCCACCAAGAATACCAAAACTAATCCTCCCGCCTCCCGGTCCAAATTCTTCCAGCGCGGGCGCACACGCCATGGCGGCGCTGGCCAACACCACAAACAAAAGGAGATGTCATGAACGAGTATCAACAATACTACGGACAACAGCAACTGGGCGGCCTGGCGCCGCAGGGTTTTCTGGGCGGCCTGCTGGGCGCGCCGCTGGGAGGCCTGATCGGCCGCGGCATCGGCGGCCTGTTCGGCAATGCCAATCTGGGCAGCCAGATCGGCCAGGCGGCCGGCGGCATCGGTGGTTCTTTCCTGCCGCTGGGCGTGGATCCCGTGACGGCAGCCTATGCACAACAAGCGCAGCAACAACAGCAGCTGCAACAAGCGCAACTGGCCCCGCAGGGCTGGTTCGGCAACATCATCAAGAGCGTGGCCCAACCGCTGGGCGGCGCCATCGGCGGCGCGTTCGGTAACGCCGGCCTGGGCAACACCATCGGCGGCATTGCCGGCCAGCTTGGCGGCATGCTGCCGTTCTCCGCCGACCCGGTGGCACAGGCCTACGCTCAACAAGCTCAACTACAACAACTTCAGCAACTACAAGGCCTGGCACCGCAGGGCTGGTTCGGCAACATCATCAAGAGCGTGGCCCAACCGCTGGGTGGCGCCATCGGCGGCGCGTTCGGTAACGCCGGCCTGGGCAACACCATCGGCGGCATCGCCGGCCAACTGGGCGGCATGCTGCCGTTCTCCGCCGACCCGGTGGCACAGGCTTACGCTCAACAAGCTCAACTGCAGCAACTACAACAACTTCAACAGGCACAACTGGCTCCGCAGGGCTGGTTCGGCAACATCATCAAGAGCGTGGCCCAACCGCTGGGCGGCGCCATCGGCGGCGCGTTCGGTAACGCCGGCCTGGGCAACACCATCGGCGGCATCGCCGGCCAGCTCGGCGGCATGCTGCCGTTCTCCGCCGACCCGGTGGCGCAGGCCTACGCTCAACAAGCTCAACAGGCTCAACTGCAGCAGGCGCTGGCGCCGCAAGGCTTCTTCAGCAACCTGCTGCACCAGCAGCGTCCTTACGGCGGCGTGATCAGCCCGCCGATCTTCAGTCCCACGCCGACCATCGGCAGCCCCGGCATCGGCAACAGCGGCATCGTCCCGCCGTTGCTGCCGTTCGGTGCCGATCCGGTCACGCAGGCGTACGCCCAGCAACAGGCGCAACTGCAAGGCCTGGCGCCGCAGGGCTGGTTCGGCAACATCATCAAGAGCGTGGCCCAGCCGCTGGGTGGCGCGATCGGCGGCGCGTTCGGTAACGCCGGCCTGGGCAACACCATCGGCGGCATCGCCGGCCAACTGGGCGGCATGCTGCCGTTCGGCGTCGATCCGGTGACGGCGGCCTATGCGCAGCAGCAGGCGCAACTGGCACAGCTGGCACAGCAGACCCAACTGGCCAACGCCGGCAACACAGCCCAGTATGGCGGCCCGCAAACGCTGCACTAAGCCCGGCCCGGGATGATGACGAGGTGGCGCACAGGGCGCCACCCCTGCCCTCCGACGGCTGCGGCCGCGGAGGGCGTTGCACTTTCAAGGAGAACTCCATGACACAAGCGCAAGCCGCGCCGACCATACCGGGCAAAGCACGCTATCTGATCCACGCCCCCGGCGGTGCGCCGCTGACCGACTTCCTGGCGCTGGCCGACGTCGACCCGGAAATTACCGTGGTCGACGTGATCGGCCCGCGCGACAGCCCGCACACGGCCGTCGTTGAAATCAGTCCCGACAAAGCCCGGGGGGGGGGGGGGGGGGGGGGGGGGCGCCCCCCCCCCCCCCCCCCCCCGGGAGGTTGGAAGACCCCCCCCCCCCCGGGGGGGGGGGGGGCCCGCCCCGCCCCCC
>NZ_JBGLYQ010000037.1:0-71840 GCF_047304105.1 Duganella sp. Dugasp56
GGGACTCGAACCCCCACACCTTGCGGCACATGGACCTGAACCATGCGCGTCTACCAATTCCGCCACGTGGGCACTGAACTGCTTGCTACTCTCTGCTGCGTGTTCTGCATCAGAGGCCAGAACTATACGGTAGGCGTAGGGCTCCGTCAAGGGCGAAGAGAAAGAAAATCTTGCTCTCCAGGCATTGCACACTGTATCTTTTGTGGTTTGCATCTTTGCTCACGCTTTCGTAAGCTCTTCATGTTGGCCCCGTCACCTGATACAACCGGAGATAGGCAATGGACATATTGAACAACTGGTTCAGTAGCCAGGGATTCATGCCGCACGGCCACTGCTTCTTGTGGATACCTTCCATCCTGTGGATGAGCGTCATCTCTGACGCGATCATCGCGCTGGCTTACCTGACCATCCCCATCACGCTGCTCTATTTCATCCGCAAGCGGCGCGACATGCCGTTCGACTGGATGTTCATCGCCTTCGGCGTCTTCATCCTGGCCTGCGGCGGCACGCACGTGGCCGATATCTGGGTGATCTGGCATCCCGACTACTGGCTGTCGGTGATACTCAAGGCGATCACCGCCGTCGCCTCGCTGGTCACCGCCATCGTGCTGGTGCGGCTGGTGCCGGTGGCGCTGCGCATCCCGAGCCCGGGCCAGCTGGCCGCCGTCAACGCCGAGCTGCAGCGCGCCAACGACGACCTGCGCGCCGCCATGGAGCGCGCCGAGGTGGCCAACCGCGCCAAGAGCGCCTTCCTCGCATCCATGAGCCACGAGTTGCGCACGCCGCTCAACGCCATTCTCGGCTACACCCAAATCCTCAAGCGCGACAAAACCCTGGGCGCGGCGCAGCAGACCGGCATCAGCACGATACAGCAGGGCGGCCAGCATTTGCTGGCGCTGATTAACGACGTGCTGGATTTGTCGCGCGTCGAGGCGGGCAAGATGGACTTCCATCCGAAGCCGGTGGCGCTGGGCGATCTGCTGTCCGTGGTAGCCGACATCATGCGCGTGCGGGCCGAGCAAAAACACCTGCACTTCGAACTGGAGCTGGTGGCCGGCCTGCCGGTCGCGGTCAGCGTCGACGAGACGCGCCTGCGCCAGGTGTTGTTGAACTTGCTGGGCAACGCCGTCAAGTTCACCGACCGCGGCGCGGTGCGCCTGCGGGTGCTGCCGCTGCCGCCCAAGGCTGGCGCGGCCAAGGACCTGGCCTACCTGCGCTTCGAAGTGCGCGACGACGGCATCGGCATCGCCAACGACCATATCGAAGCGATTTTCCGGCCGTTCGAGCAGGTCGGCGATGCGTCGCGCCGCGCCGGCGGCACGGGCCTGGGGCTGGCGATCAGCCGCCAGCTGGTGCAGCTGATGGGCGGCGAATTGAAGGTGGAAAGCCAGCCCGGCCATGGCAGCCGTTTCTGGTTCGATGTGCCGCTGCAGGTGGTCGATGCGCCGAGCGCCGGCGCAGGCGGCGGCCACGTCGCCACCGGCTACACCGGGCCGCGCAAGACCATCCTGGTGGTGGACGACGTGGCGACCAACCGCGCCTTGATGCGCGACCTGCTGGGCGCGCTGGACTTCCGCATGCTGGAGGCCGACAACGGCGTCAGCGCCTTGCGCCAGATGGAGCAAGGCGTGCCCGACCTGGTGCTGCTGGACATGATGATGCCGGACATGGACGGCATCGAAACCATGCGCCGCCTGCGGGCGGACGCGCGCACGGCCCACACGCCGGTGCTGATGATTTCGGCCAGTTCGACGATGGAAGAGGAGGAGCGTTCACTCGAGGTCGGCGCCAATGCCTTCCTCAGCAAGCCGGTCGACGAGCAGGCGCTGCTGCGCGAGATCCGCGCCCAGCTCAAGCTGGAGTGGACGGAATGAAAAAAGCCTCCATCTCGTATGAACTCGATGGAGGCTTTTTGCGGAATTTTGTGGTGCCCACGGAGGGACTCGAACCCCCACACCTTGCGGCACATGGACCTGAACCATGCGCGTCTACCAATTCCGCCACGTGGGCACTGATGCTTCTAAACAACTCTGCTATTATAACGACGGGGAGAGTTTCGCGCCAGATGAACTTTCATTCCTTACTGCACATCAACCCTGTCTAGCAATTCTCGCGTTGCTGCTGCGAGAGACCAAGATTATAGAGCAATCCTGAGCATTGTCAAACGCCATTTTCTAAAAATCCCGGTGAAATTTGCGAAGGGGCCCTCAAATTGGTCAAGGGCAGCGTTTCCAAGTACACTATGGCTGTCGTCATGACATATATATGCACCTGACGGACTTGCCAGGCCGGATTTCCTCTGAATACTGTCAATATAACTACAGAAATACTTTTGAACCAATCTACCCACACCATTCCCAGCCGGGAGGAAATTCTCGGCATCTTCCGCAGCGCTAAGGCGCCGCTTGACCTGCGCGCACTGTCGAAGTCGCTGAAGGTCGCGACCGACGCCCAAGCCGTGTTGTCGCGCCGCCTGAACGCCATGCAGCGCGACGGCCAGATCGTCTCCGATGACAATGGCCACTTCTCGCTGGCCACCGAAACCGGCTTCGTTGCGGGCCGCGTCAGCAGCCACCGCGACGGCTTCGGCTTCGTCATCCCGGACGAGCCGGGCGAAGACCTGTTCCTGCCCGAGAAGGAAATGCAGAAAGTGCTGCACGGCGACCGCGTGCTGGCCAAGATCGTCGGCGTCGACCGCCGCGGCCGGCCGGAGGGCACCATCGTCGAAGTGGTCACCCGCGCCAACACCCACATCATCGGCCGCCTGTTGAACGAGAACGGCGCCTGGATCGTCGCGCCGGAAGACAAGCGCATCGCCCAGGACATCCTGGTCGAAGGCTCGATCGGCAAGGCCAAGTCGGGCCAGATCGTCAGCGTCGAACTGACCGAGCAACCGATGCGCTTCAAGCAGCCGGTCGGCAAGATCGTTGAAGTACTGGGCTCGCTGGACGACCCCGGCATGGAAATCGAAATCGCCGTGCGCAAGTTCGGCGTGCCGCACATCTTCTCGGACGCCGCGCTCAAGCAGGCCAACAAGCTGCCCGACCACGTGCGCGACGCCGACCTGGCCGACCGCGTCGACCTGCGCGACATCCCGATGGTGACCATCGACGGCGAAGACGCGCGCGACTTCGACGACGCGGTCTACTGCGAACCGGTCAAGATCGGCCGCACCAGCGCCTACCGCCTGATCGTCGCGATCGCCGACGTCAGCCACTACGTCAAGCCGAACGACGCGCTCGACGCCGACGCGCTCGAACGCAGCACCTCGGTCTACTTCCCGCGCCGCGTGATTCCGATGCTGCCGGAGAAGCTGTCGAACGGCCTGTGCTCGCTGAACCCGGCCGTCGACCGTTTGACCCTGGTGTGCGACGCCGTCGTCACCGCCAAGGGCGAGGTCAAGGCTTACCAGTTCTACCCGGCCGTGATCCACTCGGCCGCGCGCCTGACCTACACCGAAGTGGCCGATATCCTCGGCAACACCAAGGGTCCCGAGGCGGCGCGCCGCCCAGGCATCGTGCCGCACCTGCTGAACCTGTACGAGGTCTACCACGCGCTGCTGAAGGCGCGCACCGAGCGCGGCGCGATCGACTTCGAGACCACCGAGACCTACATCGTCTGCAACCCGTCCGGCAAGATCGAAAAGATCATCCCGCGCACCCGCAACGACGCGCACAAGCTGATCGAGGAATGCATGTTGACCGCCAACGTCTGCGCGGCCGACCTGCTGATCCGCCACAAGCATCCCGGCACCTACCGCATCCACGCCAGCCCGACCGCTGAAAAGCTCAAGCAGGTGCGCACCTTCCTCAAGCAGGTGGGCCTGAACCTGAACGGTGGCGACAAGCCGGCCGCCGGCGATTACGCCGAGCTGATGAAGCAGGTCAAGCAGCGTCCGGACGCGTCGCTGCTGCAAACCATGCTGCTGCGCTCGATGCAGCAGGCGGTCTACTCGCCCGACAACATCGGCCACTTCGGCCTGGCGTACGAGGCGTATGCCCACTTCACCAGCCCGATCCGCCGTTATCCGGACTTGCTGACGCACCGCGCCATCAAGGCCATCCTGCTGGGCAAGAAATACGAGCCTAAGATCGCCAGCACCAGCGTGCTGAACACGAACGTGTCCAACGCCACGCGCAAGCAGCAGGCCAAGGACAAGGCCGAGGGCAAGGAAAAGAAAGCCGTCGACCTGACCGTGTGGGACGCGCTGGGCGTGCACTGCTCGGCCAACGAGCGCCGCGCGGACGAAGCGTCGCGCGATGTCGAGGCCTGGCTGAAGTGCTACTTCATGCAGGACAAGCTGGGCGAGGAATACACCGGCGTCATCACCGGCGTGACCACCTTCGGCATCTTCGTGCAGCTGGACCAGCTGTTCGTCGAAGGCCTGGTGCACGTGACCGACCTCGGCGCCGATTACTTCCAGTACGACGACGCCCGCCACGAACTGCGCGGCGAGCGCACCGGCAAGCGTTTCCAGCTGACCGACCGCGTCAATGTGCAAGTGGTGCGCGTGGACCTGGAGTCGCGCAAGATCGACCTGCGCCTGGCCGGCGTCGACGCGCCGCCGCCGAAGGCAGACGGGCCGTCGAAGGATCGCAAGACCAACATCAAGCCTGGCCCGGCCGTGCCAAAAGCGCAGCCGACCGCGGCGGCTCCCAAAGCCGCTGCGAAGTCCGCGGCAAAACCGGCAGCCAAGCCTGCCGGGAACGCGCGCAACGGCCGCAAGACTAATGCCGGGGCGGTTGCCCCGGTAGCACCCCGAGCGGCGAAGCCTGTCTCAAAAAGTAAAAAGAAGCGATAAATGAGTAAGAATAAAATGATTTTTGGTTTCCACGCCGTGACCTCGCGTTTGCGTCATGAGGCTTCGTCCGTGGAAGAGATTTTCGTCGACATCGGCCGCGACGACCGCCGCATGAAGGACCTGGTGGCCAACGCCAAGGCCGCCGGCGTGCGCGTGATGCCGGTCGATTCGGCACGTCTGGACAAGATCGTCGGCACCCGCCGTCACCAGGGCGTGATCGCCTTCGCGTCGCAGCTGTCGCTGGCGCGCAATCTGGATGAACTGCTTGACGCCATCGACGGCCCGCCGCTGCTGCTGGTGCTGGACGGCATCACCGATCCGCACAACCTGGGCGCCTGCCTGCGCGTGGCCGACGGCGTCGGCGCCCATGCGGTGATCGTGCCGAAGGACCGCGCGGTCGGCTTGAACGCCACCGCCGCCAAGGTCGCCAGCGGCGCGGCCGAGACGGTGCCTTACATCACCGTGACCAACCTGGCGCGCACCCTGCGCGACTTGAAGGACCGCGACATCTGGCTGATCGGCACGTCCGACGACGGCGAAAAAGGTTTGTACGAAGCCGACTTCACCGGCCCGACCGCGCTGGTCATGGGTTCGGAAGGCGAGGGCATGCGCCGCCTGACCCGCGAGACCTGCGACATGCTGGTGTCCATTCCCATGTTCGGTTCGGTCGAGAGCCTGAACGTGTCCGTCGCATCGGGCGTCTGTCTGTACGAAGCGCGCCGCCAGCGTATCGCCAAGGACATCTAAGCGACACACATATCCGGCGGCCTGTTACGAGGGCCGCCGTCTCCCTCCCAGCAAGCCGCTTTCCAGCAACCACCGACCGAATACGCTACCATTAGCGTTTCAGTTGCCATCCTGATCATCCATGTTCCACCATTTGCGCCAAGACATTAACAGCATCATCGAACGCGATCCCGCGGCCCGCAACGCCTGGGAGGTGCTGACCTGCTACCCCGGCCTGCAGGCGATCGTCATGCACCGCTGGGCGCACTGGTGCTGGACGCACGGCATGAAATGGCTGGGGCGGTTCATCTCCTACCTGGCCCGCATCGTCACCGGCATCGAGATCCATCCCGGCGCCACCATCGGCCGCCGCGTGTTCATCGACCACGGTTTCGGCGTGGTCATCGGCGAGACGGCCGAGGTGGGTGACGACTGCACCATCTACCAGGGCGTGACCCTGGGCGGCACCTCGCTGCACACCGGCACCAAGCGCCATCCGACCCTGGCGCGCGGCGTCATCGTCGGCGCCGGCGCCAAGGTGCTGGGCGGCTTTACCGTGGGCGAGTACGCCAAGGTCGGCTCGAACGCCGTGCTGCTGAAGCCGGTGCCGCCGGGCGCCACGGCGGTCGGCAATCCGGCGCACATCGTGCAAAAGGACGTGGCGGCGGGCACCAGCGCGACCGCCAACCTGTTCTCCGCGTACGGTGTCACGCCCAACGGCGACGACCCGTTGTCGAAGGCCCTGCACGGCCTGATCAACCACGCCGTCAAGCAGGAAGAGCAGATCGAGCGCATCCTGGCGACGATGAAGGCGGCGGGGCTGCAGTGCCAGGGCGTGCCCGAATGTGATAAATTGAATTCCGACCAACTGAACAAGCTTGTCGAATAAGGATGCCGGATATGGAATCATCGCCCGATGGCGTGGAAGTGCTGGACCCGTTTGAAATCCGCGTGCTGGCCGTGCTGGCCGAAAAGGAAGCGCTGACGCCGGATAACTACCCGCTGTCGCTGAACGCGCTGGTGAACGGCTGCAATCAGCTGTCGAGCCGGGATCCGGTGATGTCGTTGTCGGAAGAGACGGTGGCCGACGTGCTGCAGCGGCTGATGCAGCGCAAGTACGTCAACGGCATCACGCAGGCGGGCGCGCGCGTGACCAAGTACGAGCACCGCATGCGCATCAAATGGTCGCTGGAGCAGGACAAGCTGGCCGTGCTGACGATACTGATGCTGCGCGGCCTGCAGACGGCGGGCGAAATCCGCACCCGCACCGGCCGCCTGCACGACTTCAAGTCGGTCGGCGATGTCGAGCTGGCGCTGCAATTCCTGATCGACAAATACCCGCCGCTGGTGTCGCGCCTGGCCCTGGCGCCCGGCACCAAGGAGCCGCGCTACGGCCAGCTGCTGGGCGGGGAAGAAGCCCTGGCCCGCGAAGAAACCGCCGCCGGCCTGGGCGGCTCGGTCAGTTCGGCGGGGCAGGGCGGCCGCGTCGCCGCGCTGGAGCAGGAAGTCCAGCAACTGCGCCAGCAAGTCGAAGAGCTGACCGCCCAGTTCGCCGAATTCCGCAAGCAGTTCGAATAGAATCCGGGGTCAGATCTGACATTTGGACACGACCTCTTCTGTAGCGAGCTACTACGGTTGAGAACGTGTCCAATTGTCGGATCTGACCCCGGATTTTTAGCCTTCTTCGCGACGGCGGCGCATGTAGACGGCGGCGGCGATCATTGCCACGCCGGCCGCCACGCCCAGCCACAAGCTCGTTCCGCCCAGCGTCGACCACGATGCGCCGAAGATCGTTTCCGGCACCGCCAGCTCATGGGGAACGTGGTTCAGCTCGATCTTGTCCGCCTCGAACACCAGCCACGAACCCGGGATCACGCCCAGCAGGATGCGGTCGACCACGTGGGTGACGAACCAGCCCGCGTTGATGCCGAAGTGCAGCGCCTTCTCGGCCCACACCAGCAGCAGCGACGTCACCAGCGGCGTGCCGACCGCCCACAGGAACACCTTGGAGCGCGCCATGCTCGATACCATCAGCAGCCAGCCCACCGTCGGCAGCGCCCACAGGATGTACACCGGCAGCAGGCCGACCAGGCGCAGCGGCGTCAGGTAGAAGTCCGGCGTCGCCAGCACCGCGCCGAACAGGTTGGTGCCGTGCGCCAGCATCATCACGCAGCCGGCCAGCAGGATCAGCAGCGACAGCAGCGTGCCGACGCCGATCGTGATCAGCGGCGCCACCACCAACGCCAGCAGCACCTTCGACAGCACGGTCGTGAAGTCCGACACCGGCAGCGATTTCCAGAACAGCAGGCTGCGGTCGCGGCGCTCGTCGTGCAGCGCGCCCAGGCAGTAGAAGAACACCAGGAAGCTCAGCATCATCAGCACCGGCATCGCCGAGGCCATGTATGCCTGCGACATGGTCTGCACGATGCGCATGCGCATCGCGCCTTCGATCGTGACCTTGCCGATCGAGATCGCGTCGCCGTCGTCGTTGAAGTTGACGTTGTGACCCAGGAAGATCGCGGCCAGCGCCAGCACCGCGATCAGCGTCGCGACCACCACGGGCGCCCAGAACAGCATGCCCTTGTGCTCCCACATCTCGCGCTTGATCAGCCATTTCATCGTTTTCATGCGTAGGTTCCTTTCATGGTCGCGACAAACAGGTCGGCAACGCTGGGCGTGCGCAGTTCGCCAAAAGTGGACAGCTGGTGGCGGGCGACCCCGTCAAACAGCATGATGGCCTTGCCGAACACGGTGCGCTGGCTCAGCGGCTGCAGCGCGTTGGCGGCGGCGATGAATTGCGGCTCGACCATCACTTCGGTGAAGCGCTCGCCCACTTCGTCCATCGACGCGGCCAGCGAGATCTGGCCGTCCTGGATGAACATCAGGTCGGTCAGGATGTGCTCGACTTCCTCGATCTGGTGCGTGGTGATCAGGATGGTCTTGTTTTCGTCGAAGTAGTCTTCCAGCAGGTTCTGGTAGAACTGCTTGCGGTACAGGATGTCCAGGCCCAGGGTCGGCTCGTCCAGCACCAGCAGCTTGGCGTCGATCGCCATCACCAGCGCCAGGTGCAGCTGCACCACCATGCCCTTGGACATGGCCTTGACCTTCATGTTCGGGCTCAGCTTGGTGTTGGCCAGGTATTTCTCCGCCTTGCTGCGGTCGAAACGGGGGTGCACGCCTTCGACGAAGGCGATCGCGTCCTTGACCTTCAGCCATTTCGGCAGGATGGCCACGTCGGCGATGAAGCAGACGTCGTTCATCAGCGCCTCGCGCTGGGTGCGCGGATCCATGCCCAGCACCGTCAGCTGGCCGTCGAACTGGGTCAGGCCCAGGATGGCCTTGAGGGTGGTGGTCTTGCCCGATCCGTTGGGGCCGATCAGGCCGACAATTCGGCCTGCCTCGACCGTGAAACTGGCGCCGTTCAGCGCGGCTTGCTTGCCGTATAACTTGCTGAGCTTGGACGCGGTGATGATGGCGCTCATGCCGCACCTCCGGGGTTGAGCGGCTTGAGCAGCATTTCCAGCTCCAGGCCGAGGCGGCGTATGCGTTCGAGCATCGCCGGCCATTCTTCGCGCAGGAAGCGCTCGCGTTCAGTGGCCAGCAGTTTGTCGCGGGCGCCGTCGGTAACGTACATGCCTAATCCCCTTCTTTTTTCTACGAGCGTTTCGTCTACCAGTTCCTGGTAGGCACGCGATACGGTTATCGGGTTGAGTTGGTAATCCGCAGCCACCTGCCGCACCGAGGGCAGGGCGTCGCCCGGCTTCAGCAGCCCGTCCAGCATCATGCCGACGACCTTGTCCTTCAGTTGCCGATAAATCGGCGCATTGTCATTCCAGCCTATCGTGGACATACATGGGTACCCCTTGATGTGTGTTAATGAAGTGGTGTTGTAGTGAACTATAACACTAAGATTCAAAAAAACAAGCGTTTTTGCTTTATGTTGTTTTATTGAACAAGGACAGCGCGTTGCCCAGCGCGGCGCCGGAGGCGGTGTTGTCGAAGATGCACCAGCCTTCGCGTTCTTTCAGGTAGGCGGCCACCTGGTCCAGATACGCCTCCTCGTAGGCGGAATAATAGATGCGGGGGCTGCCGTGCAGCCGCACGTAGGCCGCTTCCGCCGTCGGCACGTGCGGTCCCGGCTGGCCGGCTGGCGGGTCGGCGATCACGCGGGTGACGCCGTGGCGCTGCAGCAGCGCGCTGCCGTCATCGGCAAACCAGCTGTGGTGGCGCGCTTCGCAGGCGAGCATGCAGTTGAAGGTGTCGCGCAGGTGGCGGAAGAAATCGTCGGCCACGGCCTGCTCGAATTTCAGGCTGGGCGGCAACTGCACCAGCACGCAACCGAGCTTGCCGCCCAGCGCGCCGGCCTCGCCGGCAAAGCGCGCCAGCGGCGCGGCGATACCGGCCAGCCGGTTGTCGTGCGTGATCGAGCGCGGCAGCTTGACCGAGAAGCGGAAATCGTCCGGCACGCTGTCGGCCCAGCGCTGGTAGGTGGAGCTCTGGTGCGGACGGTAGAACGAGGAATTGATTTCCACCGCGTTCAGCACCTGCGCGTAGCGCTGCAGATGGCTGCCGTCGAAAGGAAAACTCGGCGCCCATTCCTTGCCGATACTCCAGCCAGCGCAGCCGATGCGAGTGTGGTTCATAATACGGGCGTCCCGCCTTCTTCAGAAAGACCAAATGACCGATCTTAAACGCTACGTAAAATTGGCCGCGCCCGCGATGCTGTTGTGTTTCCTGGCCGCCTGCGCCGGCCTGATCGGCCCGCGCCAGGTGGAATTGCCGCAGGCGCGCATGCAGCAAAGCCTGGAGCGCAAATTCCCCGTGCATCACCGCATGCTGGGTGTGTTCGAGGTGGAGTTGAGCCATCCGCAACTGGCGGTGCTGGCCGAGAACGACCGCGTGGCGCTGACCCTGGACGTCAACGTGGCGCCGCTGCTGGCGCGCCAGTCGTGGAGCGGCAGCATGGCCATTTCCGGCCGGCTGAAAGTCGACAGCATGCGCAACACGGTCTACATCACCGACGCGCACGTCGACCGCTTCGTCATCGACGGCATGGATGAAGGCAAGCAGAACCAGATTGCCAGCGTGGCCAACCTGCTGGGCGAGAACGCGCTCAAGGATGTGCCGGTGCACACCTTCAAGCCGGAAGACCTGCGCTATGCCGGCGTGCAGTTCGTGCTGACCGGCATCAGCACCCGTCCGGGCATGCTGGTCGCCAACTTGCAGCCGGCGCAGTAGTGCTGCCAGCTAGACGAAGCCGAGCTTGCGCGCGCCGGCATTGTAGTTGACCAGGCTGGGCAGCATGCTCAGCAGATCGCTGTTCGACACGCCCATCCAGCCGCCCAAGGTGGCGGCGTATTGCTCGATCGACGTGGTCGGCAGCAGGCGGCCCTGGCCGACGTCGTCCGGCCCGTCGCTGGCCACCACCGGCGCGCGCCCGTAGAAGCGGCCGCCATTGACCGCGCCGCCCAGCATGAAATGCATGCTGCCCCAGCCGTGGTCCGAACCGTCGTTGTTGCCGCTCAGCGTGCGGCCGAAGTCGGACGCGGTGAACGCCGTCACCTGATTCGATACGCCCAGCTCCACCGTGGCCGCGTAGAACGCCGCCATCGCATCGGCCACGCTTTTCAGCAGGCCGGGATGCACGCCGAGCAAGCCGTCGTGCGTGTCGAACCCACCCATCGAGACAAAGAACACCTGCCGCCTGGCGCCGATCGCCGGGGCGCTGGCGATCATGCGCGCCACCATTTTCAGCTGGCTGGCCAGGCCGTTGGCATCGGGGAAGGGCGTGTTGATCGCCGGCCCGCCGGCCAGCGCCGCCGTCAGCACGTCGTTGGCCGAGATGGCGCGCTGCGTCACCTGCGCGTAGTCGGAACGCATCGCATGGGCGTATTGCTGGGTGATCAGCGTCTGCAGCGCGCTGCTGCAGCTGGCCGAGCCGAACAGCGGTTTTTGCAGCGCATTGAACGGCACCGAGCCGTTGGGCGACACCTGGTACTGCACCGCCTGTTTGCCGGCCAGGAACACCGCGTTGCCGGACACGTTGACGCAGGTGAAGGTGGCGTTGCCGTTGCCCGACTGGAACAGGTCGCCCATGCGCCCGCCCCAGCCGGACGACGCGCCTTCCGGCAGCGACGACTGCCATTCCGATTGCTGGTCGTTGTGCGAGAACAGCTTGGACGGCAGCGGCGCCGACCGGGTGGTGTACTGCAGCTTGCTGGTCGGCTGGATCAGCGTGCCGACGTTCAGCAGCACGCCCATCTTGCCGGCGTTGAAGATCGGCAGCAGCGGCGCCAGCTCCGGCGCCAGCGCGTACTGGTGCGCCGTGCCGTTGACGTCGACCGGCGCCGCGGCCGGGTTGAGCAGCGTGGCCGACAGCGCGCTGTGCTGGTAGGCCAAGGTCGGCCGCAGGCCGTAGTAGGCGTTGTAGCTGGCGGCGTCGTAGGGCACCAGCGTGTTGGCGTAGTCGTTGCCGCCGTACAGGAACACGCAGACGATGGCCTTGTAGTCGCTGGCGGTGGCGGCCGAGGCTTCGGCCATCGCCGCCAGGTTGACGGCCAGCGGCGTCGCCACGCCGCTGAGGGCCAGCATCGAGGCGCGTTGCAGGAAGGCGCGGCGGGAGGAATCGGCGGTCATGGCGGCCTCTATTGTTGAATGAGATATTCGGGCGCGGCCAGCACCATCGTCAGCGCGGCGTAGATGCGGTTGTACAGCGCGGCCTCGGTCTTGGCGGACATGGTGTCGATGGCGCCGCGTATCAGGCCGATCGTGGCGCTGCCCAGTTGCCCGCCGGCCAGCACCAGGTTGATCTCGTCGACCAGCGCCTGGCCGTTGGCGGCCAGCGGCAGCAGCGTGGCGTAGTCGGGCAGCACGTCGGCCACGCCCTTGCTGACCGCGCGCTGCATGTAGTTGACGTAGCCGACCACCGACGATTCATTGGTCAGCTGGAATTCCGGCGCCACCAGTCCCGCCTTCGACACCGCGCTGTTCGGCGGCACGTAGCCGGGCCGGTAGAAATTGAACACCGACGGCGAGCGCAACGGGCTCTGGCCCAGCCGGGTGGAGGCGTCGCTGGTGTTGCCGATGTTCCAGGCGTCGGTGCTGGAGCCCGCGTTGTAGGCGCGCGCCCAGCCGATGAAGCGCAGCATCGGCTCGCGCAGCTTGCCGTAGTTGGGGCCGATATACGTGCTGGCGCGCGCCTCGGGATCGAGCAGCAGCGCCTTGATCACCGCCGCCAGATTGCCCTTGACGCCGCGCCCGTCGTTGTTGAACACGGCCGCGATGCGCCCGACGTAGGCCGGCGACGGGTTGCTGGTCACCAGTTTCTGGATCAGCTGGCGGCTGATGAAGGGCGCGACGTTGGCATGGGCGTAGATGATGTCGAGCGCGCTCTTCAGCGCGTCGGCGCCGGACAGCCCGGCCGGCACGGTGCTGCCGAGGAAGGTGGAGGCGCCGGTCTCGTGGCGTTTGGCGATCTGTATCATCGGCCGGCGCATGAAGTCGGGCACGGTGGCGGTCTGGCCGGCCATGTCGAAATCCCAGCCGGTGAACACGCGCGCCAGTCCGGTGATGTCGCCCAGGCCGTAGGTTTCCCGGGGTGCGCCGTCGACCAGCACCGGCGTGCCGTCGTCGTTCAGGCGCAGCAGGCCGATGGTGAACAGCTGCATCAATTCGCGCGCATAGTTTTCGTCGGGCAGGGCGCCGGTGGCCGGGTTCTGCTTGACGTTGCCGCGGAAGGTCAGGTACTGGCCCATGGCCGGGCTGGTCGAGATGGCGCCCAGCAGCGTGCGGTAGTTGCCGAAGGCGTGGTCTTCCAGCAGGTCCAGGTAGGCCGCCGCCGAAAAACTGCGCCAGCCGCCGCCGACCAGGCCGTCGATGGAAACCACGCAGATTTCCGACAGCGCCAGCGTCACGCGCTGGCGCAAGGTGTCCGGCGCGCTGATCAGCTTGCGCCAGGCGCAGGCGTCGAAGCCGGCCTGGGAGTTGCGGTGGCTCAGATCGTTGTAGCCCTTGGATACCAGCCAGTCCCAGCGGGTGCCGGAGCGGGGCGCGGCCAGCTGGGCGTCGATCCAGCCGGCATAGCCCTGCGCTTGCACCTGGGCGATGCCGGCGCGGCTGGCGCCCAGGGAGGCTTGCGCCAGGAAGCGGGCGGCGGCTGCCGCTGTGGGTGCTTGCGTCATCGGGAAGGTCTCCGTCCAGGATCGGATGTCAGCATTGCTTTTCAGTAATTTATGCCGAGTCCGCTCGACTTGCCACCGGAACTTTGTAAGCAAACGTTTTTGCGCAACAAGTGGCCGCAACTCGCACCGTTCGGCTGCATTTCGCGCCGCCGGCGTGCATTTCGTCGCATGCCGCCGCGCACGGCGGCCGGCAGCGGCATAGTGGCGTCACACCTTAACCAGCCCTATGGAGCCGATGATGATTCAGCAAATTATTTCCCACACCCCCGTGTACGTTTGGGCCTTGCTGGCCTTCCTGATCTATCGCGGCTTTCTCGCCAGCCGCGACCGCGAGATCACGCTGCTGAGGCTGTCCATCGTGCCGCTGGTGATGATGGGGCTGTCGCTGTCGGGCCTGGACGGCCACGGCGTGCTGGGCGCCGGCGTCTGGGGCGTCTGGGCGGCGGGCCTGCTGGCCGGCGCGGCGATCACGTGGAAGATCCAGCAAGGCGCCGACATCGTGGTCAACCGCGCCGCCGGCACGCTGTTCCAGCGCGGCAGCTGGACGCCGCTGGTGCTGATGATGGCCATCTTCGGCACCAAATACATGGTGGCGGTGTTCTCGGCCATGCATCCCGAAGCGCCGCGGCAATGGATGTTCGCGCTGAGCGTCACCACGCTGTACGGCCTGTTCAGCGGCGTGTTCGCCGGCCGCATGGCGCGCTGCGTGGCGGCCTGGCTGCAGCAGCCGGCCACGGCTGGCGCTTAAGTAATTGGCAACTTTCCTTGTGATACACGTCAAGAGCTTCTACAATTCGCGACATTGATGAACGAGTTGGAGCAGCTCCATGACGATTTTTGGTATTGGATTGCACGTGCTGGTGGCGATATTCTTCGCCATCCACGTGATCCGCAGCGGACAGCAGATGTATTGGCTGATGATTTTGTTCATGTTCCCCGGCCTGGGCAGCATCGTGTATTTCTTCGCGATCTACCTGCCGGATTCCAGGCTGAACCACGGCGCCCGCAAGATGGTGACGGCGGCGGCCAAGTCGCTCGACCCCGGCCGCGAACTGCGCGAGGCGCGCGACGCCTACGCCTACACGCCGACCGCGCAAAACCAGATGCGCCTGGCCACCGCGCTGCTGGAGGCGGGCAACGCCGACGAGGCGGCCGCCACCTACGAGGCCTGCCTGCAGGGGCCGTTCTCCGGCGACCTGGAAATCCGCTACGGCGCCGCGCGCGCCACGCTGGCCAGCGGCAATGCGGCGGCGGCGGTGGCGCACCTGCAAACCATCCGCAACAGCGACGCCAACTTCCGCGGCGAGCAAGTCTCGCTGTTGCTGGCGCAGGCTTTGGCGGCGGCGGGGCGCCAGGACGAGGCGAAGGCGGAGTTCGAATTCGCGCTGGGCCGCTACAACAGCTTCGCGGTCCAGGCCGAATTTGCGATCTGGGCGGCCGGCGCCGGCGACGCGCAGCGGGCCAACCAGCTGCACGCGGAACTGCAGCGCACCATGGAGCGCTGGGCGCGCCACACGCGCGACATCAACCAGGAATTGATACGGCGGCTGAACGCGGCGATGGCGTCGATCCGGCGCTGATTTACTTCGGCTTGACCGAATGGCCGGGATTGTTGATGCCGCCGGTCGCGGCGATGGCCTGGTTCAGCTTGGCCATGGTTTCCGCCGGCACGTCCTTGCTGCAGGCGATGTGGCGGCGCATGCCGGGCGGCATGTCCGGGAAATCATGGCGCACCGACGCTTGCACCGCCTTTTCCTTGTTGCGGAAAAATTCCCAGTCCTCGCGGTCGACGAACATGTAGGAAGCGCGGCCGGCGCTCAGCATGCGCATCATCAGCGTGGTTTCCACGGTACGGCTCATGATCTGGTTCTTGCTGCCCTTGATCATCTGGTCCAGCACCGGCCCGTAGGAAACGCCATCCACCTTGCCCAGCGACAGCGTGGGATCGGCCAGCAGCGAGGCCAGTGTCGGATGCGCCTTGACGCGGTCGACCGCTTTCGGCGAAATCAGCACCGTGTGCGGCAAGTCTTCGTGGATCGGCGAGGTGAACTGCGCCACCGCCTCGCGTTCGGGCAGGCGGTACCAGCTGATCGAGCAGTAGTTGGTGGCGCCGTGGGTGAAGTTGGCCCAGATGCGCTTCTGCGGTTCGTTGACGAAACGCGCCTTAAGCCCGGCGACGTCGAAAATCTCGTGCACGCGCTTCAGCAGGAAGCCCTTGGGCTGGCCGTTTTCGACGTAATGGTAGGGCGGCTTGTCGCGCCAGGCGACCGTCAGTTCCTGGGGCGCGCCCCAAGCCGCGCCGCTTGACAGTACTGCGGCGGCAACTATGCCTCGGTGTAAATGGGTGCCCATGTGGCCGATTATAGGCAGCGCGGCAAACGATGTCACGCTGTTATGATGTGGCCGCCGAGATCGTGGCGCGTGATGGCGCCGCGGCCGTCGATGGCGATCCAGCCGCCGCGCGGCGGCGTGGCGTCCGGCTCCCAGTCCGGCAGCACGTAGCGGCGCTTGCCGTCGACCGTGTGCAGGGCGGGGCGGTGCGTGTGGCCGTGGATCATGACGTCGGTGCCGGTTTGCGCGTACACGTCGCTGATCGCCTGCGGCGTCACGTCCATGATCTCGTAGGATTTGCTGCCCTGGTCCTTGCGGCTGTTCTCGCGCATGCCGGCGATGATCGCCTTGCGCTGCGCCAGCGGCATCGCGGTGAACTGCTGCTGCCAGCCGGGTTGCCGCACCATCGCGCGGAACTCCATGTACTTGACGTCCTCGGTGCACTGGGCGTCGCCGTGCAGCAGCGCCAGGCGCTGGCCGCCGATCTCGGCCACGTGGATTTCCGGCAGCAGGGTCAGGCCCGCCGCCGCGGCGAACTGCTGGCCGACCAGGAAATCGCGGTTGCCGGCGATCCAGTAGACGGACACGCCCGCATCGCTGACGCGGCGCAGCGCGGCAATGACTTGCTGGTGAAACGGATCGCTGAGATCGTCGTCGCCGGCCCAGTATTCAAACAGGTCGCCAAGCAGATACAGCTGTTGCGCGTGCCGCGCATGCTGGTCCAGGAAGTCGTAGAACGCTGCGCTGGTGGCCGGATGCGCGGGCTGCAAATGCAGATCGGAGATGAACAGCGCGCGGACATCGGCCGCGCGCATGCCGGTATTGCCCATTAAGCAGCCAGTTCGATCTTCTCGATGATCACGTCTTCCGCCGGCACGTCGGCGAACATGCCGCTGCGGGTGGTTTTGACTTTCTTGATGGCGTCGACCACGTCGGTGCCTTCGATGACTTTACCGAACACGGCGTAGCCCCAGCCGTCCTGGCCCGGGTAGTCGAGGAAGGAGTTGTTCTTCACGTTGATGAAGAACTGGGCCGATGCCGAGTGCGGCGCCGAGGTGCGGGCCATGGCCAGCGTGTACGGCTCGTTTTTCAGGCCGTTCTTGGCTTCGTTTTCCACCGTGTCGTCGGCAGGCTTCTGCTTCATGCCTGGCTCGAAACCGCCGCCCTGGACCATGAAGCCGTCGATCACGCGGTGGAAGATGGTGTTGGCGTAGTGGCCGGCTTCCATGTATTTCAGGAAGTTGGCTACCGATTTAGGCGCCTTCTCGTCGTTCAGTTCGACGGTCATGTTGCCCATGTTGGTGGTGATGATTACGTTGGTCATATTGTTATCCCGAGTAGTTAAAAGATGCGGCAAGGCCGCTATTTTACATTTTTGGCTGGACTGGCGTCTTCAAAATCGTCGCGGACTTGACCACGACCGGAATCACCGGGATGTTCTGGAAGCTGCCCTTGTCGTCGACCAGCACGCCCTTGATCTTGTCGACCACTTCCTGGCCCTTGACCACCTTGCCGAACACCGTGTAGCCGAAGCCGTCGCGGCCGGGGTAGTTCAGGGCGTCGTTGTCTTCCACGTTGATGAAGAATTGCGAGGTGGCCGAGTTGGGATCGCCGGAGCGCGCCATCGCCAGCGAGTACTTGCTGTTGGTCAGGCCATTCTGCGATTCGATCGGCACCGGCTTGTTGGTTTTCTTCTGCTTGAGCTTTTCGTCGAAGCCGCCGCCCTGGATCATGAAGCCGTCGATCACGCGGTGGAAGATGGTGCCCTTGTAGAAGCCGGCCTTGACGTAGGCGAGGAAATTGTCGACCGACTTGGGCGCCTTGTCGTGGTCCAGCTCGACGACGATGTCGCCCATCGTGGTCTTGATCTCGACTTGCGGCGTGGCGGCGGGCGCGGCCGGCGCCGCGGCCAGCACGGCGCCGGACAGGGCGACGCCGGCGAACATGGTCATCAGTTTGGCGAACAGCGATGGCTGGGTTTGTTGCATTGTTGCTTCCTCGTTTATAAGTGTTGATCAGTTCGACTTCTCAAAATCCCCGTTCAGATTGGGACTATGCTGTTTTTATCAATGCTATACTTGTTCATTCTACCCCTTAGAGGGTGGAAAGAAATACTACCGAGTGTCAGCCGGACCCCACGTGATACGAGTCTAAGCCAGGTGCGCCCCAACAATGCCGCGCCCGGTTCTTGTATTGCCCGGGACGGGGCACCCGCTTATAAAAAACACGCAAGAGTCCGATGAGCAATTTAAAGATTTACAACACGCTGGCGCGTGACAAGCAGACATTCGTACCGATCGAAGCCGGCAAAGTCCGCATGTACGTCTGCGGCATGACCATCTACGACTACTGCCACATCGGCCACGCCCGCATGATGATGGCGTTCGACGTCATGTACCGCTGGCTGATGGCCTCCGGCTACCAGGTCACCTACGCCCGCAACATCACCGACATCGACGACAAGATCATCAAGCGCGCGGTGGAAAACGGCGAGACCATCTCGCAGCTGACCACCCGCTTCACCAGGTATATGGACGAGGACACCGGCGCGCTGGGCATCCTGCCGGCCACGCTGGTGCCGCGCGCCACCGAATACGTGCCGCAGATGCTGGCGCTGATCGAGACGCTGGAGTCCAAGGAACTGGCCTACCAGGGCGAGGACGGCGACGTCAACTACGCGGTGCGCAACTTCCCCAACTATGGCAAGCTGTCGGGCAAGTCGCTGGACGACCTGCGCGCCGGCGAGCGCGTCGACGTCAACACCGGCAAGCGCGATCCGCTGGACTTCGTGCTGTGGAAGGCGTCCAAGGAATCGGAGCCGGACGAGGTGAAGTGGGATTCCAAGTGGGGCAAGGGCCGTCCGGGCTGGCACATCGAGTGCTCCGCGATGTGCTCGGCGCTGCTGGGCGAACACTTCGACATCCACGGCGGCGGCGCGGACCTGCAGTTCCCTCACCACGAAAACGAGATCGCGCAGTCCGAAGGCGCGTTCGGCCATACGATGGTCAACTACTGGGTGCACAACGGCTTCGTGCGCGTCGATAACGAAAAGATGTCCAAATCGCTGGGCAACTTCTTCACCATCCGCGACGTGCTGAAGAAATACGATGCCGAGGTGATCCGCTTCTTCATCATGCGCGCCCACTACCGCAGCCCGCTGAACTACTCGGACACGCACCTGGACGACGCCCGCGTCGCGCTGACCCGCCTGTACACCGCACTGGACGGTGTGGAGGGCGACGGCGCCGCGCTGGACTGGAAAGAAGCCCACGCGGTGCGCTTTGCCGAGGCGATGGACGACGACTTCAACACGCCGGTCGCGCTGGCCGTGCTGTTCGACCTGGTGAGCGAGCTGAACAAATCGAAAGCGCCGGCCGTGGCGCGCCAGCTCAAGGGCCTGGCCGATGTCATCGGCCTGCTGGGGCGCACGCCGCAGCAATTCCTGCAGGCCGCCGTCGGCGAGGCCGATGCCGCCGGCGACGCCGCCATCGCGCAGCAGATCGCCAGGCGCATCGAAGCCAAGAAGGCGCGCAACTTCGCCGAATCGGACAAGATCCGCGCCGACCTGCTGGCGGCCGGCGTGATCCTCGAAGACAAGCCTGACGGCACCACGAACTGGCGCCGCGCATAATGGTCACCGCCAAGGATAACGAGGGCGCAGGCGGCCCGCTATCGGCCGTTCCGCCGTACTGGGAAGAGGCCAAGATCGAGCTCATGAAGCGGGACCGCATCATGAAAAAACTGATCCCGCAATTTGGCGACCTGCACCTGGTCGGCCATGACGACCCGTTTACCACCTTGGCGCGTTCCATCGTCGGCCAGCAGGTGACCACCAAGGTGGCCGACGCCGCCTGGAAGAAGCTGCTGCTGGTCAGCCCGAAATGCACGCCGGCCCAGATCATCAAGGCCGGCGCCGAGCAATTGGCGGCCTGCGGCCTGTCCAAGCGCAAGACCGAGTACATCCTCGACCTGGCCGACCACTTCAAGAACAAGCGCGTCCACACCAGCCAGTGGGACCAGATGGATGACGAAGCCGTCATCGCCGAGCTGGTGCAGATCCGCGGCATCGGCCGCTGGACAGCCGAGATGTTTTTGATATTTAATCTGTTGCGTCCCAATGTACTGCCGCTTGACGACCCCGGCCTGATCCAGGGCATCAGCCAGAATTATTTTTCCGGCGAACCGGTCTCCCGCAGCGATGCGCGCGAGGTTTCGGCCAACTGGGAGCCCTGGCGCACGGTGGCGACATGGTACTTATGGCGTAGCCTGGACCCGGTTGCTGTAGAATAGATGCTCTAATCGCTGTGCGAGGCATTTTTGTGTCCGCATTTTGTCCGCTCGGCTGAGAATAAACACGGAGGTACAATGACCAAAACGACTTTCCTCAATTTTGAGCAACCCATTGCTGAACTCGACGGCAAAATCGAAGAACTGCGTTTCGTCCAGGACGATTCGGCTGTCGACATCTCTGAGGAGATCGACCGCCTGGCCAAGAAGAGCCAGCAGCTGACCAAGGACATCTACGCCAAGCTGACCCCCTGGCAGGTCGCGCAGATCGCGCGCCACCCGCAGCGTCCATACACGATGGACTATGTGAACGAAATCTTCACCGACTTCCACGAACTGCACGGCGACCGCACCTACGCGGACGACCTGTCGGTGGTCGGTGGCCTGGCCCGCTTCAACGGCCAGGCTTGCATGGTGATCGGCCACCAAAAGGGCCGCGACACCAAGGAACGCGCGATGCGCAACTTCGGCATGCCGAAGCCTGAGGGCTATCGCAAGGCCATGCGCCTGATGAAGCTGGCCGAGAAGTTCGGCATTCCGGTGTTCACCTTTGTCGACACGCCGGGCGCGTTCCCGGGCATCGACGCGGAAGAGCGCGGCCAGTCGGAAGCGATCGGCCACAATCTGTACGTGATGGCGGAACTGAAAGTGCCGCTGATCGCCACCATCATCGGCGAAGGCGGCTCCGGCGGCGCGCTGGCGATCGCCGTCGGCGACGCGGTGCTGATGCTGCAATACTCGACCTATTCGGTGATCTCGCCGGAAGGCTGCGCATCGATCCTGTGGAAGACTTCCGAGCGCGCCGCCGACGCGGCCGAAGCGCTGGGCCTGACCGCGCACCGCCTGAAGGCCATGGGCCTGATCGACAAGATCGTCACCGAGCCGCTGGGCGGCGCCCACCGCGATCCGAAACAGATGGCCACGCTGCTGAAGCGGGCGCTGGCCGATTCGCTGCGCCAGTTCCACGGCATGAAGACCAAGGACTTGCTGGAAGCCCGTCACGAGAAGCTGATGAGCTACGGTAAGTTCAAAGAAACCACGCCGCAGGAGTAATCCCGCCGCGCGTGTACACCGACCGGGGGCGCTTGCCCCCGGTTTGCATTTTGGAGCAGCAATTGAAGAAGCAACAGATTCCGACCTTGTCCTCGACCTTTGAGCAGGCCGTCGCCGCGGCGTTGTCGCCGGGCGCAACCGCGCCGCGCATGGCCGTGGCCCTCAGCGGCGGCCTCGATTCGTCGGCGCTGCTGCACCTGGCGCATGCCTACGCGCAAGCGCATGGCGTGGCCCTGTACGCCTTCCACATCCACCACGGCATCAGCCCGAACGCCGACGCCTGGCTGGCGCACTGCGAGCAGGCCTGCGCCGCGCTGGGCGTCACCTTCGAAGCGCGCCGCGTCCAGCTGGCGGACAAGCAAAAGTCCGGCACCGAGGCGGCCGCCCGCAAGGCCCGCTACGCCGCGCTGGGCGCGCTGTGCGCCGAACACGGCGTCAAGCTGCTGCTGACCGCGCACCACCTCGACGACCAGGCTGAAACCGTGCTGCTGCAACTGCTGCGCGGCTCCGGCACGGCCGGCCTGTCCGGCATGGACGCCGCCAACGCCGCGCCCGAGCTGCTGGCCAACCCGGCCCTGGTGATGGCGCGCCCGCTGCTGCCGGTCTCGCGCAAGCAGCTCGACGCCTACGTCGCCGGGCACGGCATCAGCCACATCCACGACGAATCCAACGACGACTCTCGCTTCGCCCGCAACGCGCTGCGCCACAAGGTGATGCCGGTGCTGGCCGACGCCTTTCCCGGCTTCCAGGAACGCTTCGCCCGCAGCGCCCAGCACGCCCAGTCCGCCCAGCGCCTGCTGACCGAGCTGGCCCGGCAGGACCTGGCCCTGTGCCTGGACGGCGACTGTCTCGACATCGGCAAGCTGCGCACGCTCAGCACGGACCGCAGCGCCAACCTGCTGCGCTACTGGTTCGGCACCCGCAACCTGCGCATGCCGAGCGCGGCCTGGCTGGCCGAGATGCAGGTCCAGCTGCTGGAGGCGCGCTACGACGCCCAGCTGCTGGTCACGCACCCGGACTGCCACGTCCGCCGCCACCGCGACCGCCTGCACCTGACGCCGAAGCTGGAAGACCTGGAAGGCACGCGCGAAGACGAGTTCGACAAATCCCCCGGCACCTCGTTCCAGTGGAACGGCGAGGCCGAGATGGCGTTCCCGGCCTACGGCGGCGTGCTGCACTTCGACCCGGCCGGCGAGGGCGAGGACGGCCTGGATCCCGACTGGCTGCGCGCCCAGCAGTTGATGATCGAGTTCCGCAAGGGCGGCGAGCGGCTCAAGCCCGCGTACAACCGCCCGACACGCGGACTCAAGTATCATTACCAGGCGCTGGACATCCCCGCCTGGGAGCGCGGCCGGCTGCCGGTGGTCAGCACGCCGAAGCAACTGCTGTTCGCCGCCGGCATCGGCATGGACTGCACGCAGCTGGCCGGCGGGGCGGGGCGCATGCGTCTGCGTTGGCAAGCGGTATAGACAATTGGGCCGATTTGCCGAATTTTGTATGTAGATATGTCTATACGGTATGACTTTATGAGCTTTTTGACTTGTTATTTTGCAGTGCGGCATGTAGAGTTAAGGGTTCCATTTACCTTTATTTGAGCGGAAAACTCACTGTTATGGCTTTAATCGTGCACAAATACGGCGGTACGTCGATGGGTTCGACGGACCGTATCAAGAACGTGGCGCTGCGTGTCGCCAAGTGGCATGACGCCGGGCACCGCATCGTCGTCGTCCCCTCGGCAATGTCCGGCGAAACCAATCGCCTGATCGCCCTGGCCAAGGAAATTCAAGCCCAGCCGGACCCGCGCGAGCTGGACATGATCGCCTCGACCGGCGAGCAAGTGTCCGTCGGCCTGCTGTCGATGGCGCTGCTGGCCATCGGCAAGAAGGCGGTTTCCTACGCCGGCTGGCAAGTCGCGATTAAAACCGATTCCGCGTTCACCAAAGCCCGTATCCAGTCGATCGACAACGAAAAAGTCAACCGCGACCTCGACGACGGCAAGATCGTCATCATCACCGGCTTCCAGGGCGTGGACGAGGGCGGCAACATCTCGACCCTCGGCCGCGGCGGCTCGGACACCTCCGCCGTGGCGATCGCCGCCGCGATGAAGGCCGACGAATGCCTGATTTTCACCGACGTAGACGGCGTGTACACGACCGATCCGCGCGTTGTTTCCGAAGCGCGCCGGCTCAAGGCGATCACGTTCGAGGAAATGCTGGAACTGGCGTCGCTGGGCTCGAAAGTGCTGCAGACCCGTTCGGTGGAATTCGCCGGCAACTACCGCGTGCCGACCCGCGTACTGTCGTCGCTGACCGACCCTATGCTGGACCTGGAAGAAGAAGCCAACTCGGGCACCCTGATTTCGTTTGAGGAAGATACACACATGGAACAAGCAGTCATCTCCGGTATCGCGTTTAACCGCGATGAGGCCAAAATCACCGTGCTTGGCGTGCCCGACCGTCCAGGCGTGGCGTACCACATCCTCGGCCCGGTGGCCGACGCCAACATCGAAGTCGACATGATCATACAGAATCAGTCGGTCGACGGTAAGACGGACTTCACCTTCACCGTATCGCGCAACGACTACCAGCGCGCGATCGACGTGCTGAACGGCACCAAGGCCGAACTGGGCGCCGCAAGCGTCACCGGCGACGCCAAGGTGTCGAAGATCTCGGTGGTCGGCGTGGGCATGCGTTCGCACGTGGGCGTGGCCTCGCAGATGTTCCGCACCTTGTCGGAAGAGGGCATCAACATCATGATGATCTCCACCTCGGAGATCAAGATTTCGGTGCTGATCGATGAAAAATACATGGAACTGGCCGTGCGCGCGCTGCACAAGGCGTTCGAGCTGGAAAAAGCCTGAACCCGGGCATAATTTTTTCGAAAAAAATCGTCGGCTAGCCTTGACCAATGTGGTCACGGTCTATACTATGACGGTCGTCTGCTCTAGCGCAGTTTGGCAGAAAAGACATAGTTGAGCGATCGACTAGGAGACGTGGCCGAGTGGCCGAAGGCACATCCCTGCTAAGGATGCATACGGCTTATACCTGTATCGTGGGTTCGAATCCCACCGTCTCCGCCAGAATCAGACAAAAAGCCCTTGATTTTCAAGGGCTTTTTGTTTTTCTGGACAGGTCCTCCGATTTCTGCCCACAAGCCTGCCCACAAACATGCTGCTGCTTCGAGTCCTCGTTGCGGCAACACGCATCGGCAGGCGGATTTACACTGGTACTAACCCAGGCGCGCACCGTGTGCCAGCGGCCGTGGACCCGTCGCGTCGAACTGCCGGCCGCCAAAGGCAATAGCGTCAGCCTGACCTGCATCGTGGCACGCGAATACGACGCCCCGCTTGGCCTGAAATCGATTGAGTGACGGCTGCTGACCAGTCGCGCCGCCGGCATGGCGGCGACCGTCGCCGAACTGATCGACTGGTATCGCTCCCGGTGGGGAGTCGAGATCCAATTTGACGTGATCAAGAATTCCTGCCGGGTCGAACGCTCCAACTGGGCGCCATCGAGCGCATTGGACCGCGCCTTGGCACGTATCTCTTGATGGTGTGGGGCGCCGCCCTATTTGGTGCGGCTTGGACGAGCCTGTGCGGTTGTGTGATAAAACACCGCTCCATCACAAAGACGGTGCTCAAAAACGATTAAGCAACGTAACTATTTGATTTTAAATAGGATTGTTACCTTGAGGTGCCTTTGTGAACGCGTCAGCATGAGGTTGTTCAAACAATCGGAGTGATGATGACAGCAAGTGCTTCTTCGGCTAAAAGCGCTCGACGACTGCCTACAAGCGTTCCGAATAGGGCCTGTGAAGAGGCTGCAGTTGCGCATTTGGTACAAGCCAAGATTGGTCTGTAACTCTCGGTGGGGGCCACCAGCGGCGTCCTCGATTGCTAGCCTTGACGTGGCTGATGTCGAACGGTTGTGGCATTTTGAATGTTCCCCTCGGCTGTGTTATCTGGATGGGAATTTGCGCTTCTTCGCTCTAGAAGTCGGTGCGCTCTTCGAGTATTTGCCCTCCTTCTGCGGGTTATCGCGTCCCATTTTTTTTGCTTCTCGGAAATCATTAGTTTTCCATATGGAAATTCTGACGGCGTCGTGGAAAGCTCAAAATATCCAACAATAAAATACTGTCAATACGAGTGAGTAAATTGCTAAACATTCGTAATTAACGAATCACTTGCATATAGGTGAATCTTTGCATACTATCGTTATGAGAGGCACAGCGGCACGTTGGTCGGTCGAGCTGAAGGACTGGTGAATTTGCTTTCGGTGCGATGCAGATGAGGTGTCGTGCATGTGGCCTCCTAATGGAGATGGCAGTTGGGCAACATAGCAGGCTGGGGCGGGTGTCTTGCTCTCGATGATCTGGTGAAGTGTCTGATCTTCGGTGTGGCACGTGTTTGCATCACCCCTAGGCGCTCTTTGCTCGGTCTGGTCCATCTTCATAACGTGAATAAATTATGTTGTGGGAGATGAGCTATGCAGCCGGACGAACTTATTCAAATTCAGAGCCAACTACGGTATCGGTTGCTCGAAGATTCGCGAACTCGCGTCAGCGGCGGTGCACGTGACCTGGCTGCACATCTTCTTTTGTATTTAGATGACGGGTTGTATTGCTGGAACCTGACAGTCTCTTGGCTGCGCGACGTGCTTGATGCCGACCGAGTAGATGGTGGATTTTTCACACAAGGCGATCAGGCGTTCATTCCGCTGGCGGAGTCGCTACATCCAACGCGCGAAGTCCCTTCTTCTGTCGGCCTCAAAGTTGATACTGGAGATTTTGGCGTTCGCTGCGTGAGGTCGTCGAACGTAACGGTGTCGTTTGCCGATGTCGAATCAGAGAACCGTGTTCAGTTCGCTTTGCGGCAGCACTTGCGGGCACTGGGAACTCGCTCCAGGTTGGCGGTTGCGCTGCGCGATGGAGAGGAGTCTGTCGGTCTGATTTGCGCCGATTGGATGGAAGCTGATAAAGCGACTGAACCTGGGCGCCGCGAACGGCTTGACGAAATCGCTCGGTCCGTCCTTGGTCCAGTGTTTGCCGCACTGCGCAGGGCGTCAAAGATATCGCCCCCGGTAGGGGGAGTTAAAACGGCTGTGCTCGATGTAGGTCCTGGGCTTGCATTGCTTACGCCCGCAGAGCGCAAAGTGGCCCAGCTCGCAGTTGAAGGATTGAGCTACAAGGAAATCGCCAGGAAGTTAAACCGATCTACGTTCACCGTTGATCATCAGTTGCGGAGCATTCGGGAAAAGCTGGGCGTTTGCTCAACTTCGAAAGCGATTCACATTCTGACTGAGGAACTGGTCGCATAGCGAGGAGGGCAGTCATCCCTGATGAACGTAGGCTTGTGAACTGCCTGATCAACCGCTATGCCACTCTGGAAGCAGATTATGGTGCGAAGCCTCGAGCATAGTCCCTGGGGCTCACGCCAAAGCGTCGTGCAAATGCCTTTCTGAGCACATCGAGGCTCTGATAGCCGCATTGGCGCATGATTTCTTCCATGGAGTTGGTGCCAAGTTCGAGCGCGCGACAGACGGCTTCGAGTCGAACGTCTTCGACATATTTTGCGGGCGTGGTTTGGAGGTCGCGCCGGAACATCCGTATGAGAGTTCTGCTACTTGTCGACACTCGGTCGGCCAGCATGTCGACTGTGAGTTCCATGTATAAATGATCGCAGATCCAGACGCATAGGTCATTGAGGCTGGAGTGGGGAGCATGTTGCGATAAAAGAGTGGTGCTGAACTGAGCCTGTCCACCTGGCCGCCGCAGGAACAGGACCATTTTTTTTGCGACCTCCAATGCGATGTCATCCCCTAGGTCATCGCCTACCAATTTGAGGGCAAGATCGATACCGGCTGATACGCCAGCAGATGTGTAGACGTGGTCGTCCTTTACCCAAATCGGGCTGGGGTCCACCTGCACGTCGGGAAAACGATCCGCCAATTGCTGTGCCATGCTCCAATGCGTGGTGGCTTTGCGACCATCCAGCAGCCCCGCCTCGGCGAGAGCAAACGCTCCGACACAGATCGAGCATACACGCCGTATTTTTTTGGAGTGAGATCGTATCCATTCAATGGTTGGCCGCTCAAATCGGTCAACTGCATTAAAGCCTGTCGCTACGAGCAGTGTGTCTATAGGCTTGCTTGAACGGCGTTCCTGCTCCAATGTCCTGTGCGCCCTTAGACCGATGCCAGTGTCGCTGTCCAGCGTAGCGTCTGGCGACGCACCGACTAGTTCAAGCGAGTAGGGCGCAGCTTGTGGTTCGAACTGACGGTTAGCGTAGGTAAACACTTCGGCGGGGCCGATGACGTCGAGTGCATCGACTGGAGGAAGGCCCAGAATTACGATTCGTTTTTTCATGGGGTATTATGGCGTAAAACATCTGAAAACTGTCATTTCGGACAGTCGCTAACTGCCTAAAATGAAGACCGTTATAAGTCAACTTTTGGAGAATATCTTGAACGCACCTGTAATCATTGGGGGCATTAGCGCGCCAGACTCGGAACTTACACGGAAAGCCGCTGGCCTTGTCAAAAAAGTTCACACAAAAACCTTGGTGAATCACTTGCACCGCTCGTGGTGGTTTGGCGAATTCATGGGGCGTGCACGTGGGCTGAAATACGACCGCGAGTTACTCTACCTCTCCGCGCTTCTGCACGACCTGGGCTTTACGAAAGAATATAGTGCGGATCAGCGTTTCGAAGTTGATGGCGCCAACGCGGCCAGCCGCTTTTTGGTGGAGAACGGTTACTCCCAAGAAAAAGCCAATTTAGTCTGGGATGCGATCGCGCTGCATTCGAGCATCGGGATTGTGGAGTATAGGCAGCCGGAAGTAGTGCTGACGTCAGCCGGCGCTGTCGCCGACGCATTTGGACTGCGTCTGCAGGAAATCACGCCGGAGCTTGTGGACGACGTGATCCAGCTCTATCCACGAATCGGTATGAAGGAAGCATTTACCCAAGCCTTGGCCGAGGTTGCACGTAAGAAGCCGCACCTGTGCATGGGGACCGGCTTGGCAGACATCGGGCGCCGGCACGTGCACGGCTTCGAGTGCGGAAATCTCTGTGACGCCATCGCCCACGCTCCTTTCGAAAGCTGAAAATCGCGCGATGCTGGCTTGAATGCGGTATCGCGAACTGTTGAACGAGGTTGCCAGACACTGCCTGGCGACCTCGTTTTTCATTTACGACGAGCTTGCCGCCTTTACTGCCTCTCTCTTAAGGGTGAGCGCTGGCATACCGGATCTAGAGACATTGGCGGCTGGTCTTCGACCGAGGGTACAGCGTGCCTCGGACCAAGGCGCCGTGGATTCTGAACACTCTTGCCACATCGTTTTCCAGCTTCAATACCGATTCATCACGCCCCGAAACCTCCTTTATTGCGAATCATTTGGTCGATGTCAGCGGCAAGGCTCAACAACGACGAGTCGCTGGCAAATGGTCCTTCACACATGACCCCAACCGGAAGGTTCGCGTCCGGGAAGGTAGCGGGCATCGATAGCGACGGAATTCCGGCAATTGACGCAGGGCTCGTTTGGCTAATGATGTTCGAAAACAAAGCTGCACTCGCTTCGGTGGGCATGTTATGCGGCACATCACTGGCCAGCGGCGGGACGCACAAAGTAGTAGGACGCATAAGACAATCGAAGCGCTTCCGGCGGAACAGATCCTCGTACCAAGAGATAATCTCCTCTCGTTGGTTCATCGCGACGAAGTAATCGCGGTCAGAAAACATCTCGTGGCTGCACATGAACTCGAATACATTCCGCACATCGGCACTCGCAACTTCAGATGCGAGCTCCGCAATGGACATGCCTAATTTGTCCTGACAAAAGGCTGACCACCAAGCCCGTGCCTCATGCAATGCGATGACAGACCGTGCCGATTGGTCGAGTTCTGAAAGACGGGAGATATCGATTTCTTCGAACGTCACTCCCGAGTCGCGCAGCCCATCCAACACACCTATCATCGCCATGCGCACGTGCTCGTCTGCACTTTCCAAATGCGCTGCGCTCGGCACTGCAATTCGCGAGTGAGGGAGACGCCAGGTGGTCCGAACGATCTTCTGGGTAAGTACATCATCCATTAAGCACAGGTCATAGATGCTGCGTGCCATGGTTCCTATTGTATCCAATGTCCTGGAAATTTCTATGCGGCCGTCTTTTGGGTAGCGATTGAGACTCGGCCGGAACCCGTAAATCCCGCAAAATGCGGCAGGTATCCGAGCTGAGCCGCCAGTATCGGTAGCCAGGCCTAAAGGCACAGCCGTCGCGACGGCAGCGGCCGTGCCGCTACTCGAACCACCTGCGATGCGATTCATATCATGCGGGTTTTTAACGGTCCCATATTTGGGATTCACACCTGTGATTCCGAACGCAAGTTCGTGTAGGTTTGCTTTGCCGATAGGAATCGCACCGGCCTCAATCATCAATTCAACGACCGTTGCGGTCCGAGCTGGCTTGAAGTTACGCAGCAGTGAAGAACCAGCGGTTGTAGGCATCGTTGACGTCATGATGCTGTCTTTGATGACAAAAGGAACACCCGCTAGCGGTAGATTTCTACGCCCACGCGCAATCTCCGAGTCAACGCGTTGAGCCGCCGCCATAGCGACGTCGGGATCGATATGAACCATTGCATTCAAGGAGCTATACTTTTCCAACCGACCTAGCGCCTCTGTCACTGCTTCCACGGCAGTTTTCCGCCCTGCGAGAACAGCACTCGCCAGCTGGCCTGCAGTCTCAACCTTCCCCGCAGATTGTAGGGTCTCAGCCTTTTCTAATGTACCTGACATCAAAACTCCTTTACTGTGCCAACATCCTTGGAATGCACCACCTCAAGCTGTCGTCATGTACGATTGGTGACGTCTAGAGTGGCGCGGCACGCGGCGCGTTTGATTCACTTTGCGTGCCGTATCTTCGATTACTGAAGATATGTCGAAGCCTGATTGCGTTGAACTACGGGCTCCTTCCTTCTAGCTGGTGACAAGAGGAAGTGACATAGTGCTGGCAATAGGATCAATGCTCCAAGCATGTTCCAAACGAACATAAATGCCAGCAATATGCCCATGTCGGCCTGGAACTTAATTGGAGAGAATGTCCACGTGGCGACCGCAACGCCAAGTGTGATGCCGGTCAAAACGACGACCTTCCCGGTGAATAGCAATGCTTGGTAATAAGCGTCAGACAGGCTTGCGCCTTGGCGAAGGCGTGAGAGTGTGACGGTAAGAACATACAGCGCATAGTCCACCCCGATACCGACACCCAACGCGATCACTGGCAGCGTCGCAACCTTAACACCGATGTCCAGGTAAACCATCAGCGCTTCGCACAAGGCCGAAGTAAGCATCAACGGAAGTACCGCGCAGATAACTGCCTTCCACGAACGGAAGGTGATGAAGGCCAGAGCAATCACTGCACCATAAACCAGCAGCAGCATTTCCACGTTGGCGCGTTTCACTACGATGTTGGTGGCAGCTTCAATGCCGGCATTGCCTGCAGCGGAAAGGAACTTGATTTCTGTCCCTTTTCGGTCCTTGACAAAGTTCTCGAAGACCTGAACCACGTCATTGAGCGTGTCTGCTTTGTGATCTTTGAGCGATACGTAGAGAGTCAGCAGGTTGCAGTTCTGGTTGAACAGTTCGCGCGGAGCTCGCGTAACAATGGCGTTAAGAAGGTCTTGAGAGCGAGGAATTTCGTACCATTTCAGGTTGCCCTCATTCAGACCTGCCGAGGCCTGGCGAGCCAAAGTCGCCAACGAATTGGTTGCCTCGACACCAGGAAGCAGGCGAAGCTGAGATTCCAGGTCATCGACGTCCAGCAATGTGCCATACAGGCCGCATGCGAATTCGGGCGTCTTGATCATCACCACATAGGTATCGCTGCTGGCGGCATAGTTTGCCACCATAAAAGCGTTATCCTGGTTGTAGCGTGATTCAGCGCGTAGTTCCGGCGCACCTGCACCCGTGTCGCCGATCTTGAGTTTGAGGCTCACAAGTGATGCGGCCACCCCCAGTGCCACAGCTGCAACCAGGGCAATAGTAGCGGGGCGACGGCGCGTGAACAGATCGAGGAACGCCCAGAATTTGTGCTTGCTGTGTTCGGCGTCGCCGTCGTCATTGGCCAGGAGGCTGCGGCGAGCTCCCTGTTCGCTGACTCCGGTGTATGAAAGAAGAATAGGAAGAAGCACCAGATTCGTAAAAATCAACACGCCAACGCCAATGCTGGCCGTGATGGCCAGATCTTGAATCACGCGAATATCAATGACCATGAGAACGGCGAAACCGACCACGTCGGCCAGCAGTGCGGTCAGGCCTGCAAGGAAAAGCCGGCGGAAGGTATATCGTGCCGCAACTAGCTTATGGGTGCCCCGCGCGATGTCCTGCATGATCCCGTTCATCTTCTGAGCACCATGGCTCATGCCAATTGCGAAGACAAGGAATGGAACCAGCACGGAGTAGGGGTCAAGCTCGAAGCCGAGAGTAGGCAACAGCCCGAGTAGCCACACGACCGCAACTAACGAGCACAACACTACGAGCAGCGTGCTGCGTCCGCATCGGGTATACCAGTACAGTACACCGGTGCAAAATGCGGCGGCAATGAGGAAGAATATCAGAACCTGGCGCAAGCCATCCATCAGGTCGCCAACTACCTTGCCAAAGCCGACGATATGGATACGAACTCCATTCTTCTCATACTTGGTTCGAATCTCTTCCAGTTTGTTCGAGAGCTTGCGGTAGTCAATGCGCTCGCCGGTGTCGGCTACCTTATCCTGCAGCGGCACCAGCACGATGCTGGATTTTAAATTTCCTGCGACGAGCTGGCCAATCTCACCCGAGCGTTCGACGTTAATGCGTACCTGGGCTACCGACTCAGGCGAGCCGCTATAGTCGTCAGGAATTACGGGACCGCCGTCCAGGCCTTCTTCGGTTACACCTGTCCATCGGACTGCAGGCGTCCAAAGAGACTTCATGTAGGGACGGTCAACACCCGGATACAGGAACATCTCGTCGGTAATTTTCTTGACGATATCGAGATATGCCGCATCGTAGATAGTGCCTTTCGGGTTCTCCACGGAGATGCGCAGCGTGTTGCCCAGACCGGACAGCTGGGACTTGTTGGCAAGATAGTTCGCGACGTAGGGATGGCTCGTGGGGATCATCTTCTCGAACGCTGCATTGAGTGTTACCCCGAATGCTTTGTAGCCGAGTACGATGGTCAGCAGAGCGCAGACTGCTACAACCCAAAAGCGATTATTAAAGAGAACTCGTTCGCCCAGTGAACCAGAGTTTCGGTCAAATTTGTTAATGTCGCGGATGACCGGATGTTCCGCGAGGGTGTTGTCGTGATTCATCGCTTTGACTCTGAGGTTAAGGTAGATGCGTCGATGCGCGTCATGCCACGTGCACCAGCTAGAACGATAGCGCCATCGGCCGCAATTGCGACGCTGCTGATGTACGATGGATTGGGGATAGATAGGGCCTGGAACGTTTTCCCCGAGTCATGACTCTTGAGGATACGGCCAGTCTCGTCAGCGAGTACCACGTCGCCATTTCCGAGACGCGCTCCGGCAGTAACTGTCAAGGGAGCTCCGACTTCGACCTTACCCCATCGGTCGCCAGTGCCATCAAGTCTATAGACGTTGCCGCGCAGTCCGTAGACCAGCAACTGCTGGTCCGCCGTGCTCACTAAGCCGAAATATGTGCCGGCGTATGGTGTTTTTACAGCACTGAATTTGGTACCATCGGTGCTCGCGAGTAGCGTTCCTTGTTCGCCAGTGATGTAGAATTTTCCTGCCACGGCCTGAATACTATAGAGATGGCGCAGCTGGCGGTTCTCCACATTCGGGATGATGGATTGCCAGTGTTTTCCACCGTCCTCGGTGGTGAACGCAATGCCATAGGCGCCGACTACCCACCCACGATTGGCGTCCGCAAAATAGACTCCCAGGAATGGCTTATCTGGACCGTCTTGCACGAGTTGCTCGGCATTGCGGCGCTGGAAATCGTCGCCACTCTCCTTCACCAAGTCGGCGTTGATTTTCGCAGCTAGCTTGCCGTCCAGCTGCTTCTCCCAAGTTTCGCCGCCGTCGTGGCTGGCGAGGACGATGCCGCTATGCCCAACGGCCCACCCGTTCTTGGCGTCGACGAAAAAGACATTGGTCAGTGTTGCTCGGACGGGCACGGGAACCTGACGCCAAGTCTTTCCGTTGTCGTCCGACAGCAGCACGTTACCGCCGTTGCCGACGGAGACCAAGCGCTGGTCGGCACGTGCTACGGCAAGCAACACCGAGCGCGACGCACGCGAAGACATAAGAGCGGGGCGCTCGAGCACATCTTTCGGTTGAGACCATGCAAGTGGACTGATCCCCGCTGTCGACGCCGCGACTAGCAGCGAAAGCGCTAACGGCCCAGTAAGGGTTGACTTTAAATACTTCATTCTGAGACTCGCATTGTGATTGGTTATGGTTGAAATCAGCAGCAAGCGCTGCGCTCAGCGACGAGATGTTCGGCGCCTAAGAAAGAGGCTTTAGCGCGCGCCATCGCCGGCAATCGCATCTCCGGTAAAGTAGCTATCCGGCCGCTTACTAACCACCTTGTAGTACTCCTCGTTGAGCATTTGAACTCCACTCATGGTGCCGGCCTGGAGATTGAAGACGGCCACTGGCAAGGTCACGACGGCGGGAATCGCAGGTTCGACAAATGGCGTCGTCATGGACGTCCGCCAGAGCTTGCCTTCGGCATCAAAGCCGTCCAGCAACGTCAAGATATAGGTATCTTCATCAAAGTAGAACGTGCGCTTTGGCACCGCGTGACGCTTGCCGGAGGCGATAGTTGCTTCTACTTCCCAGACCCGATGCAGTTCCCAGCGCAGCTTGTCCGGATTCAGGTGGTTCCTGGAGACGGCCTCATCTACTTTCGCACCGAGAAAGCCGTTGGTGTTATAGGGGATATACATCTCCTTTTTGCCCACCAATTTCCAGGTATAGCGCTCTGGATGGCCCAAGAACCCTTTGACCTCGTCAAAGTAATTGGAGCCGGATGCCACGAAGTCGGGGGTATCGAAACCGACGGTTGGCGCGCGTCGGACACGGCGCTGGCCGACCAGGTATTGCCATGCGTTGCGCGAATCTTTGGGGGTAACGCTGTCGCGAATGACGAGAGATTCCCCGACCTTGAATGGCGGAGCCGTGGTTATGAAGCGAACGAATACGTATTCGCCATTCCATTTGGCGGCGGAGCCGTCCTTGAAGTTGTATGGGAACTGATAGGTCTCATCATTTCGCGTCGCGAGGGTGTGCGAGCCATCGGAGTTCACCACGATGTTCTTGAATCCAAGATCGACAGATTCAGCCTCTACGCGCAACAGGTAGTTCCAAATCAGTTCCGAACCGTCTTTCGGGATAGGGAACGGAATGCCACCGTAGCAACCTTCTACGGAGAGTCCACCATCTTTCAATTTACATTGTGTCGCGTTTTTGAAAGTGTTCTCATACGTCCACGATGGTGCTGCGGCAGTGCGGTGCGTTGGATACACGTCAATGCGGAAGGTATCCGGATACTTCTTCATCAGCGCCTTTACACCTTCACTGAGCTTGTCCGCGTACTGCGCCATGTTCTTCGCACTGATTTGCGCGATAGGCTTTTCGTTGGAGAACAATTCTACCGGCACATCGCCTAGCTTTTTGCCAGGTACAGGCTTCGTCCAGCCGCCGTCCCAGGCCGGGATCGAACCGTCCTTGTTGCCGGCCTTCTCGCCGCCCAGAGGGGTCAGGCTGCTCTTGAGCTTGGCCGCTTCATCGGTAGTTACTGCTGCGGTAGCGACATTGCCGCCCGCGAGTGCACCAGCCAGGATCGCCAGCGGGATGTATTTTGTTTTCATGCGGTGCTCCTAAAGTAGATTATTAGAATGTGCGCTGCAGGCTGAACGAGATGTAGTCGCGGTCGCCGTAGTATTGTTTGTAGCTGGCGTAAGTTCCTGCCGCTACACCGACCGCCGGTGCCGGCCCCTTCGCACCGTAGTAATGAACGAAGTTAATGTTGGCGCGCCAAGTTTTCATATAGTCGGCGTTGATACCGATGCTGAGGTCACCGCCATGTTCTGGCGACGCCTGGAAGATCGCAGATCGCCCATTGATTCCGTAACCGACGCCGATTGGAACTTGCAGATCAACCCCCGGGAATACCTGGAAGTACTCGGGCTGGAAGACAAACCGCATTGCGGTTGCATCACGGGTATGTGTGGAGTTCAGGGCTGGCAGGCCCGTAACGCCACTGATTGGGTCATGAGTCACACTGAGGAGACGGTTGAATGCCAGCTCCCCTACAAACGAGGCGCCGTCCCATACGGAGGTTCCAGGCAGCACCGTAATGGAAGATACGTTCGTGTGGAACGAGTTACCTCGCGCGTATGGCGTATTGCCGTCGTTGTTCGCGTGCGGATCCGTGGTAATGAACAGATCGCCGATAACCGTGAGAGGCGTGTTGCGGCGGGTGGACATTTCGACCGCCACGTTGGTCTCACCGATTACGGTGGAGGCACTTGCACCGTATGTGCGTACACCCTGCGAATACATGGCGTTGTACTGGCCAGTGGCTGCATTGAGGACGAAGATTGGCGCTTTGTCATCATAGCGTGCGGCGTAGAGACCATAGTCGACGCTGCCGCCTTTGAATTTGAGTTGCAAACCATATTGGCCAGAGTTGCGGCCCTTGAAATCATTGCCACGCGTCGCGGCGCCATTTACCGGGTTCAGCAGCAGATCGCCGCCATCACCTGCAAAGTCGGCCATGCTGAAGTAGCTACCGGAGGAAGGGATACGTAGCGACCGCCACTCGTACTGACTGTACCCAGACAACGACACCCCTGGGCTCAATTGCACGTTAGCCGATACCTGGTTCACCGGTATGGCGATTTCCTTGAACTGTGAATTCGGCAAAGAGAAGAGCTTTACCAAATCCACCGGACCCTGAGCGGCGGCGATGCCATTGGCACCCAGGAAAAGGGTTTCGCCGAAAAGCAGGGTGTGTCGGCCGGCACGAACGGTTAGATTTTGCTCGTCAGTGAGTGCAAATTTTCCGAAGACGAAAGCATCGGCCAACTCTGCTTTGTGTGCCATCACCTTGCGGGAGGCAGCGTTCGTTTGATTGAATCGACCGGACGCGAGTTGTCGCTGATTGTTCGGTGCTGAGCCGGCGTAGTCATTGTCCTTCTTGTCGTACTCATTGTCGTACCAAGCAGCGCCAGAAACCCGCATGCCAAGGTTCTTGTAGCTGACATCCAGCTCAGAGAGAAGGTCGAAACGGTTGTTGATCAGACCCTTGTCGTGGCCGAGATCGCCGAAGTCGACGTTGGGGTTTGTTGCCGATGCCGCGATCGTTTGATTCGGATCCTTCAGGCGCCAGGCCGCCGAATATTTGAAGGTGTTGTCCCAGTTAACCTTAAGCTCCGTGTCGCCCATGTCCAGTTTGCCGGCGAAGGCGGTAGGTGTGACCAGCATGCTGGCCGCCGCGGCTGCAAGCAGTGGCAGGTAGACCGTTTTGTTACTTTTATCTCTGTGTTTCATCAAGTTCCCCTCTTTAGAGTTGTATTCGCTACGCCTTGCGGGCGGTTTCTTATGAGTCCGTCTGCAAGGAATTCATGGTGCTTTCTTCCGCTACTGCGAGTTCTTGCTTTCGAGTAGCGACGCTTGGTTGAAAAGATTTGCCATTTGAAATTGCACTCTAGTTGCATGCTAAAAGTGGAACAATCGCGAACATTCGCTAGTGCTTTCTACGGGGGAACTCCTTACGCTGGTACTGCGGTGTCGTTCGTGGACGGTGTTGGATAGGAAGATAGATTGCTGCACCCGAGCAGAATGCGGTCAAGAACGAAAGCTGTGGTCGAAGCACAGGTGCCTTGTCTAAGGGGGACATTGGCGTGAAAACCACAATGTGCTTTGCAGGAGGTTGTTGTGCGATGCCGCTGTTTCGTTCTCGCTTTACCTGTTTGTTGGAAGTTCTCGATGGGGGAACTGTAAACGTTGGCCACGTCTGATCCTTCTTGGCGGATGGGGCTGGCGAATTGACCATCGAGCGGGAATGCTTTGGTCAGGAACGGAAGGTCGGCTGTTCCAAAGAGCCGTGGACTCAGCTGCAAAAAATTGGTGGAGATCAGATGCAGCTGGGAAGTGGCGGTGATGAAGCCGCGAGCACGCCGGAAAATGAATTTGGTCTTATTTACTAGGGCGCATCATGATTAATATTAGAACTCGCTTAGCTGCCATTTTCGCGGGAATGGGCATACTGTGTTTCGCCATCGCAGGAGGCGGACTTTATGGGATGGCAGACGCCAATGCGCGGGCCGGCCGAATTTTCCAAGAGCTGTCGTTACCTGCTCAATATTTGAAGGATGGCTATGTGCCTCTGTTGGTTAGGGGGCTGCAGATATATGAGGTCATTCTTGCTGGGAATGTCGCCGCAAGCAAGCAGCAATTTGAGGTCGCGGACTTCATGAGCAAACAACTGGATGACCAGTTAGAGCGACTGCGAACCAGCCATGCTCAGAGCTCTTTACGTCCAGTGATTCAGGAGTATATCGATGCGGTAACTCAGTCTCGCCAGGCGTCCAGCGAGTCGCTTGCGTTCGCTAAGAGAGGTGAGTTCGCTGCAGCTGAAAAGCTGATGCGTGAGCGAACTCGGCCTACCGGATTGTACGCAGCGCAGGTAATGGGAAAGCTGACGGCAATGTTCAATCAAGAGATTGAGAAGGCCAATGAACAAGCGGCGGTGTCCTACCAGCGCATGCGCTATTTGATGCTGGCTGGCCTCACAGGCGGAACGGTATTGTGCAGTGCCGCCGTCATTTTCCTAATCCGGTCGATTGGTGGCAGCCTGGGGGCGATCCAGGCTGCGCTTAATGACATTAGCAGGACGCTTGACCTGCATCGGCGCGTTCCTATCCACCGCAAGGACGAAATTGGCCGTACTGCATTTGCCTTTAACGCGCTGATCGAGCGCTTTGAGTCCGCGATTCGGGGAGTGCGGGGAAGTACGGATTCGGTGTACACGGCAGCGCGCGAGATCGCTGTCGGCAACGTCGACCTTTCGCAGCGCACCGAGCGCCAGGCAAGTGCATTAGAGCATGTGGCATCGAAGGTCCACGAACTAAACGATGCCGTCGCTGATAATGCACGAAACGCGGAAATCGCGAGTGAGCTCGCGAGTAAGGCTCGCAGCCTGGCAGACGATAGCGGTGCCACTGTGGATGCCATGGTGAAGACGATTGGCTCGATTAGCGAAGGGGCGGCTAAGATTGCTGACATCACCAGTCTGATCGAGGGAATCGCGTTCCGTACCAATATCTTGGCGTTAAACGCGGCGGTTGAAGCTGCCAGGGCAGGAGAGCAGGGGCGAGGTTTTGCCGTGGTCGCAAGTGAGGTACGGGATTTGGCGCAGCGTTCTTCGTCAGCGGCAAAAGAGATCAAGGTTTTGATTGATACTTCAGTCGCGATGGTTCGCGACGGTACGCGGCAGGCTGGCAGCGCGGGCAACGCAATGACTCAGCTGCGAACGGCAATCGACGAGGCATTTTCCACGGTGAATGAGATTGCTGCCGCCGCTCGCCAGGAAAGCAAGGGATTGGCGGAGATTAGTGACACCATGGGGCAGCTTGATGGCATGACTCAGCAGAACGCTGCGCTGGTTGAGGAGGCGGCAGGGGCGGCAGGTCTTTTGGAGGAGCAGGCCGACATGCTGCAAAAAATTGTCTCGGAATTCAATGCAGCCCCGTCGGAGGTTGTGGTGTCTGGGCCGCTGTTGACTAGGCAGCCTGAAAGAAGCGCCGGCCGTATCGTTCAACGTACTCGCTCCACGGTTTGAGGTACAACTTCTGACGAGGTGAAAAGACGTCGATCTCCCGCTGCGGTAGTACTCCTGAGGAAGTAGGGGGAGAGGACTGCAGTCCAGCAATGACCATCGAGACAAGACTTGTGGTGGCCCGGTATCCCGTTGCTCCAGACGGTCGATGACTTCGACTTCGTCGTGGAGGTTGTCTTGGCGAACTACTCGTCGCCTGCGTTCCAATGGTGCTGCCTTCTTGGGCTAGTGCTATCGAAGGCAATGCAACTCCCAGACAAGCAATGCGCAATTTATGGAGCAGACGCCGACAATTCGTCACCCTACAATTCAACACGGTCATAACGCTGTCCACTTTTTTGAGAATGGAAACACGATGAAATCTGACGCAATTGGCACCTACGCCTGGAGCGAACGTACTAAAGGCATTCTGAGCGCCCGTGAGCGCCGCGCCCTGGTTGGAATGTTGTTCAAGACACAGGTAACCGAGCTGCTTGACAAGTTTCTCGGTGCGATGGGGAGGCGCCAAGCGTCGGTCGAGATGGATCGGATCATTATGCCGGGCACGGCGATCTGCAAGGAGGCCGAAGAGCAGGCCGCCGCGATGTATCCTGAGGACCTGCATGTGCATTGCTACCGCACGTACTATTTGGGCTCTCTGCTTGGCCAGGCATTTGGGTTGCGCTGGGACCCGGAGGCTCTGTATGTAGGCTGTCTACTGCATGACTCCGGGTTGAGCGATACTCACGCAGCGAAGACTGCCGATACTGGTTTTCAGATTGTCGGTGCACGTGTCGCACAAGATTTGGCGCTTCGCCATGGTTGGAACGAGTCGCAGGCACGCGCATTGTACGAGTCGATCAGCCTGCATTTGAATCCGTATTTGTCTCGCTCTCGATGGGCTCCTGAAGTGATTTTAGTGAAAGGCGGAGCAGTGATGGATGTGATCGGCGCCTACCGCCATCGTATCCCGCATCAGCAACTTAGTAAGGTGCATGCTGCTTATCCGCGCACAGGTTTCAAACGTCACATCGTGACCTCGATCACCGATACTCCCCATGCACAGCACACGCATGCGCATTTCCTGTGTCGCTGTGGTTTTGCCAACATGGCAGAGAAAAATCCCCTGGATAATAATTGGGCTTGATTTGCTGCCGCGTTTCAAGTCCATAGGCTGCTGCGCCAAGCTGAGGGAGAAAGACCATAGCGTTGGCGGAACAGTCGGGAGAAATGGGGCGCGCTGTTAAATCCCGCAGCAAACGCGATCGAGCTTACGCTGCGCCCCTGCATTGCAGGGGCACCTAGGTTGTGCTTGCAGACTTCCAGTCGCTCGGTCCACACCCACTGCATAAGCGACTGAGGTTCGCGTTGGAACAGACGATGCAGATGTGCTGTTGATAAGCCAACTGCATGTGCGATAGCCGCCGCATTCAATGCGGGATCATGTAACTGCGCCATGGCGTGCTGGCGCGCGCGGTCGATATGGAATCGCGTCAAATCAGAAGGGCCGGATGCGCGCGCCGCAGGGAGGGTTCGCAAGCCGGCGACAATGATGTTTAACACCGCATCGGCCATCGCGCCGGCTGCCGGCCCAAACGTTTCGGCAGCCCCCAAGGTGCGCACCACTGAGTCGATCAATTGACCGCTTCCGTGGCCGGCGCCGACGGCGATTGCTGTCAAGGCATCAGCGTCCGGCAGGTGCGTCCGCATCTGGCTGGCGGGTAGCACCAGTACCGTTTGTCTGAAGTCATCATAAAAGTTAAGTTCATACGGCCGGCTGCTGCCACACAAAACAAAGTCACCTGGGCCGACCACCGCTACGCGGCCATCTTGCTCGAACACGCCTTGCCCTGCGGTCTGAAATGCCACCAGAAAGCATTCTTCAATTTGACCCGAAATATGTTGTGACGTGCGCCGCGCGTTATGGGCATCACACCTTAATTCGGCGACGTGTAAATTGGCCAGCGTGCTTTGCTTGATCGAGCCACGGAAATTGCCAGGAGTGCCGATGTCGCAGCTAAGCGGAACGAAGGCCTTGCCGACGACATCGCGCCAGTATGACGCGCGCTGTTCTATCGGAACCATCTCGGTGGAGAAAAAGGTTGACATGTCTAGACTTGCTCAAAGAGAAGCACCGAGAGGTCCTCGGTGCTTGACAAGAGACGTGCCTTACCGGGCACCGTCGCCGGCGATCGCGTCGCCGGTAAAGTAGCTGTCGGGCCGCTTCGGCACAACCTTGTAGTATTCTTCATTCAACATCTGCACTACGCTCATGGTTCCTGCCTGAAGGTTGAAGACGGCAACTGGCAGGGTCACGACAGCGGGGATAGCGGGCTCAACAAAGGGCGTCGTCATCGAAGTGCGCCAGAGCTTGCCCTCTGCGTCAAAGCCATCCACCAACGTCACAACATAGGTGTCCTCATCGAAGTAGAATTTCCGTTTTGGCACGGCGTGGCGCTTGCCGGACGCAACGACTGCCTCGACTTCCCAGACCCTATGCAGTTCCCACCGAAGCTTGTCCGGGTTCAGATGGTTCTTGGAAACCGCCTCATCCACCTTCACAGCGAGCAATCCGTTGGTGTTATAAGGGATATACATTTCCTTTTTGCCTAACAGTTTCCAGGTATAGCGTTCTGGGTGACCTAAGAATCCTTTGACTTCATCAAAGTAGTTCGAACCGGAGGCCACGAAGTCAGGCGTGTCGAAGCCGACGGTCGGTGCGCGTCGAACGCGGCGTTGGCCAACCAGGTATTGCCACGCGTTGCGCGAGTCCTTGGCGGTAATGGTGTCGCGAATGACGAGCGATTCTCCGACTTTAAATGGCGGGGCCGTGGTGATAAAGCGGAGCATGACGTATTCGCCATTCCATTTCGCGGCAGAGCCATCCTTGAAGTTGTACGGGAACTGGAAAGCCTCATCATTTCGGGTTGCAAGGGTGCGTGATCCATCGGAGTTCACCACGATGTTCTTGAAGCCCAGGTCGATGGACTCGGCCTCTACGCGAAGCAGGAAGTTCCAGATCAGCTCCGCGCCATCTTTTGGAATGGGGAATGGGATGCCGCCGTAGCAGCCTTCCACCGAGAATCCGCCGTCCTTCAACTTGCACTGTGTCGCGTTCTTGAATGTGTTCTCGTAAGTCCACGGTGGTGCGGCCGCGGTGCGATGTGTCGGATACACGTCAATGCGGAAGGTCTCCGGGTATTTCTTCATCAACGCCTTCACGCCTTCGCTGAGTTTGTCCGCGTACTGCGCCATGTTTTTTGCATTGATTTGCGCAATCGGCTTTTCGTTGGCGAACAATTCCACCGGGACGTCGCCCAACTTCTTGCCTGGTACTGGTTTAGTCCAGCCACCGTCCCAGGCTGGGATGGAGCCGTCCTTGTTGCCGGCTTTCTCCCCACCCAGAGGGGTCAGGCTGCTCTTGAGCTTGGCCGCTTCATCTGCAGTTACTGCTGCAGATGCGACGTTGCCACCTGCGAGCGCGCCAGCGAAGATCGCCAGTAGGATGTTTTTCTTCGTCATGCTGTACTCCAAAGACAGATTATTAAAATGTGTGCCGCACACTGGATGAGATGTAGTCGCGCTCCGCCTAGTGGTGCCGTTAGTTGGCATAGGCTTCTGCGCCTACATCGACGGCTGATAGCCAACATGTGTTGCCGGTCGAAGATGCACTCTAGTCGGCCCCGAATGGGGGAGCAATCGCGAACATTCGCTAAGCCTTTCGTTTAAAGGGATATATTTGAGGAATGCAGTGTCGTTTCGGATGGCACTTCATGCGCAACGCCCTGGTGCACGCCAACAAAGGCCAGCGCCAGGCGCTGGTGGCCTTGATCAACACGATTTTCGCCGAGGAGACGGCGGAGGCGGCCAGTGTCAAATGGCGTTGCGTCACCGACCATCTGCGCGCTAAATTGCCCAAGCTGGCCGACATGATGGACGTGGCCGAGCACGACGTGCTGGCCTACATGGCGTTTCCGAGCGCGCATCGGGTCCAGTTGCGTACTACCAATCCATTGGAGCGACTAAACGCCGAGGTCAAGCGACGTACCAACATCGTGGGTATCTTCCCCAATGAGCGCGCCGTCATCCGCCTTGTCGGCGCTATCATGTTGGAACAGAACGATGAATGGTCTTTACAGCGGCGCTACACGCAGCTCGAAGGCCTGCAGTCGCTCTATGAAACGCCGCCGACACGGCTTTCCGCCGTGATCAGCTGAGCGGGAGCCCAGCCTCCCAGGAATTACAACTCATACACCACGCCTGGGGACACAATCACGAGATGGAATTCACCGCTTGGTGGCGCATGGCTCGGATACTGTAAGCCATGCGCACTAGATGATTCGCCGAATGCCCTGATCGGGCTGCGAAATTTTAGGGCTGCCTTGCAGGTAAAACTGTACCCGAGACAGTGCCAAATCCGATACGGCGGTAACCATCACGGCTTGCGCACCCGCGCATTACTACGGAGTCTCCATCTTCGAGGAAAACACGTTGTTCGCCATTTGGCAGGCCAATCGGTTGAACCCCTCCTAAGCTCAGCTCTAGTAATGACCCGGCTTCGGCGGGTTCTGGTCCCGATTGGGTACCGGAGCCTAGCAGGTCGCCCGATCGAAGCGCGCAGCCGTTGACGGTATGGTGTGCGACCAGCTGAGCGACCGCCCAGTAGGAGTGACGGAAATTTGTGCGCGAAATGCGAACGGGAGCAAGGCTTTCTTGGCGCATTTTGCTTGTCTGCAGTTGAACTTCCAGCTCGATGTCAAAGCCGCCCGCGTTACGAAGCTCCGTACTGTCTAGATACGGCAGTGGCTGTGGGTCCGAGGACGGGCGCTGCCAACTCGTGCGATAGGGGGCAAGTGCTTCAAGCGTAACGATCCAGGGTGAGATGGTCGTGGCGAAGTTCTTCGACAGGAAGGGCCCAAGCGGTTGATACTCCCATGCCTGGAAATCGCGCGCGGACCAATCATTGAGCAGACAGAGTCCGAATATATGCGCTTCGGCGTTTTGGATGTCAATCGGAGTCCCAGACTTGTTGCCTGGACCGGTGAAGATGCCGACCTCCAACTCGTAGTCCATGCGTCGGCTCGGTCCGAAGACTGGAGCGCCGTTCTCGCTGGTCGGGCGAGTTTGACCCAATGGGCGCTGAAACTCTTGGCTGGAGACTCCGATCGTTGATGCGCGGCCGTGGTAGCCAATTGGCACCCATTTGTAGTTCGGTAGTAAAGGATTGTCTGGACGGAATAGCTTTCCAACAGACGTCGCGTGATGAATCGAAGTGTAAAAGTCAGTGTAGTCACCGATTGCTGCAGGCAGCTTGTACTCCGCATCCGCCTGCGCAACCAGTGCGGAATGCAGCGGTTTGGAACCACTACGCAGTAATCGGGACAGCTCCAGGCGCAAAGCGGACCAGGCTGGCTGGCCCGCGGCCATCAGCAAATTCAAGTTGTCGGTCATAGCCAAGGCAGCTGCGTTGCGTGCAATTGTAGATGCATCTGCCAGGGTATCGTCCAGTTCGGTAAGGTCGAGGATTTGATCCCCGATTGCGATGCCGCCGCGAAAGGCTCGATTGCTCCCTTTTATGCGAAAAACGCAGAAGGGGAGATTTTGAATTGGGAAATCGGTATCTGGCGTATTTGCCGATTCTACCCAGCTATTGAGTGCGGGATCGTGGGTTTCGTTCAGTGCGATGTTCATGCCTGTTGGTCCTTGAAATATTTGTTAAATCCCGCCCAGCACTGGTAGTAGTCTGGCTGGAGTTGCGGTGAGTCGAGGGCGTATGCGGTCGGGCAGATAACGTCGCGAGTCTCAAACATGAATGCCATGGTGGCGTCGACTTTGTGCGGCGTAGCGGTGTCTGCAGAGCTTGCCTTCTCAAACGTAGGAACATCGGGTCCGTGTCCGCTCATGCAGTTGTGAAGGCTTGCACCACCAGGACGGAACCCTTCTGACTTCGCGTCGTACTGTCCATGAATCAGACCCATGAATTCACTTGCGACATTTCGGTGGAACCAAGGCGGGCGGAAGGTATCCTCTGCTGCAAGCCAACGCGGCGGGAAAATTACAAAGTCAAGCGTGTCGACACCCGGCGAGTCTGAGGGCGCATGAAGTACAAGGAAAATCGACGGATCCGGATGATCGTAACTGATTGACCCGATGGTATTGAAGCGACGCAGGTCGTATTTGTACGGGGCATAGTTACCGTGCCAAGCGACGACGTCCAATGGAGAGTGTCCAATCGCGGCGCTCCACAGATTGCCACCAAACTTGGCAACCAATTCAAAGTCCCCCTCTTTATCCTCGTAGGAAGCGGTCGGGGTTAAGAAGTCGCGTGGATTTGCGAGGCCGTTAGAGCCGATCGGTCCCATGTCCGGCAGGCGCAGTAGAGCACCGAAGTTTTCGCAAATATACCCACGGGCGACAGTATCAAGCAGCCTGACCTGGAAACGGACACCACGCGGAATGACCGCAATTTCTTGAGGTTCCAAGTCGATTACCCCCAGTTCGGTGGCGATATGCAGACGACCTTCCTGAGGCACGATCAATAGCTCTCCATCGGCGCTGTAGAAATAGCGCTCCTCCATCGAGAGGTTTGCCGCGTACAAATGAATCGCGCAGCCACTTTGATTTGCCGGCGATCCGTTTCCGGCCATAGTCACCCAGCCGTCAATGAAATCGGTAGGGGACGAAGGATAGGGAATCGGGTCCCAGCGCAACTGATTGGGAGGCACCGCCACTTCGTCGAAGCGGCTCGTAATCCGGCTATTTCCTATTTTCCGGAAAGGCTGGTGCATTGCCGCCGGCCGGATTCGATACAGCCAGCTGCGGCGGTTGTGAGCACGAGGGGCTGTAAATGCGGTTCCAGAAAGCTGCTCAGCGTAGAGGCCCAAAGGCACGCGCTGAGGAGAGTTCTGGTGAGGCGGGAGCGCACCAGGCAGTGCCTCGGTGGCGAATTCGTTGCCAAAGCCTGATTGGTAGCTTGGACGTTGTTGAGGGGTGTTCATGCGGTCTCCTGTTGGCTAGTTCCATCAACGAATTTAGTGCAATGCCGTGGGATTTGCGATATAAATGGAAAAATTATGACTATTTATAGTGTGAATACTCAAGGATATGGAACTGCGTGACCTGGATCTGAATCTGTTGCTGGTGTTTCAGGAGATATTTCGTGAGCGCCAGATTTCAGCCGCTGCCAAGCGGCTGCGCCTTACGCAGTCAGCTGTCAGCAACGCGTTGACGCGATTGCGCAAGAGTACCGGTGACGAGTTATTTGTTCGTACAACTGACGGAATGCAGCCGACGCCCTATGCCGAGCGGATGGCTGAGCCGGTGGCGGCCGCGCTTGCACAATTGGAGTTCGCCTTCAAGCCAGAGCAGCCATTCGTACCGACCAGTACTCGCCGGAGATTCACCATTGCCATGTCCGACGTTGGTGAAATGTACTTCATGCCGAAGCTCGTCGAACGCTGCGCGACGCTTGCGCCAAACGCAGAGATCGCGACAGTCCGCGCCGGCACAATTGATTTGCGTGCGGCTATGGAGGTAGGGCGGGTGGATCTGGCAATCGGCGCCTTTGAAGATGCTCCGAGCGTTTTCTATCAGCGGCGCCTGTTTCGGCAGTCATGCGTCAGCATATTCCGAGTAGGGCATCGCTTGGGGGAGGGAGGGGTGACGCTTGAACATTTCCGCCGCGAGCGACACCTGGTCGTTACGGCTATGGAGAGCCCATATCATGGCATTAATGAGGCGCTGGAACGTGCCGGCGTGTCGCTTGAGACTGCATTCAGTGTGCCGCACTTTGCCGCAGTGCCTTACATCGTCAGCACCACAGATTTGGTGGCCACAGTCCCACAAAAATTAGCAGAACGAGCGGCCGGCCCATTCCAGTTGCAGGTCCTTGAGCCTCCGCTAGCGCTACCTGGGCTACAGACGAATATGTTCTGGCACCGTCGCTACCATCAAGATGAGGGAGGGCGCTGGTTGCGCGACCTGGTCGTCAGCTTGTTTGCCGAATAACGCCATTATTATTCGGGAATAGTATCGAAAACTTCCTTGATCTCCCGTCGTAGCCAGCTGTTGGCAGCGTCATGCTGGAAGCGCGGGTGCCAATGCTGTCTGATTGCAAACGGCGGTACATTGACCGGCGTCTCCACTGCTTTGATGCTTTTGAAGGTAGCGAACTTGGTCGCCAGCTCGCTTGGCACTGTGGCGATGAGGTCGGGGTTTTCTTCGATAATCATCGGTACCGTCAGAAAGTGAGCTGTTGTGAGATAGACGCGTCGCGGGCCGGCCAAATGGTCGACTATGGCGTCATAGGCTTCGTCGGCGCGACCTGACAGCGACACAATAATATGCTCCATCTCAAAGTATTGTTCGCGCGTCATACTCCCACCAATCTTGCGGTTTCTTCGGTTGACTAGCGTGACGAATGATCGAGTGAACAGCAGTTGCTGAAATAGGCCTTCGGGCACCGAATGAAGCGAACCCAGTGCTACGTCGGCTTCCCCACTCTCCAGTACGTCGTGAATCTGATGCATGGGGACCTGCATTGTGCGTAATGTACAGCCTGGTGCGGTTTCGCGTAGCCGTGCGATCAACTTCGGTAGGAAGATCAGCTCGCCCATGTCTGTTACGCACAACGAAAATGTTCGCCGAGCGTGAGTGGCTTCAAAGCTTTCTTGTACAAGTAATTCGCCGCGCACGGTGCCCATTACGGCCAGCACGGGAGCGAGCAATTCCAGCGCCTTGGGCGTTGGCTGCATACCCATACCGGATTTCAGAAATAGAGGGTCACCAAAGAAGGTGCGCAGGCGCTTCAACGCGTGGCTGACTGCGCTCTGCGACATATTCAATTCCTGGGCGGCTCGGCTGACGTTTCGAATGCGCAAGAGTGCATCCAGCACAGGCAGAAGATTGAGGTCTAAATCGGTGTTATGAATGCTATTCATAATGGTTATCGATGAGTGGTGATTTACACATAATACGGCAACCCGTATTGTCTGACTACCGACACTAAGGTCGTAACAGATACGAGGAGATAGCATCATGGCAGGCAAGAAATTTGCGTCGCAGGCAGACTTGGAAGAAAAGAAGACCAGCTTCATCAAGCTGTCCGACAATGCTTACGCATATACCGCTGAAGGTGACCCCAACTCCGGGGTCATCATTGGGGACGACAGCGTAATGGTGATCGACACCACGGCCACGCCGTTGATGGCTCAATCGCTCATTGATCACATCCGCAGCGTGACGGATTTGCCGATCAAATACGTTGTGCTGTCGCACTACCATGCCGTACGTGTTCTGGGTGCTTCCGCCTACCTTAAAGAGGGCGCAGAACAGATTATCGCGTCGCGTGGGACCTACGAACTGATCGTCGAACGCGGTGAGCAAGACATGAAGTCCGAAATCGAGCGTTTCCCTCGTCTGTTCGCCGGTGTCGAGTCGGTGCCTGGCTTGAGCTGGCCGACCATGGTGTTCGAGAAGGAGATGACCATTTTCATGGGCAAACTGGAAGTTCGTCTCGCCCATATCGGGATGGGGCACACCAAGGGTGACACTATCGCGTGGATTCCATCTCAGAGGATCTGCTTCTCGGGCGACCTGGTCGAGTATGGAGCAGCCGCTTATACAGGGGATGCCCAACTCGAAGAGTGGCCGGATACTTTAGAGGCATTGCGTGCCTTGGGTGCCGAGAAGCTTGTTCCTGGACGAGGTCCGGCACTGGTAAACCCCGAGCAGGTGAATGCCGGCATTGATTACACGAAGGACTTCGTCAGTACGCTCCTTCAAAGTACCAAAGAAGCCGTCCGTGCTGGAAAGTCGCTGAAGGAAGCGATGGCTTACACGCGTAGCAGGATGGATCCAAAGTTCGGCCACGTGTTTATTTACGAGCACTGCCTTCCGTTCGATGTCACTCGTGCCTACGATGAAGCTAAAGGAATCAAGCATCCGCGCATCTGGACCGCCGAGCGCGATCAGGAAATGTGGCATTCGTTGCAGACCTAAGTTCGAGCAACTTGCCAACATTAGTTAAGACGATTAACTCCTGGACATATTATGGATACTGATTATCAGCGGCGTGAGTTCGAATATGAGCCGCATCCCCTCAGCGCGAGCAATCTTGTCGTACGCTATCCGGTAGTCGTGGTCGGCGCTGGCCCAGTTGGGCTGGCAGCAGCAATCGATCTGGCACAGCAGGGCATTTCGGTGGTTCTGCTTGATGACGACAATAAGTTGTCCATCGGCTCGCGCGCCATCTGCTTTGCGAAGCGAACGCTGGAAGTCTTCGATCGCCTGCAATGTGGTGAGCGCATGGCGAACAAGGGTGTTCGCTGGAACGTAGGTCGTGTATTTATGGGCGACGAAGAGGTTTACAGATTTGATTTACTGCCGGAACAAGGTCATGAGCGCCCAGCGTTCATTAACTTGCAGCAATACTATGTGGAAGGCTATTTGTACGAACGTGCCCAAGAGCTTCCTCAACTGGAGTTGCGCTGGCGTAACCGTGTGACTGGCCTGGTGCAGCACCCGGAATACGTTGAGTTGTCCGTCGAAACGCCTGAAGGAGAGTACAAGCTCCAGGCTGAATATATTGTTGCGGCGGATGGTGGCAAGAGTGCGGTACGCGGTTTGATGGGTTTGGAGAGCAAGGGGCGCGTTTTCCGTGACCGCTTCCTAATTGCGGACGTCAAAATGACGGCAGACTTCCCCACGGAGCGTTGGTTCTGGTTTGATCCGCCATTCCATCCGGGGCAATCAGTGCTCTTGCATCGTCAACCGGACAACGTCTGGCGCATCGACTTTCAGCTGGGCTGGGACGCTGATCCGGTCGCCGAACGGCAGCCAGAGCGGGTTCTTCCTCGTATTCGCGCTCTGCTTGGTATGGACGCGAATTTCGAGCTGGAATGGGTCAGCGTTTATACCTTTTGCTGTTTGCGAATGGACGAGTTCCGTCATGGTCGTGTGCTGTTTGCGGGCGATTCTGCACATGGTGTATCTCCGTTCGGCGCTCGTGGTGCCAATAGCGGTGTCCAGGATGCAGACAACTTGGCGTGGAAGCTACGCATGGTAATCCAAGAGAAAGCTCCTCCGTCTCTATTGGATACCTATGCCCGTGAACGAGAGTACGCGGCCGATGAAAACATCAGAAACTCGACTCGGTCTACCGACTTCATCACCCCAAAGAGCGAAGTCAGTCGACTGTTCCGGGATGCTGTGCTGCAGCTCGCGAAGACGCAGCCGTTTGCTCGGAAGCTGGTTAATAGTGGTCGCCTGTCGATGCCATCGACATATGGAAATTCGATGCTGAACACCCCGGACAAAGACTCTTTCGCCAAAGCGATGCGACCGGGATCCCCGGCAGCTGATGCTCCTCTTCTTGAACAGAGCTGCGCTACTTGGTTACTGCGGCACCTGGGGGGCGAATTCACCGGTGTCTATTTTGCTGGTGATGAGGAGCAGGTGCCTGACTTTGCAGAATTGGCCGGCGATCGTGTTCCGGTTCGCACTTTGATTGTGACGTCTAACAAGAGAGGTCTGCCAGGAGCTCTGGTCGACGGTGACGGGCTGTTTGCTTCTCGCTACGACGCTGTGCCGGGCACGTATTACCTGTTGCGTCCGGATCAGCACGTCTGTGCTCGTTGGCGTTCCTTCGATGTAGGTGCAGTCCGTGATGCGGTGGCGCGCGCTACTTGTAATGAATTGGAGAGCGCATGAACAGCCGATTGAATCTCAATGTCAATCTTGATGACTACGACGAGTTCTATGAAATGCTCGTGGACTCGCATCATGACTTGACGGAGGAGCAAAGCAAGATGCTCAATGCTCAGTTGATCCTTCTGCTTTCGAACCATATTGGTGACCCGGATGTACTGCGCGAGGCCTTTGTATTGGCACGAGTGACCGTCGAGGCAAGCCAGCCTCAGTAAGAGTGACACGGCTCCTGTAAGACCAGGGGGCCGTGTTGTGGTCGGAGTTGCTTTTGGATAGGCGCATGCTCGATTCCTAATACAGCAGGCGTGCTCAGTTTGCCTGGCGCGAAACATGGAATTGCGCGCTTTGGGAATCATGTGCAACTGAGGCCTCGCAGTGAAATTTCGGTTCGTCAGATTGACCAGGGTTAGAAGGAATCGTAGCCAGTGAACTCATCCGCGGTAATTTACCATCCCAGTGAGCGCAAGATTGCGGTCTTGCTTGGCGCGCTGGCAGCCTTCGCGCCTCTGGCAATTGACTTATACCTACCAGCATTGCCGACGATCGCCGCTTCTTTGAATGCAACGACAGATTTGGTTCAGATGTCGGTCACGTTATTCCTCGCCGGATTCGTGCTGGGGATGTTGTTCTCCGGTCCTGTTTCCGATCGAGTTGGCCGGCGGAACGTCCTCTTTTTGGGCATTGTGCTGTTCGCGCTTTCCAGCGTTGCATGTATGTCGGCGAGCTCTATCGATCAACTAATTGCAGCTCGCTTTATTCAGGCGCTTGGAGCAGGTGCGGTGTCTGTTCTGTCTCGTGCGGTGGCGCGTGACGTTTTTCCAGGGCCGCGTGCGATCCCGGTTTTTTCGCTGATCGCCATGGTAAGCGCGATTGCTCCCTTGGTTGCCCCGCTAACAGGTAGCGGGTTGATGGTGCTATTCGGGTGGCGAGGGACGTTTGGTGCGTTGGCTGTCTGGGCACTTTTTGGCGCGTTTATCGTCTGGACCAGGGTGCCTGAATCTCTACCACCGGAACGTCGCGTGCAGACGTCTATGTCTGCGGTCTTTGCTGTGTACCGCAGGCTTATTGGCGATAGCACTGCGATAGGGGTGTTGTTGGCAGGAGGCGCCTCTTTTGCCGGGATGTTTGCTTACATCACCGCTGGTCCGTTCTATTTTATTGAACTCAATGGCTTTGCTCCTGCACAGTACAGTATCGTATTTGCTGCAAATGCGTTCGGCATCTTCCTCGCAAACTATTTGAACCGCCAGCGGTCGGCTAAGCGGGGACCGGAAGCGATGATGCGCTTGGGAAGCAGAGTCGCCTTGTTCGGGGCGCTGGGTTTAATAGCCGCAACCCTACTGCATGCTGGTACATGGCTGGTGATTTGTGCGCTGTTTGCCGTGGTAAGCATGACCGGTCTTTTGGGGGCGAATGGGGTGGGGCTGTTGATGGCACGCTATCCGGATAATACGGGAGCATGCGCAGCGCTGTTTGGCGCCGCGCAATTCGGGCTCGATGCTCTGGCCAGTATGGCGGTTAGTTTGATGCACGACGGTAGTGGGCGACCGATGGCGATCGTGATTGTCGTGGCAGCATCGACATCTGTCCTGGGACAGATGGTTTACCGCAAAAACGCTCTTAGGGGAGTCGCTGATGAGTGCAATCGCCAAATTCGAATCTAACTTGACTGCCGGTCAAGGCGCTCGTGCTTGTGGGAAGCGCGCTCCTTACGGATTGTGTCCGAGTACGCGAGAAAGATGGTCGGCGGTTTCCCTGAGCGCCTTAGCGATATGGCCGTCCCAGCCGGCATCGAAGGTGAGCGAAGAACCGCTTACCGTGATTGCCAACACCATGGAGTGGGCATGGTTGAACACTGGTGCTGAAAGCGCGCTGACGCCGGGGATGGGTTCGTTTTGGACGCGAGCCATGTTGCGAGTACGAATTTCGTTTAAGGTTGCATCTAGCTTATCTTGGGATGCGAGAGATTTCGTTTGGGCGAGAACGGCTGAGTCACCGACCTCTCTTTCGATCATCCTTTGAACCAGCTTTGGAGGCATAAATGCAGAGAATGCAAGTCCTGTTGCCGTACCGAGCAAGGACATCACAGACCCAGGACGCATCGCAATCTGAACGGGCTGTGGTGATTCAACGATGTACGTAATAGTCGGGCCGTGGGATCCCCAGACTGCTAATGCGACGGTGAGTTCGAGTGTGTCAGCCAGTTTAGTAATTTCAGGGATGGCTAGCCGAATTGGGCTGAGTTGCTGGAGCCCGACTAGTCCCATTTGGATGGCAAAGGGCCCGAGTCCGTAAAGGCCTGTGACCGGGTCCTGCTCAACAAGTCCCAGGTTGCAGAAGCTAACCAGGTAAGGATGTGCTTTTGATGCCAGCATGCCCCCATGTCGTGCAAGCTCGCTCAAAGTCATCGGACCTGAGTTATCCACCAGCGCAGTGAGTAGCTTCCCGCCGACCTCAACCGACTGGATGCCACGACGCGATTTTGTTTGTTCTGTCATTTTAAGGAGGTGCCGTTAGTGTCTGCATTATAGGAATTTGAAGCGACTAGATAATAGAGAATGATTCGTTCGGAGTCAAAGATTGACTATCGATGACGTTCATCATCTATATGGCGAACTTCAGTCTTGCTACAGGTGGAAGCGTAGCCGGTTTGATGGCTTCAGGAGTTAGCGAATCTTCGCGATTCTCAGATGCACTCCGGTAATGCAGAATCCTTTAGAATCGGAAGCCGATAAAGGTGCCATCCGATAACCAGCAACGATTCAGGCCGCTAGTTCGGGCTGTGAAATCACAATAACTGTTCTTGGAGCAACGAATGTCTGTACAAAACAAAAACACGCTGAAAGTAGCCGCCGTCCAAGCCGCTCCGGCGTTCCTCGATTTGCAAGCCGGAGTCGCCAAGGCGATTAAGCTGATTGACGAAGCTGGTGCGGCCGGAGTCGAACTGATTGCCTTCCCCGAGACTTGGCTGCCTGGCTACCCGTACTGGCTGTGGCTGGGCACCCCGGCGTGGGGCATGGGACGTGGCTTTGTAACCCGATACGCCGAGAACTCTCTGCGTTACGACAGCCCAGAAGCGGATAAGCTGCGTGAGGCAGCCAAGCGAAACCGTATTTATGTGGTGATGGGACACTCTGAGCGAGGAGGTAGTAGTCTTTACATCGCTCAGTGGATAATCGGTCCAGACGGCAAAGATGTGGCGCGCCGTCGCAAATTGAAGCCGACGCACGTTGAGCGTACACTGTTTGGCGAAGGAGATGGTAGCGATTTGACGGTGCACGACCTGCCGATCGGCCGCGTTGGTGCTCTGTGCTGCTGGGAACATCTGCAGCCTCTGTCCAAGTATGCGATGTACGCTCAGAACGAACAGATTCACATTGGCGCCTGGCCTAGTTTTTCTCTGTACGAGCCGTTCGCTTTCTCTTTGGGAGCGGAGGTTAATAACGCCGTTAGCCGCGTTTATGCCGTTGAAGGTTCGTGCTTCGTATTGGCGCCGTGTTCTGTTGTGTCCGCAGAGATTATTGACTTGCTGTGCGATACGCCGGACAAGCATTCGCTTCTGCATGTAGGTGGCGCCCACACTGTCATCTACGGCCCAGATGGCTCGTCGCTGTGCGAAAAGCTGCCTGAAGACCAAGAGGGGCTCCTGATTGCCGACATCGACCTCAGCGCCATTACGTTGGCCAAGTCGGTGGCTGATCCTGCGGGCCACTATTCGCGACCTGACGTAACCCGTCTGTTGATCAATAAGCGCAAGTCGAATCCGGTCGAGTATTTTTCCCTGCCGCTGGACCAACAGGAAAATGTCAATGAGCAGTCGGAGGGCCGGGGCACGTCCTAAGCGAATCCCCGGGTAGTGGGTAATAATATTTTGCCGGGATGCGCGAGACGTTCAATGACAAACTAGGTTGACCGAGCTTCGCGGAAACAATCGCCCAGTAGTTTGTCATCCGAGCGTTTCGTGCTCAAGCAGAATTAGTTTTCACGAACTCAGTCTGAATTTCCGTGGCATGGGTTTTCGCCGCCAACACCAGACGCAATATTGCTCTAGCTGGTCGCTCGAAGTAGGGACTGGCGGAAGTACGAAACCTGGCTTAACGTTCGGCCTCGATCGCCAGGCAGTCAACACCTCATCTAAGACTCGATCGACAAGATCGAAGACGGGGCCGACTAGATTCAGTCGGCCTGCAGTGAACAAGTGAATCAGGCCATCACCCGGGTGTACGGCATTATCCTGCAAAACAACGCGCTGGATCAGGTAAACGCCTTTGCCATGCAACAGCGGAACCAGGCAAACAGTCTGGCCAGGGAGATTGACATGTTCAGGCTAGCGCCGTCCCCTTTGGTGACATCGTACGGCCACCACGCCATGCGACTTTTTTGGATCATATTATTTCTATCACTGTGCCCCTATGCACTGGCTGCCGAATTGCACGTAGGTGGCTTTGTCGTCGCCCCATTTGTGATGGCAAATGGGGGGGGCTTGGAAGGCTTGTTGGTAGAGTTTATTAAAACCGAGATACAACCTCAGCTTCCATGGCCGATAAAATGGGAGGCGCCAGTGTCCCTGGAACGATCGGTGGCAAGCTTGGCAAGCGGTTCGCTGGATATAGTGCTGATCATGCCGGGAACCTTGGATGGTAATACGAAGTATGGGCTGTTTAAGTGGGCCTTTTTGCAAGTGCAGCCGCATCTGGCTGTGCGTCCAGACTCGGCACTGTACGATCTCAGTGATCTGCATCAGCTGTGCGGTATGAGGCTGGGCTGGACCGGTTCGGGCCGGGCCGATGTTATTTCGCTATTCGAAAGCTACGGTGCGTATGTAGAGAAGACTACGAATCAAACCTGGCAGCAAAGCAATTTGCGCAAACTGGCTGCTGGCCGGCTTGACGGAGCGTTCTTCTTGAACCCCTATTCGCCGCAATTTGTTGCGGGTCAAGAACGCATACCGATTCGCCTGCTGCCCTTGCCGATGCCAGTCGAGTCATTCAGGATGGCCTATTCGCTGAAGACCGATAAGGAAGTCGTGGCTCGCTTCGAGCAGGCCGCCCTCAAGGCTTTTTCCGCTCCAAAGTTCAAGGCATTGTTGCGCGAGTATCTGCAACTTCAGCCGCCTAAAGCATCCGCCGTCACACCGAGCCCAGTGTCTCAGTCTCACGGGCCACAGGTGCATAAATCTTGCCGCGTTCGCTGACCAACGCTCCGAGAACTGAGGTCTGCCTATAGTCATCTGAGCCCTAGGTCGATACCTTGTTGCGGTTGCGTTATAAGGGGCGTTCCCGATGCCGCTCGGACTCAATCGTACGCTTCGTTTCCAAGTAGCTTGTGCAACTTCGTATCCCAAGGCGCCACAGAGCCACCGAATCGCTCGACTAAGAACTGAATCAGGAGTCGCAATGGCTTTGGTTGATGCCGCCTCGAAAGGTAGACGGTTTGGATGTCTATCGGTGGCAATTCATAACTTGGCAGCACAAGTTCTAGCCGCCCCTGTAGCAAGTCGTCTCCAACGTAAAAAGTCGGCAGCATCGCGATGCCCGCGCCGGCGAGCACCATAGTCCGTAACACAGAAGTCTCGTTGCAACTAAGGATGCCTTTCGCAGGGATGGCGTGGATCTCTCCCTTGTGGAGCGAGGCCAAATTGAGTGCGGTGGCGCCGTTGTGGAGGACGCAGCGATGCGAGCGGAGGTCGTTGACGTCAGTCGGATGGCCCTGGCGCTGCAGGTAGGCCGGCGTTGCACACAATACCGAACGGCATACCGCCAATCGACGCGCAATGATTCCTGGATCGACGTGATTGCTTAGGCGTATCGCTAGGTCAACTCGCTCTTCAACCAGGTTGATTGTGCGATCCAGAACAATTAGATCGACCTCGACACCAGGGTGCAGCTGCTGAAAGTCTACCAACGCATGCGCAAGTTGAGCTTCGGCGAATGCGGTGGATGTCGTGATGCGCAGGCGTCCCTGTACTTCTTGCGTATGTCGACTCGCGATCGACTGCACATCCGAGGCTAGGTCTAGCATTTCCCGCAGTCGAGGTAGCGCCTGCTCCCCCGCATTGCTCAAGCTGATTTTGCGCGTTGTTCGATGAAGCAAGCGGGCACCGAGCCAGTCTTCAAGTTCATCCAGGTATCGACTCGCCATTGATCGAGAGATTTCGAGCGAATTGGCGGCCGCGGTCAGGCTCCCGCGATCAACGATTTCGATAAATACCTTGGCGAGAGTCAGGCGATCCATGGAATTGGTGCAAGAATTGGGACAGTTATTTCCTATGGAGATAGTTTATCTCTTTATTGGGAGCAAATATAGTGCTCTGGTAGCTGACTTGATATTTGGAGAAGAAATGAGCAATTTTGGCGAAACGCCAACAGTCGTCTATGTCGCAGATGTTTACTGCGGCTGGTGTTGGGGCTTTAAGGACATACTCGCTAAGTTCGAGCAGGAAAATCGACATCGTGTGCGATTCACCGCAATCAGCGGAGGGTTGTTTGTCGGGCCACGCGCTGCAGCAATCGCGGCCTATCCCCACATCCCTGCTGCCAACGCACGCATCGCGGAACTGACCGGCGCACATTTTGGGGACAATTACCTTCGTCTTCTGGAGGAGGGCACCATAGTCACGGACTCAACGGATGCCGCGATTGCTCATGCAGCCCTTCGTGCCCAAGATCCGGAGCGTGCCATCGATTGGGTGCATTTGCTGCAGGAAAAATTCTATGTTCACGGTCGCAGTCTCTCCGACCCCGAAACCGTCGCCGATATCGCCAAAGCGAATGGCCTGGACGTTGAAAAGGTATTGGCCCAGATGACCGACGGAACTGCAAAGGCGGCTGCAAAAGCAGATTTCGCGCAGGCTTCGATGTTTCAGGTTGCGTCGTTCCCGACTCTACTTTTCGTTGACGAGACTGGTGCACATAAGTTACCGGCGACGGGCACGTCTGTCGAGGTCTTGAATATGTGGCTGGACGACCTGTTGGTGCAGTGAATGGTTCTTGCTAAATTTTAATCGAACGAATTTTCGGTATTTTTTTAAGGAAAAGAAATGGCAAAAGTAAGCGTGGTTTGTCATTCGGGTTATGGTCACACGAAGCGTGTGGCTGAAGCAGTTGCAATGGGTGCCGGCGCGAGTCTGATCGCCATCGATGTCGATGGAAATTTGCCTGAAGTGGCTGGGAGGAACTGAACGCCAGCGACGCCGTCATCATGGGCAGTCCAACGTATATGGGTTCGGTGTCATGGCAGTTTAAGAAATTTGCAGATGCGTCGTCAAACCGTTGGCACACCCAACAATGAAAAAACAAAGTCTTTGCTGGCTTTACCAACAGCGCCGGTATGAATGGCGACAAGTTGTCGACCCAGCATACCTGTTTAGGTTGTCCATGCAACACGGCGGCATCTGGGTAGGCACGGGCATGGTCCCAAGTAGTACCAAGGCGGCGCAACGCGACGACGTAAATTATCTTGGCTCCTTCTGTGGCGCAATTTGGAGTGGCCCCTGCCGACGAGCAGGGGCCTTTCGGCACTACTTTATGAGGCTAATCACTTGCGGGCGGGTAAGGGCTTTCAGGCCCTCGATGCCGAACTCCACTCCCCAACCAGAACGCTTCGCGCCGCCGAACGGTACCATCGGGTGAATGATGCCGTGGTGATTGATCCACACCGTGCCTGCCTCAATCCTTTGAGCGACGTCGTTTGCTTGCTCGATATCGGAAGACCAGACAGAGGCGCCAAGGCCCGCATTGCCTCGGTTGGCCCAAATGACCGCTTCCTCCACATCGCTGTATCGGATGATTGGCAAGACTGGCCCGAACTGCTCTTCGTCGACCAATGGTGCGCCGTCCGTGATATCAGTCACCAACGTCAGCGGATAGAATAGGCCTCCACCCGGCAGCGGGGAGCCGCCGCATACGATAGTTGCCCCATCGGCTTTGGCCCGTTCTACCAGACGCGATATCTTATCGAACTGCATGCGATTCTGGATCGGACCCATTGCGATGCCGGGCTGCATTCCGTCGCCCATCGGCATTGCAGTGGCCAACTGCCTCAGTTCCGCTACCAATTCGTCGTGCTGGCTTTCGTGGACGTAGAGCCGCTTCAAGCTGGCACAGGTTTGGCCCTGGTTGATGAAGACACCCCAGAACAGCTTCATCGCCAGTGCTTTGATATCGGCACCGGGAAGTACGATTCCTGGGTCATTGCCGCCTAGTTCCATCGTTGTAGGCGTCAGATGACGGGCGGCCGTGGCCGTAATCTTTGCACCGGTGGCGGCCGAGCCAGTGAACATGACTTTGTTCACACTCGGGTTGTCCACAAGAGATGCGCCGACTTCACCGCCGCCGGTCACAGTATTCAAAACGCCAAGAGGCAAGACTTCGTTCATCAGTCTGACCATTTCCAGCGTACAAATACTGGTGTATTCCGAGGGCTTGATGACCACAGTGTTGCCGGCGCGCAGAGCTGGAATGATTTGCCATATCGCGATCATTAGCGGCCAATTCCAGGGTGAGATTGCCGCGATCACGCCAAGGGGTTTGCGGTGCAACTCGTCGCGTCTGGTCTGATCTTCGAAAACAACCTCGGGAGGCAGCTCGAGACTGGCAGGAGCGCGCGTCCAAGCCTCACAGGCCCATGCCTCGAATCGCGAACCGGGGATTTGATCCGGTCCAACGCCACCTAGCGGCTTGCCTTGTTCGCGAGTTACCCACGTGGCCAAATACTCAGCGTTGTCGCGCAACTTGTCGGCGACGTTCGCCAGTATTGCCTGGCGGTCGGCGTCGGTCCGTGCAGCCCAGGCAGGCTGCGCGGACCGAGCAGCCGTAACCGCCACACTGACCTGCTCGGGCGTCGAATGCGGGACCCTACCAAGAGCCTCGCCAGTGGCGGGATTTTTCGACTCGAAAGTAGTCTCGGAAGCTACCTGGCTCCCATTGATGATGTTCATAAATGTTTGCATGATGATTCCAACGCTAAGCGTAGTTGAAGTGAAAAGGACAAACGCGGTCAGGTGAATATTCGCGGCCCGCTGCGGTTCAGAATGGCTACGCCAATGCAGGCTCATCACCCGGATGGAGCCGCTGAATCTGGACGGCTTCATTTGCCTTGGCAGACACCGTTACGTTGCGGGCGCTCACGTTGAAAGGAGTTCCCCGATAACGACATCTGGCGTAGTCAACTCACCGGTCACATTGACTTGTTCGAAATGCTCGTACCAGCCACCTTGAAAAATGGCAGCACGCAGCCGGTCCAGGCAGTCGCGCGTTGGGGCGCGCCACACGGCAAAATATTGATGCCCCTCGGGGTGGTCAACCGTTGGATCGGCGCTTCCCCAGCCCAATATCTCAACGTGGCCAGCCTTGGCAATGGGCTCCGTAAGGCCGCCGAGCCGGTCGATAAGGGCCTGGCGATCTACGGCGGCCAGTGTCTTCCAGCTGGGCTTGGGATTCCAAAGTTCGAGAAAAACGTGCATTTGCAAAGACTCCGTTTGATGAGTTGATTGCTTCGATGAGCTAAATCGAGGTCGACAACTTAAGATGCGCGAAGGTGGTTTAATAACCAAAGCCGCGACGTCTTGCGGTTTCCAGCGCTATTGAGTTGGGCATCTCGTCGGCCAGAATTTGGTTAGCCATGGTCAGGACGTTCGGAGGGGCGAGCTCTGGCCGGCCAACGCCGAAAGGAGGTTGTGGAGCGTATTCCATGACCAACTCGGCGACCTGGCCTACAGACTCGCCAGCCCAATGTCCCACCATGCTCAGACCGAAGTCTATCCCTGCGGTCATCCCGCCGCCGGTGGCTCTATTGCGATCGATGACCACGCGCTCGTTGACCGGCTCGGCCCCGAAGTGGCGTAGGTAGTCGCGGGAGTACCAGTAGCATCCGGCCTTATAGCCGCGAAGCAACCCGGCTGCGCCAAGCAACAGGGAGCCGTTACATACACTGGTCACCCAGTCGGCTTTCGCACCGATGCGCGCGATGTGCTCAATGAGACTATCGTCTTTAAGTGCTTCGAATAACCCTCGAGCGCCGCCTGGCACCAACAGCACGTCTGGCTCTTGGAAGCACGTACTAAAGTCGTGAGTGGCATTGATGGTCAAACCAATGTCAGTGGGCACCGGCCCTGGGTGGGCAGCAGCCATTTGGATCTGGACGTTCGGCATGAACATCCAGGTCTGCGTCGGCCCGATCAGGTCGATAGCAGTAAATCGCGGGAATAGTATGGCTAGAATCCTCATGGAGTCTCCAAAGAATCGGATCTTTTTATCCTGCTGAAAATATTACTTAATAGAATAGGTCTTAAACTGCTTACTACTTGGACAAATGTCCATCTATTCCGGCCAAGGTTCACTGCCATGTTGCTGAACGTTGGATTTAACTCGCCGCATCTCGACTATGAACATACCTCTTTCGACCGTTGGGCGCCCTATGTTGTCAGCTGATATGCACAACGTGGTTGTCCTGGCGTTCGATGAGGCGACAGCATCGGATGTTTGCGGTTCCGCCGATGTTTTCTCCGTCGCGACAAAGTCCTTCCAGCGCCCTGATCAACGCCCTTATCGCGTGACGGTTGCCTCCGTCCGCAGGCAGCCACCCAATCACAAGCTTTTCGGGAATTGCCATTGAGACTACGCCGCTGTCGAAGATTGATCCAGCTTCAATTGAGACGCTGATAGTGCCCGGCGGCGCTCCTCCGCACGCTCCCCCTGTCCCGCAGGACGTGGTGGATTGGCTCGCTCGAGAAGGAGGGCATGCTCGCCGCCTTGTCGCATTTGCACGGGTACGTTTTTGCTTGCCGCAGCTGGGTTAATCGGCGACCGTAAGGTAACTACACATTGGCAGGCCACTGACGCACTGAGAGCCCGTCATCCGTCATTGCGCATCGAGGCTGACCGCGTCTACCTGCATGACGGTGGACTGTGGACATCAGGTGGCTTTACGGCAGGAATGGATTTGGCACTTGCCTTGCTCGAGGAAGACCATGGGCACGCGACCGCGATGGAAGTGGCGAGTTCTGTACTGCTCTTCGTTATACGGTCAGGTGAGCAGGCGCAGGTGTCCGCTACGCTTTCGGGTCAAGCCGCAGCCGATCGCCGCTTTAGCCATCTTCACGCTTGGGCGTTGGACCATCTTGCCGATGATCTACGCGTAGAAGTACTCGCTGAACGAGTGGGCATGACTGTTCGCACATTTTCTCGCCACTACACGGAGCAAACTGGACTCACACCAGCTAAGGCCATTGAAACGATGCGCCTTGAGGCCGCACTCAGGGCTCTGCATGAATCAGATCCATCACTAAAGCAGGTGGCCCGAAACTGTGGTTTTGGCGACCAACAAAACCTGCGGCGGGCTTTTCTGCGATTGCGCGGAACAACGCCGGAGCAGTACCGTCAGCAACGTCAGGGGCAGACTGTTTCGCAAATGGCAGGCACTGCTGATATCGCCGGCAGCGAAGCTGTCCGATAGCAGCATTATCAGCAAGTGGCGTCCATGCGCGCCGTATCAGTTTCGGCAAACACGCAGGATGCATTGGTCGACAAACGCTTGGTCATACCGCAAGGTCTCAGGGACTCGCCTTGGCGTTGAACCGCGCCTTAGTCCGCGTAGCACTAACGTTCAGTTCGAAGGTAAAAACGCCGGCATCAAAGAGGCGGCAACTAGCTCGAGGTCCTGTTCCGGCTGGCCTGCACGCGCACGGATGCCAATGCTGTGCGCGTTGGAGATCACCAGGAAGCAAAGGGTTTCGAGGTCCACATCCTCAGCAAGTTCTCCACAGTCCTTAGCCTGCTTCATACGGTTGAGCACCTGGGCTTCCCTTTCAGCTAATGCCCGTTTTTCAAAGGCCCGCGCTCGCAAACCTCAATCTGACCGGATGAGGTGCCAAGCCAGACACCACCTATCGGAGAGGTTTGAGCACCACCAAGGCGACGATGACTGACGCTATGAGGATAATTCCCGCCGCTAAGTGGTGCGAGTTCTTGATTTCCTTGGGCGCGCGGCGTTGAGAAATCTTGCGAAGGCGACCTATGAGTATGCCGTGTAGTGCTGATAACAGAAAAACCAACACCAGCTTTGCCATCAGCCAGATTTGAGGAAACCAATGGCCGGTTGTTGTCAGTGTGATCCCCGCAACCCAAACAATCAGCATCGCTGGTGTTGTTACGTACCGTTCCCATTGGGGCACGCGATCCAAGAGCGGAGTTCGACCATGCTCGCTGACGTCACGTACGAAAGACAGCGGACCCAAGACAACAGCGAGCATGCCACCTAGCCATGCAATGACAGCGGCAATGTGCAGGGTTTTCAGCAGAAGGTAGAGCATCACAGTTCCTATCTTAGTGCTGTCGATAGGTCCCTTTCACACCTCGCGAATGCACGCTCATTGACGAGCGCGCCGAAGGGGATAAGAGCGACCACTGCCATTCTTATGACTTCCCCTTGCGTCCAGTCCCCGCTTGAGAGCAGCTGCGCGAGTAGCCAGACATAGAGGACGTAGGCTAATCCGTGAACGGGCCCCATTACTGAAACCGCGACTGAGATGCCAGCGAGATGCTTCAGTGGTACTGCGACAGCTAACAGAAGTAGGAGGGTAGAACCCTCCATGAGAGATGCTAACCGCATTTTGCGTAGCTGCCGTCGGATTTCACTGCCTTGCGAGGTGGATTCTTGATTGATGTGCATTTCATTTCGAATGAATACGTTTGGCGGAGGCCGGTTGCGCTGCTAAACGCCCAATCATATCTGGCAGTCACTGGCCTCGGGTGTCATATTTCCGTCTTTTTAGGACAAGATATTGGTGGTACAAACGTGGCCCGTCGTGCACGGCCAATCGTGGCAACCAGATTGGCTCATTTTCATTTTGCATGCCCCGATGCGGCTATTGGCAGCATCGGCAAGCGCGTCAGAGCTCGCTTCGGCAAATAGCATCGGCGTCGCTGCGGGACTATTAATCGGCAAGCCATCATGCTGAAAAATGTGCAAAATCTCACAAGCCCGTGTGGCTGGGCATAGCTGCGACGAGCGAGAACAGGTTGCGGCGTTCTTTGGGATTCTGGGACGCGGCGACTTATGCCGAGCGGTGGTGGCGGTGATAAGAATACTTACGTGATGTCTACTTTATCGCTCAATTCTGGTCCCAGCTTGGGCCGTCAGCCCATTCTGCCGAGAGATAGTCAATAAATTGACGCACCTTGGACGGTAAATATCGAGCGCTTGGGAACACTGCGTGCACGGACAACTCGATGGTCTCAAGGTCTGGTAGAAGGCGCACCAGCTTTCCCGAGGCCAGGTGTTGACCAAACACGAAGGTAGGGCCATAAGCAATGCCAGCGCCGGCCAGCGCAGCGGCAAGCAGCATGTGCATATTATTTGACAGCATGCGTGTCGGCCCGTCGATCAGATATTGTCTCTGTTCGGAATCGGTGAAATTCCATCCGCCGGACGTGACGACCTCACTGAAGTCTAGGCGCGGAGCTCTTTTCAGATCGTCTGGGGTGGGGGCCGGTTCGTATTGTTCTAAGAACGAAGGCGCCGCGCACAGGACCATGCGGCAGGGTGCGAGACGCTTCGCCACCAGTTCCGAGTCGGCTAAGCGGCCGATGCGGATCGCTATGTCAATTCCTCTTGCATGGAGGTCGACATAACGGTCATCGAGCATAATTTCGATTGCAATTTGAGGATGCTCGGCCATGAAACGAGCCGTGAGATCACTCAGGTGGAGCATGCCGAAACTGACTGGCGCAGTTACACGAAGTAGGCCGCGAAGCGCAGTGCTCTTGTCGCTCGCTTCACTATTCGCCTCTTCGAACTCATCCAGGATACGCTTGCAACGCTCATAGTAGGCACGTCCGGCGTCGGTAGCGTTCAGCTTTCGAGTGCTGCGTTGAATCAGCCGTACATTCAGACTCGCCTCTAGACTGCTCAGATATTTCCCAGCCATTGACGCAGACAAACCAAAGCGCTTGCCCGCCGCGACCAGGCTGCCTTCATCTATCGCTGCAACAAACACTTCAATTTCGGTTATGCGGTCCACTGTGCCCTCCTTGATTCGATAATTCTACGACCGACAGATGATAGCAAGTGCTGGATTATCGTGCCTAAAGATAGTATCTAGAATGTGCCCACGCTTTTACCAAAAAGGAAGACCTATCATGAAAATTGCAGTCAACGGTATCGAGATTAATGTCAAAGATCAGGGCGGCGGCGCTCCTGCGGTGGTATTTCTGCATTACTGGGGTGGTTCGTCGCGTACCTGGGACGCGGTCATCGCAGCACTGCCTCCGAGTTATCGCACTGTGGCGCCGGATCTGCGCGGCTGGGGTGACTCCGAAGCTCCTGCTACCGGCTACGCATTGGCGGACTTTGCTGACGACGCGCAGCAAATGATCGCCAAGCTGGGCCTGCGTGAATACGTACTGATAGGGCACTCGATGGGCGGCAAGATTGCGCAACTGTTGGCCTCGCGTCGCCCTTCGGGTTTGGTCGGCCTGGTGCTGGTTGCGCCTGCGACGCCAACGCCACTGGCGCTGCCTCCAGAAGCCCGTGCAGGCATGAAATCCGCCTATCTGTCGCGCGAATCGATCGGTATGGCACTGGATCACATGCTGACCGCCAAGCCTCTTTCTGCAGCTTTGCGTGAGCAGGTCATTGAAGACAGCATGCGCGGCGCGCCACAGGCCCGCGAGGCATGGCCTGCATCGACCAGTCGGGAAGACATTTCTAGCCTGGTAGGTGCGATTGAGGTACCGGTTGCTGTCATCGCCGGCGAGCTGGATAAGGTGGATTCGGTTGATATTTTGAAGGCGGAGCTGCTGCCTCGCATCAGCCAGGCAAAGCTGCACGTGCTGCCTGGTACCGGACACTTGTCGCCGCTCGAGTCGCCGGCGGAAGTGGCCGCCGCTATCGTCGAATTTATCCAATCGACGAAGGCCGGTGCATAAGCGATAACAGAGACGGTCCTGTTGACTCGAGTGGCTGCTATTTGAGTTAGTTGGGCAACAGGCCCGCGATCGTGGAGCTTTCGGTGCCGACGGGTATTTTGCCCGTCGGCTGTTGACGCTGCAGTTGCTCTTGTTGTGCACTCCCATGCGCCCGAAATGCGGATTAGTTGATGACCTTACTAGGGCTGCAGCGCGGGCTTGAGCAAATGGGGGGCAACAACTGCGACGCGCACCAATTTTGTTTGGACAGCATTTTGCATCGGACGACAGCTGGGCGAAAACTAGTCTGTTGAAGATTACTGAGGAATGAAAATCCATGAAAGACTTACTGAATTTTGTGATTGAGTCGCACGGCGGTCGTAAGCGGCCGGCGTAGTCGGTGCCGGGTTCGATGAACTACAGTGGCCGCAGCCGGTGCGGCCAGGGGGCGAGCTACACCTGGAGGCCGAAATCCTCGACGTCCGCGTTTCGAAATCGCGTCTAGGGCAGGGCGCGGCGAAGGTAAGTAGCAATATTGTGGCTCATCGCCCCAGCGCGACGCGGCAGGGGCGAAATAACGCTGCTGCTTTTCCCAAATCTGAGTGGGGAAGTGGCTGGCGCCCCATCCTGCCTTAAAGGCAAGGTGCTAGCGATGGCGGTACTTCGTTGGAGTCTCGCCGATGAGTTTAGCGAAAAGACGTGTGAAGCTGACGACGTCCGAATAGCCTACAGCTTCCACGATCTTTGCAATGGTCCAGTTAGTGCTCTTCAAAAGATGCTTGGACTTCTCCACGCGAGCCTGCTGCAGCAGGGCCAGAGGTGATCTTCCAGTTTCTGCCTTGACCCTGCGGATCAATGTGCGACCGCTGACATGAAATGCTTGCGCCACGCGCTCAAGATCGTAAGTCTCCGTCAATCTGACTTCAAACCATTGCACCAGGTTTTGCGAGAACGTTGGCAGTTCTCGTTCCAGCAAGTTGGAATCGACATAGGGGGATTGGCTGGCCCGTTGGGATGGCAGCAGTGTGATCGCTGCGGTGGCTGTAGCGACGTCGGCACCGAGGTGGCGCTTTATTAAATGGATTGCCAAGTCAAAGGCAGAGCTCACCGCAGCAGTGGTGACGACGGCGCCATCCTCCATCAAGATGGCGTCTGAGTTGACGTTGGCCTCCGGGTAGCGACTCGCCAAGTCGCCAGCGAAAAGCCATGCGGTCGTGACTTTGCGCCCATTCAGTAAGCCTGCTTCGCCCAGGAGAAAAGCTCCGACGCAAACGGCCGCAACCGGCGTTCCGCGAGAAAAGCTGTGACGGATGAAATCAACTTCTCGCGTCAGTGGAGTCAGTTTCGCTGTCCAGTCTTGATATCGTTGCGTTTCCAATCCAGGAACAATCAAGAGGTCGTAGCTGCCGACGGGACGCTTGATTCGCAGTGCAAGTCCTCCGGCCACGATTACCTTTCTGTTTGGCAGTGCAATCAACTCGACATCCAATCGGACGTCTCGCTTTGCGCCCAAGCTGAGACTCATGTCGTTAGCGATGCGCAGTACATCGGCGATGCCGAACAATTGGGTGGGCATGGACCCGCTATAAGCAAGGACGGCGATGCGTACGGTCTTCATTCAACCCTCAAGAAAAAGAATTATGTCATTTGGCGATATTGACCATTATATAGTCAATATAGGCATGCATGTGCATAGGGGATGTGGTCGATAATTTGCCTATCGAGCGGAATACCTTGAATTAGGCACTGGTCGGTCCGCAATCCATCCACTATCAAAGAGGTCAAGAATGAAAAAGCCAGCCATCATTACAATTCCTATCCTGCCGTTCGGCATGGTCCACTGCCACTTGGTCATCGGTACGCGTGGTTGTGTGCTTATCGATACGGGGACGCCTGGCTCTGAAGCCAAGATTGAGCGTGTTCTTAAGCTACATGGCCTGGGAGTTCAAGACATCAAGTTGATAGTCGTTACGCATGCTCACACTGACCATGCGGGATCGGCCGCGACGATGCGCGAACTGTCGAAGGCGCCGATCTTGGCGCACGCTGGCGACCTGGATTACTACGAACGACGCAAGCCCATGACGTATTGCACGACGGCGTGGTTCGGCAGTTTGTTCTTGAAGACGGGGTTGCCTACCGAGCCATATAAGGCATTCACGCCGGACTTCCTTTTAAAAGACGGCGAATCGTTCGACCTCACTCAATTTGGGTTGGACGGCGTGGCCCGGCATACGCCTGGTCATACGGATGGCTCTATCTCGGTGCAACTAGCGACCGGTGATGCTCTCGTTGGAGACCTGGTTGCGTCCGGGGTTCTACTAGGGGGGATGTTGCGCGTGAATCACGCTATTCGCCCGCCGTTCGAGGATGATCCGAAGGCCGTTGGCAAAGAGCTGCTCGCGATGGTCGATTCGGGCATGCAAACGTTTCACATGGGACACGGTGGCCCCCTACCGGCCAGCGAGGTGCGCCGACACGCGCTTTTGTTGCAAGGTTTGAAGCCGGGACGTACGTATGAGATCCCGTCTGCCACATGCTCCTGCTCCCCGCCGGAGGCAACAGAAGAGGTGAAATAAAGGCTATTCTAAAGTTGGTAATCTGCAGCACTCGCTGTGCATGCCAGTGTCGTTCGGGCGACGGCGCTGGCGTGAAAACTTGGCAGATCGCATGGACAAGAGGCCTACGTACGCTCACGTCTTGGGGCAGGACCGGCTCCTGCTATTATCGGCGCGACCTTACAACATGGCAAAGCTCTCCTTAGCGGAAGAGCCAAGTTCACCTACAGCGAAGTTCCTTCGGTACTGTTCTGGGCTAATTCCGCAGTGACGTACGAAATGGCGGCGTAGATTTTGTACATCACCAAACCCGCAGTTGCGTGCAATCTGCTTTAGGCTAAAACCCCTGTCAGCAACCGCGCGCATTACCGCCTCCATGCGTAGTGAATGAATAGTTTTGGCCGGCGTACTCCCCATTTGTTCGGCGTAACGCCGAGTGAATGTCCTTGGCGCCATTCCAACTTGCTCGGCTAGAACCTCAATGGTTAGGTTTTCGGAGAGGTGTTCTATGATCCAGGCATGAAGGCGGCTGAACTGTCGATCTGCTACTGATTGCGTGGTTAATGCTGCGGACAGTTGCGCCTCCTCGCCCGCTCGCTTGACGAACACGACGATTGACTTTGCCGTTTCCATCGCGGCTGCATAGCCTTGATCCTCTTCCAAAATAGCTAGCGCGAGATCGAACCCTGCTGTGAAACCGGCGGAGGTCCATAAGCCACGGTCCTGTAAATAGACGCGGTCAGGCTCGATCGATACTTCCGGGTAGCGCTTCATTAACACGTCTGTGGACTGCCAGTGTGTAGTGACCCGACGGTTTCCTACGAGGCGTGCTTCGGCCAATAGAAATGTCCCGGTGCAGATGCCGCACAGGCGCTTCGGCCGGTGCCCTTCGCGCGAGAGCCAGTCGACAACTTTGATCGGCACTGGTGGATCTTGAGGAGGGCCTCCACCTGGGACAACTAGTGTATCGATGGCGTCAATATCTAACGATGAAAGTGCCGTTGTCGTAAATGTCAGACCAGAAGATGTGCGAATAGGAGTGCCATCGACGGATGCTACTACGACGTGATATCCAGAATTGCCAGCGGGCCTGATAAAGCGGGTGGCTATCGCGAATACATCCGCGACACCGCTGACGTCTGAAGCGGTCACGTCGTCGAAGGCAAGAATGACGATAGTGCGAAGCGGTACTGGCGGGGCCGTATTATTGGAAATAGAAGTGGCCATAGAAATTTGTTTGCTGTTTGAGCAAACCCACCTGGCTTGCGTCGAGATGGCGCCAAACAGCACTGTTTTTTAGTCGGAGGAGGGGCTACCAGACGGCAGGTTGCATGATTTTCTCTTTGCTTGCAACTCGCGAAAATTCGCTATTCCAATTGGGCCGGAAAGCCTGCAAAGGGTGTAAGCGTCTTCCTAGCGCCGTCTGGACTGCCTAGGCTCCGGCATCCATGATCGAATTTTGGCACAGCATGTGTGCCCACAAATTCTGATTATGGACACAAATTTTCAACCGATCATTTCCAAGAATGCGCGCGGCCCTTATCGCCAGCATCCGCTCGAGTTCAAGCTCTGCCGTTCTACCGCCAGTCCGTCATCTAGGCCCGCGAAGGCGTCGACCTGGATCGCGCGCTGCTGGCTAGCTGGGTCGGCGCCGCCAGCGCGTTGCTGCGCCCGTTGGTCGATGCCATTCAACGCCAAGTGCTGGCGGCGTCGAAGCTGCATGCCGACGATACGCCGATCCCGGTAGTAGCACCCGGCAGTGGAAAAACCAAGACGGCGCGCCTGTGGACCTATGTGCGTGACGGTCGGCCCTCCGGCGACACCACGCCGCCAGCGGTTTGGTTCGCCTACACGCCGGACCGCAAGGGCATTCATCCGCAGACCCACCTGGCCAAGTTCGAGGGCGTGCTGCAAGCCGATGCTTACGCCGGCTTCAACGCCTTGTTCGACGACGGCGTGGTTCGCGAGACGGCTTGTTGGGCACATGCACGGCGCAAATTCCACGACCTGCACGCGGCGCGACCGACGCCGCTAACCACGGAGGCGCTGCGCCGGATCGCCGAGCTCTATGTGAACCGGCCCGGGATTTTGAGAGGCTCCTGGGTTTGAGTCAGGCCGATATGGCTCGACTCGAAAGTTGACGAGTAGTAATTCGAGAACCTGAAGCGCATCGCGCCGGATGGGTATTACCCGAACGCGGTGCTGGTGCGCAAGGCTTCGTAAAAGCTTAATTCATGCAACCAATGACAATTGGTGAGATTTACATTTTTTTTAAAACATATAATTAAGGAAAATTTTTCCGGAGCGCTTATGCCCAGAGATCCCGTTGCCACTCTTCCCCCGCCGCCCGAAAGGCACGTGGCCGATTATGCCCCGCGCGGTTCGCCGCAGTACTTAAGCGAAGAACAACGGCGCCGCGAGCGCGAAGCCCAGGCGTATGTGCAGCGGCATTTTGCCGAAACGGGTTATCTGCCGAAGGAGTACGAAATCAGGCGGGCCTCGGATCCAGACTTCAATCGGTCCGAGGAAGCCGAAGGGCGGGCCGCGCTGCAGGAAGCATTGACGCGGCTGAAGCTGTGGGAGGCGCATTGGCGCGACGTCTATCAATACAATGTGCTGAGCAGCGAACAGGCGATCAGCTGGCAGGCCACGTGGAACCGCGAAACAATCATCGGTTCGCTCGGCGGCACGCTCGGCTCCGTCAGAACGCTGCCGGAGGAGCACCGGCTGACCACCGCGATCAACGACGGGCGGCGCAGAGGCCCGCTTTCTGGTGCGCTTCGATGTCATTGATGTCAACCTCATCAAGAAGCTGTCGGAGCTGGTGAGCGCCAAGGCGCTGTGGTTCTCGCTGCTGATGCCGATCGCGCTGCACCCGGGACCATCTCGCTCGTCAACAAACAGCTTGCCTCGCGCGGCCAGCGAGACGCTGGCGCGAAATTGCGGCGCGCTGCGGTGCAGCGTGGCTTGCCCGTACGAGTAGGCCGTGCCGGTCAGCGCGGCTTCGCTGTAGCCGGCGCCGACCAACGACAATCCCGGCCGCCGGCTGGCGCGAGTTAAATTCTGTGCTGCTTAATAAGCAATTTAAAGCCTGTGTGACTCGCCATGCTTCTGTAGATTTTAAGTTGCGGTGGGCGCCTAGCGAGTGTGTCTCGTAACCGTGCGCCTGGTTGTAGCTGACGCCTTGCGAATTTTGAAAACCAATGCTGTCTTGATAGACAGCGAGTAGGCAAGCCGGAAAGTGGTGCAGTGGTAGACTAATGTGAAGGATGGCCGACATGCATCAGGCATCGCCTACTCAAGCAGTCTATTTTGGGGCGGCGTTTTTATCGCCCAACTGCTGGCGCGCAGCGCCAGCCCCGCGCGCCCGGGGGGCGCGCCGCCCGCGGGATCTATAAAACAAACCCCCCCCCCCCGTGATTTGTGGGGCCCCAAGCGGGGGAAGGGAAAATAAGCGGGG
>NZ_JBGLYQ010000038.1:0-70317 GCF_047304105.1 Duganella sp. Dugasp56
CCCCCCCCCCCCCCCCCCCCCCCCCCCCCCCCCCCCCCCCCCCCCCCTTTTTCCCCCCCCCCACCCCGGATTTGGGTTGCTCAACGCGATTACAATTATTGCAACAAAGCATTATCATCGCGGGGGCGTCAGTATAGCAGGCGGCTACTTCTTCACGACCTTTTCCAGTGTCTGGTCGACAAAGTCGCCGTCGCTGTCGTTGAAGCGCACACGGACCGGGTACCAGTCCATGGACGGCGCCAGCCACAGGTCGACCTGCTGGCCTTCCTTGTCCGGCGGCGGCGCCTTGACCAGGTGGATGGCCTGCACCTCGCCGGTGCCGATCTGCACCGCCTCGGTCTTGACCACCTTGAAGGTCCACGGCTCCGCGTCGCGGCGGCCGGCGACGAAGTACTGCCATTCGCTGCCCGGCTTGAACTTGTCCGGCGTGGCGCGCGCCTGGGCCGCCAGCTGCCACTGGGCGCTGGAGCGATCCTGCTCGCCGCCCTTGATCGGGTAGCTGACGTCGCTTTCGGTGAAGGTGATGGTCTTGGCGTCGCGCTTGAACGACGTCGTGTACGGCTCCTTGCGGAAGCGCTTCTCGTAGAACGTGGCCGGCGCCAGGCCGAAATCGTCGATCGCGCCTTCGCTGCGGTTTTCCACCACCTTGCCGAAGATCGCGGCGCGGCTCTCGGTGACGATCGAGTACTTGCCCTCGCCCGCGCGCCACTGCACGCTGGCCTGGCCGTTGAGCGACAGCCCGCTCTGCTTGATCTTCAGCGAGTAGCTCAGGTCGGCCGACGGCGGCATGCTGGTCGGACGCTTGACGCTCGGGTGTTCGCCCGGCGCGTCGGCCGCTTGCGCGGCGCCCGCCAGCAGCACGGTGGCGCCCAGCAGGCCAAGGATAATAGAGGTTCGCATGCGTTTCACTTTCCAGGTTCGGTCTTGATGATCTTGGTGACGGTCTGCGTGGTCAGCGCGCCGCTCGCTTCGGTATTACGGAATTGGATCGGGTACCAGTTCAGCCCCGGCGCCAGCCAGATGTCGAACCGCGACGAATAACTGCCGGGACGCGGCGGCCGGCTCAGGTGCCAGGTCACGATCTTGCCCATCCTGGTGTCCAGCTCTTCCTCGCCGACCAGCTGGAAGCGGAAAATCGTCGCCTCCTTGTCCTCGCCGACTTGTATCTCGATATCGCTGCGGAACTGGTTGACGTCGGCCCGGCCGATGCCGCCCAGCTGGAACGGCACCGTGGTCTTGTCCTGCGCGCCCGCCAGCAGCGGGTAGCTGCGCTCGGACGCGGAAAACGTGATGGTGCCGGCGTCGCGGTTGAAATGGGTCGCGGTTTCGGCGCGGCGCGCGCGCTTTTCCGTGGCCGTGTCCGGGGAGATGCCGTAGTCGTCGATCGTGCCGCGGCTGCGCGCGACCAGCAAATTCAGGCGCGTGACCAGCAGGCTGATGCCCGCCTCGGCCGAGGCTTCGTACTTGCTGCCGTCAGTATGCCACGTCATGCCGGCGGAGCCCGTCCAGTTGGTGCCGTCGGCGTCGACCCGCGCCACGTCCATCTCGAAACGCGCGGAGGGCGGCAGATTGACCTTGTAGCGGCGCGCGCTCCTGGGCTCCTCCTCGGCCGCCGCGACCGGCGCGGCCGGCTTGGCCGCTTCGGCGTCGGCCGCCGGCGGCGCCGCGGTTTGCGCCTGCGCGGCGCCGGACTGGTTGGCGCCGGCGTCCGGCGTGGCGGCAACCTCTCCCGCCGCCGGGGTCGAGGCGCCGGCATCCGCCGCGGCCGCGCTGCTGGCGGCCGACGCCGGCTCTTCCGGCTGGTCCAGCACCGGTTCGGGTTCGGGCCTGGGTTTCGGCTTGCGCCGCGGCTTGGCGGCGGGCGGCAAGGGCTGCACCTCGGCCGACGGCGGCGTGTCGACATGCTTGGGCAAGGTCAGCCGCAATTGCGCCGTCATCAGCGACGGCTGCGGCATCGGCCGCGCCGCCTCGTTGCCGAGCCGGTTGTCCACCCAGTCGATCGCCACATAATGCAGCGCCACCGTGGCTGCGCACAAAATCAACAGGCGGCGGCGGTGGAATAGATGGGTGAATAAGCTCATGGGCGCTAGTTTAACGCTTTCGGCCGCGATACGCGGCGGATCAGAAATGTTGTCAAAATCTTTTGAATGCCATCGCGTTATCTGCTACGCTGAACGCTATTCCCACAGGAGACTTTTCATGGCCAATACGCAAATGCCGAACATACCGGGTGCAGGTGTGATGAACGATACGCTGGACTTCGTCAAGAGCCTGTGGGGCACCATGAGCGTGCCCGGCCTGACTGCGCCGACGCTGTCGGTCGAAGAACTGGACAAGAAGATCAACGACCTGAAGGCCGTCGAGACCTGGCTGAACCTGAACATGAGCATGCTGCGCGGTACCATCCAGGCGCTGGAGGTGCAGCGCGGAACCATCGCCACGCTCAAATCGGTCGGCGCCAGCCTGGCGGCGGCGGTCAACCAGCCGACCGGCAACGACAAGTCGATCTTCGACGCCAATCCATACGCCTCGGCCTTCTTCCACCACGCCCGCGAGGCCGACAAGGAAAAGACCGCGACGCCGGCAACGCCCGCACCGGCGCCGGAAGCCAAGCCGGAAGCCACCGCCCCGGCCGACAAGCCGGGCGCCGATGCGGCGGCCGCGCAGATGGCCAATCCGGCTGTCTGGTGGAATATGCTGCAGGATCAGTTCAAGCAGGCCGTATCGACGGCCATGGCGTCCGAATCGATGATGGCCAGCGCCGCGGCGCGCGCCACCGACACCGCCGCCAAGTTCGCGGCGGCGGCCACCGCGCCGGTCAAGGCCAAGCCGGCCGCCGAAGCAGCCAAGCCGGCGGAGAAAAAAGCACCGGTCAAGCGGCCGCCCGCCAAGGCCAAGCCGGCAGCGGCGGACAAGTAACAGCCGGGCGGGAACGCCGAACCTAAGCCAGGCGCTGGATGCGGATCGCGTCGATCAGGCCATCCGCCTGGCGCTGCACTTTTTCGATATCGATCAGGCCCTCTTCTTCGAGCAGCTTTGCGCTGTCGTGGGCGGCCTGAAAACTGTCCAGGGTATCCCCTTTGGCGGCGACCGGCCGTATCCAGGCCACGCTGCCCACTTTCATCTTCACGTACACTTCCTTGGCGATATCGCGCATATTTTTGTGCCCTTTATTTGCCCTCAATATTGACAGCGAATCAAGGCGCGGACAGAGCCGCGCCGCGATCCAGTGTAATCATTTGCCGACCCGGAAACAAGTTCGCTGTTGCGTCCATCCGTCACGCTGCGCACTCATTCCGGCACGGCGCCGTTGGCCGCTTCGTACTCGCTGGCGGCGGCCGCCGCCACCACGCCGGACACCGGCGCCAGCATCGCCAGCTGCTCCATCAGCTGGGCGAAACGCTGCTGCCCCGGCGCGATCGCGTCGACATGCATCAGCACACCGATGGCCTCCTCGGCCAGCTCGCGCACATAGCCGGTCTGCTGCAATTGGGAGATCAGTATCTGCGCCGAATTGAAGAGGATGCGCATATTGTGCGGCAGCGCCTTGCGCGCCACGCGCATCCACTCGACCGCCTCGACCAGCTTGCCGCTCTTCCACAGCAGCACGCCCTTGTTCATCATGTCGGACGCTTCCTTGCGCGCCGACTTGATCAGCTCCATGCCCTCGTCGCCCATGCGCGCCTTGTCGAAGATCTTCTGCACGTCGTCCAGCAGCGGCGTATTGTCATGGTTGTTGCGGGTCACGTACACCAGCAGCCCGACCGGCGCTTCCTTGACGCCGACGGCGAACATCAGGCTCGCCATGTCGAGACAGGTGTCGGTGTCCGGCCGCGGCTTGTTCTCATCGGCCAGCAAGGCTTCCAGTTCGTCGCCGGCCTTGCGCGCGCGGCGATAGTCGCCGCTTTCGTGATACACCAGCCCTTCGGTGATCTTGGCGCGCAGCGTGACCTGGTCGCCGCCGAACTGGTGGACCGCCGCGTTCAGCAGGCGGATGGCTTCCTTGATGTCGTTCTTCTGCCCGCACACGCGCGCCAGGCCGAAAAATGCGTCGACCGTTTTCAGCACCGAGTACTCGCCCATCTCTATGCATTTGCGGAAGGCCTTTTCCGCCACCGGGATGTTGCCCAGCTTGAGCGCCGTCTGTCCCAGCGCACGCTGGCGCGGCACTGAGTTCGGCGACAGCTTGGCCGCCTTCTCCAGCACGTCGAACGCTTCCTCGGTCTTGCCCTGCAGCTGGAACGACTGCGCCAGCTGGTCGAAGGCGTCGATGTAAAAGCGGTTGTCGGTGATCACCGACTGGAACATTTGCCGCGCCGATTCCAGCTCGCCGTTGTTCATGCGGATCTTGGCCAGGCCGCAGCGCGCCCAGTTGTAATCGCGGTCGTCGAGCACCTTTTCATAAACCGCGCGGGCCTGTTCCGGCTCGCCGCTTTTCAGCAGCAAGGTCGCCTTCATGCGCAGCAGGTCGACGGCGTGTAGCGGATAGTGGACGATCTGTTCTTCGCACAGCTTGGCCGCGCGCAGGTAGTCCTTGTCGGCAAAGGCCTGGTCGATTTCGCTGAAGATCTGCTTCTTGTTCCACGCGCGGTTCAAGCGCGTCAGCAGCACGCCTTCGGTGATCGGCTTGATGATGTAGGCGTCCGGCTGGTGCTCGGCCGCGCCCATCACCGACTCGACGCTCTTTTCGGCGGAGACCATCAGCCATACGCTGCTCGGCATCATCAGGTTGCGGATGCGCGCCTCCTCCAGCACCTGCTGGCCGTTCTTGCCGTCGCCGAGGTTGTAATCGCACAGCACCACGTCGTAGCGGGTCTTCGACAGCAGCATCATCGCCTCGCCGCCGCTGGCCGCCTGGTCGATATGCTTGGCGCCGAGATTGCGCAGCGATTCGCGCAGCAGCTGGCGGATACCGACGAAGTCGTCGATCAGCAGATAGCGCTTCTCCGCCCAATCGACGCCGCCGGTGGCCGCATGCTCGACGACGCTCATGGAAGCCGCAGCACGAAGCAGCCGCCGCCCAGCGCGCCGCCGTTTTCCAGCGCGATGCTGCCGCCGCGCCGGCGGTGCTTGTGCATCTTCGCCACTTCGCTGGAGAAGTAGAGACCGAGGCCGCTGCTGTTGCTGATGAAATTGACGCCGCTGCGCCGGTTGCCCATCGCGCTGACACCCGCTTCGAGCAGGGACGGCGGGAAGCCGCCGCCGTTGTCCTCCACCCGCAGTTCGAGGTAGTCGCCGTCGATGCGGACCGCCAGGCGGATGCGGTCGCGCGTGTAGCGGATCGCGTTGTTGATGGCGTGGACCAGCACACCGATGATCAGGTCTTCGTCCAGCGTCCAGATGGCGTCAGGCGGGAAATCGAGATCGAGCGCGATGCCGCGCGACTGCAGCAGGATGCGCGCCTGCCCCGCCACCTGCTGCACCAATTCACTGATGCTTTGAGCGGCCGGGTCGAACGGGTAACCGGGCTTGCCGACGTCCTTGTACAGCGCCAGCAGCTGGATCAGGTTGTCGTTGAGGCGCTTGGTTTGATACAGCATCTGCGCCAGCTGGTCGTAATCGGGCGGCTCGGGAACAGCGGCGGGTTGGCCCGCGCCGGCCAGCAAGTTCTCCAGCGTGCCACTGAGGACGCTGATGGAATTTTTCATGTCGTGCACAGTCGATGCCAGGAACATGAACAGCTCCGGCGATCCTTCATGGTGCTGCGCATCGTCTTCATCCATCGTTCGGCTCTCCGTGGACGGCATTGGTATGGTGTTCGGATTATATCCTGTCGGACATGACAGCGCCAACGCAAGGATGCCCGCGCGTTTGCGCGAGCGCAACGACTCTATTGGCTGCGGCGACGCTGTTTGAGCAGGAAGCGGCCCGGATCGAGCGCCTCGACCAGCGTGGCCTCCAGCGGCGGCGGCGCGTTTTCCAGTTGCGCGACCAGCAGTTCGGCCATCAACGGCGCCCAGATCAGGCCACGCGACGCATAGCCCAGCAGGCAATGCAGGCCGGGATGGCGCGGCACGTCGCGCAGGCGTTCGAGGCGGCCGGCGGAAGGGTAGTCGGGCAGCGCGCCCGCCAGCGGCAGGCGGTCCGGCGCGGCGCAGCGGAAGCCGACGCGGCCAGCCAGCGGCGCGCTGGCCGCCAGCGCGGCCACGGCGTCGCCGGGCACGATCTCCGCGAGACGGGTGAGGTTTTCCAGTTGGCTGGCGGCGCGCAAGGACGGATCGCCGTCGTTGTCGTAGGTGGCGCCGGCGCAGACGATGCCGTTCGCCGGCGGCGTGACATAGGCTTCGCGGCAGACCACCAGCGACAATTGCGGCGCGTCCTGCGCCGCAAGGTGGGTGACCTGGCCGCGCAGCGCGGCCAGCGGCAGTTCGGCGGCCTGCGCCACGTTGACGGCGCCGGTGCCGTTGGCCAGCACCACCGTCGGCGCTTGCGCCACCAGTTCGCCATCGCGTCCGCGCACCTGCCATTCGCCATCGGCGCGCCGCAAGTCCAGCGCCTCGGCGCAGAACACGCGGAACAAATGGTCGCCACATGCCAGCAACATCGCCTCGCACAACGATGACGGACGCACCCATCCTCCCAGTTCGAACAGCCAGCCGCCGTCGGGCGTCGCGGCGCCCAGCAGTTCGCCGGCCGCGCCGGCATCCAGCCAGCGCGCGTACTCAGGCGGGTAGTTCCAGGCTTCGACCACGTCCCGCTGGACCTTGGCATGCGCGGCGTCGCGCGCCAGTTGCAGCACGCCGCAACGCTGGCCGTCGAACGCAGCGCCGACGCCTCCCAGCCGCTGCCACTCGCGCAGGGCGAACAGATAGGCGGCGCGGCTCAGCCGCGTGGGGATGTTGTCGTCCTTCGACAGCAGCGGCATGAAGATGCCGGCCAAATTGCCGGACGCCTCCTGCGCCGGTTCCGCGTGCCGTTCGATCAGCGTGACTTGCCAGCCGTTCGCGCACAGGCGCTGGCAGGCTGAGGAGCCGGCCAGTCCGGCGCCGATCACGATGGCGCGGCGTACCGGTTCCGGCGGCGCGGCTGGCTGCGGCCTGCGGCTTTGGTAGACGGCGCCGACATCGCGCGTGCCTTCGATGGTTTGGCAGCTAAAGCCTGCCGCGGTCAATGCCCACACCAGCGCTTCGTCCGGCGCCTCGGCGCGCAAGCTGGCGCCCTGCACCGCCAGCTTCGCCAGGCCGCGCGCCAGAGCCGTCGCACTCGGCGCGGGCATCGCCGCGACGTGGAACGCATCGACGCGCGCATCTATCTGCGGCAGCACCGCGTCCAACGCGCCGGCCAGCAGGTCCAGCGTCACGCGGCCATCGTCGAGCAAGATGCGGTGTAAGCCCGGCACGTTCAGCGGCCACAAGGAGCGCAGCTGCGCATCGGCTATCTGCGCCGCCGGCGGCACTTGAGCCACCACCGCCACGTAATGCAGTTTACTTTGCAGGCCGCCCTTCTGCGCGCGCTCCCGCCATGCCGCCGTGAAGCGCTCGCCGAGTCCGAAATCGGTATCGAGCACCACCCGGCAAATCCGCTGTGTCATTACTTGCGCGCCCTGCAGAAGCAGGCCGGATCGTGATCGTTCACCATGCCGATGCCCTGCATGTAGGCGTAGATAATCGTCGAGCCGACAAACTTGAATCCCAGCTTGGCCAGGTCCTTGGAGATGCGGTCGGACAGCTCCGTCTTCGCCGGGCGCGGCCCCTTGCCATTGACCAGCGGTTTGCCTGCCACGTATGCCCACAGCCACTGGTCCAGCGTCGTTCCGCTGTCGCGCAGGCGCAGGTAGGCCTGGGCATTGGTGATCGCCGCCGCCACCTTCAGGCGGTTGCGCACGATGCCGGCATTGGCCAGCAGCTCGGCCACCTTGTCCGCGTCATAGGCGGCGATTTTTTCGGCGTCCCACTGGTCGAAGGCGGCGCGGTAGTTCTCGCGCTTGTTGAGTATCGTCTCCCAGCTCAGGCCGGCCTGCGCGCCTTCCAGGTTCAGCATCTCGAACAAACGGCGCTCGTCGTGGCAAGGCACGCCCCATTCCTTGTCGTGGTATTCAAGATAAAGGGGATTGGCCGGATTGGCCCAGCTGCAGCGCGTCTTGGTCATGGCGTAGGGTGCGAGGGGAGGAGCCGACAGTATATCAAGTAAAAGCGCAAGCAAAACGCAAGCAAAGGGTTATCATATGGGCCATCTCATCGAAGGAGCGGAACATGCAATTCGAAGCACAGGTGGAGTGGAACCGCAACGGGCAGGATTTTCACGGGCAGCGCTACAGTCGCGCGCACACCTGGCATTTCGACGGCGGCGCCACGGTGCCCGCCTCGTCCTCGCCGCTGTCCGTGCCGCTGCCGATGTCCGACGCCGCCGCCGTCGATCCCGAGGAAGCGCTGGTGGCCGCCGCATCCAGCTGCCATATGCTGTTCTTCCTGTCGATCGCGGCCAAGCGGGGCCACACGGTCGATGCGTATCGCGACAACGCCATCGGCCTGCTGGGTAAAAACGCCCAAGGGAAAATGGCGATGACGCGCATCACGCTGCGCCCGGCGATCACCTTCGCCGGCACGGCGCCGCCTGGTGCGGAAGAGTTGGAGGCGATCCACCACGAGGCGCACGACAAGTGCTACATCGCCAATACGCTCAATTGTGACGTGGTGGTGGAAGCGCCTTAGGTTTCCAGATCGCTCGACAGGCCGACGCGGCGACGCTCGCCGTCCAGCACCAGCGGCCCGGTCAAATTGCTGACCAGCCGCACCTCGCCGTCCGTCAGCGCCCGGTCCAGCTGCCGCATCAGGCGCGGGAAGATGCCGTCCGGCCGCGTGGCCTCGGTGCTATACAGGGCCGCCCAGGCATTGCGGCCGGAACGCTTGGCAATGTACAGGCCCTGATCGGCCAGTTCCACCACCTGCGACCAGGACAGCAGGCGCGGTTGCTCCGGCATGAACGGGAAGCAGGCAAAGCCGATCGAACAGGTCTTGGCCAGGCGGCCGCCGTCCGGCAGGTCGAAGTCGCGGTCCGCCACCGCGCGGCGCATGCGCTCGGCCACCGCCCGCGCCTCGTCGCGATGGGTGGCGCGCGCCAGCACCAGGAATTCCTCGCCGCCCCAGCGGATGACGTAGTCCGATTCGCGGAACACCTCGCGCAGGCGCTCCTGCATCTGCACCAGGATCGCATCGCCGGCCGCGTGGCCGTAGCGGTCGTTCACTTCCTTGAAGTGGTCCAGGTCGACCATGAAGAACACCAGGTCGTTGGCCGCCTGCAGATCGCATTCGGTCAGCTCGCGGTGCTGGCCGGCGTCGTAGCCGCGCAGGCTCATGGCGACGTCGGCGTCGACATTCTGCAGGAAGAAACGGCGGTTGCGCAGGCCCGTCAGCTGGTCGGTCAGGCTGACCTCCTCCAGCGCCTTGTAGGCCCGTTCCAGTTCCAGGTTCTTTTCCAGCAGCTGTTCCTGCGTCGTGCTCAGCGTCTTCAGCGTCGCCGCCACCTGGCGGTAGGCGCTGGCGTTGTCGAGCGCGATCGCGCCGTAGGCGCACAGCGTGCGGAAGATCAGCCGTTCGCGTTCGCCGTAGGCGCCCGCCCGCAGCGACTGCACCGTCATCACGCCCAGCACGCGGTCGCCCACGCGCAGCGGCGCAAACAGCAGGCTCAGGGTCTGCAGCGTGCCGGGGATCAGGTTCGGCGTGACATCCTCCTCGCCCAGCTCCACCAGGATCTCGCGGCGCTCGCGCACGCAGCGCGCCGAATTGGCGTTCGGATCCGACAGCGGCACGCGCACCGCGGGCAGCGGCCTGCCCACCTCGACGCCGAAGGCGCAGGCCAGCCACTCGCCACCGGGCTCCAGCAGGAAGATCGAGAAGTGGGTGGCGTCGAGCAGGCCATGCACGTGGCGGTCCAGCGCGCGGAACACCGCCGCCGCATCCAGGTGCGCGGTGATCTCCTGGCCGATCGCGCTCAGGTGCTCCAGCGTGGCGCTGGTCTGCTGCAGCACTGCGGCGCGCTGCGCCTCGGCGGCGGCCAGCTGGCGGTGATGCTCGGCCTCCGTCTGCGCGCGCTCGGTCTGGTATTGCACCTGCATCGCGATGGCGCGGTTGGTGGCCTGCTGGCTGTGCGTCAAATCGCGCGAGGCGCTGGCCTGCAGCGAGATCGCATAGGCGCGTTCGAAATCGCCGATGGCGGCGTGCTCGCGCGCGGTCGCGTCGAGCAGCGATCCCGGCACCGTGTAGCCTTCGATGGTGGCGGCGATTTCCAGCGCCAGCTGCAGGTAATGCAGCATCGGGTTGGCGGCCTTCATGTCGGCCGGCGCCGGCAGCCGGTGGCGCGCATGGATGTCGGCCAGCACGCTGAGCGCGGCGATCTGGCTGGAGGCGTCGGCATGCTCGCGCGCCAGCGTCAGCGCGCCTTGCGCAGCCGCCAGCGCCTCGGCGGGACGCGCCAGGTGCGACAGCGCGTGTGCCTGGCCGCGACGCGCGCTGCTCTGGAAATCGCTCTGGCCCAGCGCATCGCCGCGCGAGGCCAGGCGGGTGAAGCTGTCCAGCGCCGCCGCGTGGTTGCCCAGGTCCAGCGCCAGGTCGCCCTGGTATTCCAGCGCCACCGCGTAGGCGCGCGAACCGGACAACGGCGCCAGCGTCGTCAGCGCTTCGCGCAGCAGCGATTGCGCCGCTTCGCGCTGGCCCAGCTGGCGCAGCGTTTCGGCGGTCTGCATCAGGCACATGCCGATGCTCAGCGGCCAGCCGGTGGGGCGCGCCAGATCGAGGCCGCGCTGCATCCAGTCCAGCGCCGCTTCATGCGCGTTCAGGCTGGTGAAGCCGTTGCCGATGTTGGTGGCGACGATGACCGCGCGGCGTATCTGCCCCGTCGCCAGCGCGGTTTCAAAACTGAGCATCAGGTGGCCGATGGCGCGGCCGTACTCGCTGCGCTGGAACGCGCAGGTGCCGAAGAAATCGCTGATCCAGCCGGCGGCGATGGGCGCCACGCCGTCCAGGCCGGCGCTGAAGCGGCCGCTCCAGCGTTGCTGCGCAAGCTGCCAGTCGCCGAAGGTGTCGCAGATGCCGGCGGCGGCGTCGATGACGTCGACGCGCACCGGATCGGCGCCGGCGCGCGCGGCGGCCGCCGCCCGTTCCAGCCAGCCGTCGCCGGTGGAGCTGGCGCCGCGGTCGTTGGCGATCCAGGCCAGCACCCAGCAGGCGTCGGCGCGGCCCAGGCTGGACTCCTCCGGCAGCACGGCGGCGGCTTGGTCACACAGCGCCAGCGCCTGTTCGGCCTGGTACTGGGCGGAGTCAAGCTGGCCGTTGAGCCATTCGGATTCGGCGGAGATCAGCAGCAGCCGAGCGCGGCTCAGCGCCACCTGCGACGGCGGCAGCAGGTCCAGCAGCGGAACAATCTCTGCGGAAAGGGCTTGCGCGCGCACCGGGTCGCGCTGGCGGTTGTGCCAGGCGAGCGCCGTCAACAGCCGCAGGCGGGGCAAGCCTTGCGCTTCCGACAACTCCTCCTGCCACTGCGCCAGCTCTTCATCGAGCGCAAACATATCCACCAAATGACTTCCTTTTCCTGTGGGCCGCAGCCCATTGCCTGGGCGCATATAACGCCATAGCCGGCATTATTCCACAGTTTACGGACGGCACTATTCCTCCCTTCCAAGTCCCTGAAATCAAAGAGAATTTAGTTCCGCACGGAAATTATCTTACTGGAAGAAATATCCGGCGCTACTGTTTGGAGGTGCCGCCGGCCGCCATTGCTTGCACAGTTTGCAAGTGCTGATCGACGGTCGGCTGCAGCTTGGCGGCCAGCGCCTTGACGTCCGGATCGCTGGCTTTCTTTTGCGCGCTGGCGACCAGCTTGTGCGCCTCGTTGTGGTCGCGCACGCCGGCATTGGCCAGGTAAGCCTTGTCGAAGGCCGTGCCGCTCAGGCCGTTGAGCTTGTCGGCCATTTTCTTGTGCCTGGCGTCCGGCTCGGTCGGCAGCGTGACGTTCTTGCTGCGCGCCACGTCCTGCACCGCTTGCAGGCCCTTGGTGTGATCGTCCACCATCTGCTGGGCGAAGGTCTTGACCTCCTGCGACGAGGCTTTTTCCAGTGCGATCTTGCCGGCCGCGACCTCGGCCATATTGGCCTGCGCCAGTTGTGCGAGTATGTGCTGATCGCCCTTGTTCAGCGTTTGGGCGTAGGATGACGTCATTGCCGCAGCGGCCAGGCTGGCGGTGATGATGCGATGGAGTTTATTCATGTTGCTCCCCTCTCAAGATGAACTGATCGGAGATTTATTTTACGGTCGCGGGAATATACGGGCCGTACCTTACGTATACGCAATTGCAACGTCCGCAGTTCACTCAACCATACCAAGGAAAACGCCATGAAAACCATGATACGCCTGACCTCCCTCCTCGCTGCCGCGCTGCTGGCCGGCGCCGCCCATGCCGACGACGTCATGAAAAAGGACGGCGTGCTGGTCAACAGCGCCGGCATGACCGTCTACACCTTCGACAAGGACAGCGCCGGCAAGAGCGCCTGCAACGGTCCGTGCAGCGAGAACTGGCCAGCCGTGGCGCCATCCGCCAGCGTGGCCCCGCCGTATTCGGTGATCACCCGCGACGACGGCGCCAAGCAGCTGGCCTACAACGGCAAGCCGCTGTACACGTTCAAGAAGGACGTCAAGCCGGGCGACCGCAACGGCGACAACTTCAAGGACATCTGGCACGTCGTCAAGGACTAAGCCCATCCATGTCGCTGCAAGACGACGGCGAGCGCCTGATCGCCTGTATCCCGCGCCTGCGCCGCTACGCGCGGGCGCTGCTGGGCGGCCGCGCCGACGCCGACGACCTGGTGCAGGACACCATCGAACGCGGCTGGGACAAGCTGTCCTCGTGGCGGCGCGGCAGCGACATGCGCGCCTGGCTGTTCGGCATCATGCACAACCTGCATGTGGACAGCCAGCGCCGCCCGGCGCTGGCCACCGAAGCGCTGGATGACGACCTGCCGCTGGCCGGCGTCGACGGCAGCGCCGGCCGCCTCGCCCTGCGCGACATGGACCGGGCGCTGCAACAATTGCCGCCCGAACAGCGCGACGTGCTGCTGCTGGTGGCGCTGGAAGAATTGAGTTACGACGAAGTGGCCGCCGCGCTGGATATTCCGCTGGGCACCGTGATGTCGCGCCTGTCCCGTGCGCGCGAAAGGCTGCGCCTGATTATGGCGGGCCAGCCCCTGCCCTCTCCGCTAAAGGTCGTCAAATGAACGCCACCGTAACCGAAGCCGAACTGCAAGCCTGGGTCGATGGCCGCCTGCCGCCGGCGCGCGCCGGCGCGGTCGATACCTATCTGGAACTGCATCCGGCCGAAGCGGCCCGGCTGCAAGCCTACCGCGAACAAAACGCCGCACTGCGCGCGGTCTTCAACCCGCTGCTGGACGAGCCCGTGCCGGCGGCGATGACGGCGCGCCCGCCAGGCCGGGGCCCAGGCCCAGCCCCAGCCTGGCCGCTGCCGCTGCGCGCCGCCGCGATGCTGGCGCTGACGCTGGCCGGCGGCGGCGCCGGCTGGCTGCTGCACGGCGCCGCCGACCAGGCCGCGCTGCAGGCGCTGTCGGCCGACAATGCGCCGAACGCCGCCGCCAGCCTGGCCGCGCTGCCGCGCCGCGCCGCGCTGGCCCACGTGGTCTACACGCCGGAAGTGCGGCACCCGGTCGAAGTGGGCGCCGACCAGCAGGCGCACCTGGTGGCCTGGCTGTCGAAACGCCTGGGCGCGCCGCTGAAACCGCCGCAACTGGCGGCGCAGGGCTATGAGCTGGAAGGGGGACGTTTGCTGCCCGGCCAGAGCGGGCCGGTGGCGCAATTCATGTACCGCGACGCCGGCGGCGCGCGCCTGACGCTGTATGTATCGACGGAACAAACGCACAACCGGGAAACCGGCTTCCGCTTTGCGCAGGAAGGCCAGGTCGGCGTGTTCTACTGGATAGACGGGCAGTTCGGCTATGCCCTGTCCGGCAACCTGGACAAGGCGGCGCTGGCCAAAGTGGCCAACGCCGTCTACGCCCAGCTGGAACCGGCGTTGTAGCGCGTCAGGAAGCGTGCTTGCTGATTTCGATCAGGCGCGTGCGCATCACGTCGGTGGCGGCAGGTCCCGGCGCGAACATATAGTCCTCGTCGTTGATGGCCAGGCCGCTATTGGCGTCGACCAGCACCTGGTCGGCCGGCTTGCCGGTTTCCCGGCTGACCACCAGCAGGCTGGCGCCTTCCGGTGCCAGGTGGTCGTTGCCCCAGGCGATGAAGGCCAGCAGCACCGGCTTGAAATCGCGGCCGGACTTGGTCAGCACATATTCGTAGCGCGGCGGACGGGTGCTGTACAGGCGGCGCTCCATCAGGCCGCCTTCGACCAGCCCGGCCAGGCGGCGGGTCAGCATGTTCGGCGCGATCTTCAGGCTCTTTTCAAATTCGTCGAAACGCGACAGGCCATAAAAGGCGTCGCGCAGGATCAGGATGCTCCACCACTCACCCACCTTGCCCAGGCTGCGTGCGATGGGGCAGGACATGCGACCAAAATCGGTATGTTTCATTTTTTTGACTCCTCTGTTCCAGATTAGCAAACAAAAATTGCATTTTGCACAATAGGATTGATTCTTCTACGATTTTCCGGGTCGGCGGGCGCCGCCCTGAACAGTCGATTTCATTATTAACGATCCAGGAAACACGTGCTTTTGCCACAGGCGGCTACGGTTTTGCTAGCGTAGAAATCTATGAAAAATATTTTGAGGATAGGCAAAATTTGCAACAACCATGCAAGCCGAGCTCTACAGGAGAAAACTATCAAAAAATTTTAAAAGATAGGCATAATACGCAACAGGGCGTGACAAAACCTTATCAACCATGTATCAGGGCCGGCCATGCAAAATGCCAGCGACAGCCAACAGCGCAAGATCCTCATCGTGGACGATTCCGCGTTCGAACAGCGGGTGCTGGTCGACCTGCTGAGCGAATTGCCGTATCGCGTGTCGGTCGCCTTCAACGGCCTGCAGGGCTACCAGCTGGCGCTGGCCGATCAGCCCGACCTGATCCTGCTCGATGTGCGCATGCCCAATATGGACGGCTACACCGCCTGCCGGCTGCTCAAGGCCAATCCCGTCACCGAACATATCCCCATCATCTTCCTCAGCGGCGCCGATGCCGACGAGGAGCGCATCATGGGCTTGTCGATAGGCGGCGTCGATTTCGTATCCAAGCCGTTTTCATCGGGGGAACTGGCGGCGCGCATCCAGGTGCATCTGAACCTGGCGCGCCGCGCCAGCCAGGCGCAGTCGCAGGCACAGGCACACTCGCCCGCTCAGCCGGCGGCCGCCGGCACCCCGGACGCCGAACCGGACGCGGTCATCGTCAACGCCGCCAAGCGCCTGATCGCAGACAACCTGGCGTCGCTGCCCGGCCTGGCCGAGATCGCCCGCAACGTCGGCACCTACCGCGAAAAATTGTCGCAGGTCTTCCGCGAGCAAACCGGCATGACGGTGTTCGCCTACATCCGCGAGGCGCGCATACGGCGCGGCGAGGAGCTGCTGAGGGAAACCGACATCGACGTGCAGGATATCGCGCTGCTGATCGGCTTCAACAACGCCGGCAACTTCGCCACCGCCTTCCGCGAGCGCATGGGCATCACGCCCAGCGCCTTCCGCCAGGCCAACCAGCTGCGCAAGACGCCGCAGGGCTGACGCCGAGAGTCAGCGCAGGCGGAACACGCTGACCACGCCGGCCAGGCTGGCGGCCTGGTCCTGAAGCGCGCCGGCGGCCGCCGCCGCTTGCTCGACCAGCGCGGCGTTCTGCTGCGTCACCTCGTCCATCTGCACGATGGCCTTGTTGACTTCCTCGATGCCGGTGCTCTGCTCGCTGCTGGCGGAGGAGATTTCCGCCACCACGTCGCTGACCCGCTGCACGCTGGCCACCACGGCCGCCATCGTGCTGCCGGCTTGCTGCACCAGCGCCGTGCCGCTGTCGACCTGCACTACCGAATCGTCGATCAGCGCCTTGATTTCCTTGGCCGCCGCCGCGCTGCGCTGGGCCAGGTTGCGCACCTCGGTGGCCACCACGGCGAAGCCGCGTCCCTGTTCGCCGGCGCGCGCCGCCTCGACCGCCGCGTTCAGCGCCAGGATGTTGGTCTGGAACGCGATGCCGTCGATGACGCTGATGATGTCGACGATCTTGCGCGACGACGCGCTGATCGATTCCATCGTCGCGATCACCTCGCCCACCACCTTGCCGCCGTCGGCGGCGGTGCCGGACGCCGATTGCGCCAGCTGGTTGGCCTGGCGCGCGTTGTCGGCGTTCTGCTTGACGGTGCTGGTCAGTTCCTCCATCGCCGACGCGGTTTCCTCCAGCGAACTGGCCTGGCCTTCGGTGCGGCTGGACAGGTCCAGGTTGCCGCTGGCGATTTCCGCCGACGCCGTGGCGATGGTGTCGGTGCCGCTGCGCACCTGGCCCACCACCCGCAGCAGGCTGTCGTTCATGGCCTTGAGCGCGTCCATCAGCTGGCCGGTTTCATCCCTGGCGTGGCTGACGATGTGGCCGGTCAGGTCGCCGTCGGCGACGCGCTGGGCAATCGTCACCGCCTCTTCCAGCGGCGTCGAGACGATGCGCGCCACCGCCGTCGCCAGCACCATGCTGACCACGATCAGCACCGCCAGCGTGCCGAGGATCAGCCTGCGCGACATCGCGTAGGTGTCGCCGGCGGAGCGGTCGGCCCCGGCGCTGCCGTCGTCGTTGATCTTGATCAGCGCGTCGAGCTGCTCGTTGGCCTGGCGGAACAGCTTGTTGGAGCCGCCGCGGAACAGCGCGCGCGCCTCGTCCTTCTTGCCTTCGCGCGACAGCGCGGTCAGCTTGCCGCTAGTGGCGAGGTAGTCGTCGAGCGACTTCTGCAGCTCGCCGTAGATGCGCTTTTCCTCCGGCTCCGACACCAGCGCCGCGTACGCGGCCTGCTGCTTGCGCAGCGTCTCGAGCCGGGTCGCCATCGACTTGTCGGTGGCCGTCATTTCGCTGTCTTCCGCCAGCAGGATGTGGGTCGCCTCGGAGATGCGGTAGCGCGACATCGACGCCTGCATCTGTCCCAGGTAGCGCACCGCCGGCAGCCAGTTGGTGGCGATGTCGGTGGACGCCTGGTTGACCTTGGCCAGCTGCCCCAGCGAGAACAGGCCCAGGAAACAGGTCAGCGCAATGACCAGCGCGAACGCCAGTATCAGCTTCCTGCCGATTTTCAGGTCATAGAACCATTGCATGATGTCTCCTTTGTCATTTGGCGGCGCCAGAACAACCACGAGACCAGCGCATTGAGCCAATAAGCCGCATACAGCACGGCGGTCAGATACAGCCCCCGGCTGGCGTACAGCGGCACCGAGATGGTGTTCACCAGCAGCCAGAACGGCCAGGTTTCCAGCCGCCGCCCCATCAGCAGCAGCTGGGCCACGATGCTGAACATCAGCACGGCGGAATCGATGAAGGGGGCGTAGGCGTTGGTGTAAGCCTGTAGCATCAGGCCGTAGACGACGGTGGCGGCCAGGCCGACGGCGACCATCCAGCCCAGCGCGCCCAGCCGCGCGCGGCTGATCGGCAGCGCGGAACCGGCGTCGCCGCGCACCCAGCGCAGCCAGCCGATCAGGCAGGTGACGATGAAGAACAGCTGCAGCGCGACGTCGGCGTACAGGTTGACGCCGTAGAACAGCGCGGCAAACATCGAGCAGCCCACCACGCCCAGCCACCACGAGTGCACATTGTTGCGCCCCGCCAGCACGATGGAAACCGTCATGACGACATTGGCGGCGATTTCCAGGGCAGAGGTCAACGGTATCCTTGCGTTAGTTGCGGCAGTCCGGCGGCAGCACGCGTGCGGGAATTTCCTCGCTGCCACATTGCCAGACGACACGCTTATTCTCGTCCACTCTTGGCGTGAAAGCAATAGCCTTGCCGCGGTAGCCGGGATCGGCCGGGAACACGCGCACCATGCCGTTGCCGGCGTCGACGGTGGCCTCCTGCACCACGTGGCTGGGGTCGTCCATCGCATAGCCGGCCTGCGCCAGCGTGGCCGGGCCGCGGCCGTTGGCGTAGAAGTAGCGCTCCACCGCCGCCGTCGCGCCGTGGCCGACCGCCACCACCTGGGCCATGCGGGCGCGCGCCGTGTAGTCGCTGTAGGCGGGAATCGCCACGGCGGCCAGCACGCCGGCCAGCGCCACCACGCCGATCAGCGATCCGAGGCCGCCGACGCCCAGGCGCGGCACGAACAGCGCCAGCACATAGGCCAGGCCGTGGCGGCCGGGTTGCTCGACTTCTGTACCGGCGGCCAGGCCCTTGACCACGGCCATGCGCTTGACCAGCCACGGGTAGTCGCCGACCAGTTCATGGAACGACATCCAGAAGCCGGAGGACTCGCGCGCCTGCGCCGCGTAGCCCGCCGTGCTCAGCTGGCGCCAGCGCTTGCCGCCGGCGGCCAGCGCCGCCAGCCCGACCTGCGCGCTTTTCAAATCGTCGCAGGCGTGGAAGCCGTGGCGGTCGCAGGTGTATTCGCGGGCGCGCGCATAGGCCGCGCCCAGCAGCGGCACCAGCGAAGCCGGCGCCAGCAGCGCCGACCAGCGCAGGTGGTTGCGCTTGATGTGGCCGATCTCGTGGCCGATATAGAAATTGATCGCGTCCGGCTTGTCCTCCAGCGCATCGACCACGTCCGAGTACAGCACGATGTAGTGATTGCCGAGGAAGCGCGTGGCGAAGGCGTTGAACAGCCCGCCCATCTGCAGCAGGTAGGCCTCCGGCGCCTGCTCCAGCCCGAGGCGCTGGCAGCAGGTGATGATGCGCTGCTGCAGGTCGGGAAACTGCTGCGGCGTGATGCGCACCGCCGTGCCGCGCAGATAGGACACCAGCGCCGACTGGGCGAAACACCAGGAGATGAAAAACAGCAGCAGCCACACCAGCGCCATGCCCATGGTTCCCAGCAGCAGCCCGGCCCAGATCAGCACGGACACGCCCAGCATGATCGCAAACAGCGTTTTTTCGTTCTTGTAAACCAGTTCCATACCGTCCTCGTGCCAGACAAAAGTTTCCACGAGGCTATTTTAATGGCTTATTTAAGAAATATACAACTATTTTTGATAACTTCAACCAATCTGGGTGTCCAGCACGGTTTGCAGTTCGGCGATATTGACGGGTTTGACGAGATGGGCATCGAAGCCGGCCGCGCGGCTGCGCGACTTGTCGTGCTCCTGGCCGTAGCCGGACAGCGCGATCAGCTTCAGCGCCGCGCCGTCCGGCAGGCCGCGCAGATGGCCAGCCAGTTCGAAGCCGTCCATGCCGGGCAAGCCGATGTCGAGGATGGCCACCTGCGGCATGGCGCCGCCGGCGGCGACGATGGCGTGGGCCGGATCGTAGGCCACCGTCGCGCTGTAGCCCAGCGCGCCCAGCAAGTCGCCGAGCGAATCGGCGGCGTCCTGGTTGTCGTCCACCACCAGCACGCTGGCGCCATGGCCGGCCATGGTTTCCGGCGCCGCCGCGGCCGGCGTTTCGGCCTCGGCCACCACCGACCCGGGCAAGGTCAAGGTGAAGGTGCTGCCGCGTCCTTCGCCGGCGCTGTAGGCGCTGACCTCGCCGCCATGCATCTGCACCAGGTTGCGCACCAGCGCCAGGCCGATACCCAGCCCGCCCTTGGCGCGGTCCAGCTGGCGGTTGCCCTGCACGAACAGGTCGAAGATGTGCGGCAGCAAGGTCGGCGCTATGCCGTTGCCGTCGTCGGTCACCTGGATCTGCAGGCAGTCGCCCTTGATGCGGGTCGACAGCGTGATGTGGCCGCCGGCCGGCGTGTAGCGCGCGGCGTTGCTCAGCAGGTTGGACACCACCTGCGCCAGCCGCGCCGGATCGCCATGCCAGCGCGCGGTGGGCAGGTCGACCAGCAACTGGTGCTGCTTCTGCTCCAGCAGCGGGCTGGTCATTTCGATCGCCTTGTTCAGCACGTCCGCCAGCGCCACGGTTTCCTTGCGCAGCTCGACCTTGCCGCTGGCGATGCGCGACACGTCCAGCAAATCGTCGACCAGCCGCACCAGGTGGTCGACCTGGCGCTGGATCACGGCCTGCTCGTTGGCGCTGCCGGTGTCGCGCAGCTTCATCAGCTTGAGCGCGGTGACGATGGGTGCCAGCGGATTGCGCAGCTCGTGGCCCAGCATCGCCAGGAATTCATCCTTGATGCGCGAGGACATGTTCAGGTCGATGTTCAGGCGCTCGCTCTCCGCCATCGCCTGCGCCAGCGCGCGGTCGCTTTCCAGCCGGCTCAGCGTGGCGCACACGGCGGCCGTGATCTGTTCCAGGAACTGGCGATAGTTGTGGTCCAGAGGCAGCCGCGGCGACAGCCGGAACACCAGCGCCAGGTCGTCGCACAGTTGCAGCTCGGCGCTGCGGATGACCAGCGTGCCGTCGCCCTGCTCGACCGGCGGATCGCCGTGGTACAGCTCGACGCCGTGCAGGTCGGCCGCATTGTCGGCCACGCACTGCGCGATGCTGGCGAGGACGTCCTGTTCGCTGCGGCAGTTGAGCAGGCTGCGCGCCAGCATGTCGAGCCCGTGGCGGCGGCGCTCGGCCAGCACCTGGGACGTGGTTTCGGTGCACACCACCAGCACCCCGCCGACGCGGTCGTGCTCGTCGAACACCGGCGTGTAGGTGTAGCTCCAGTAGACATCCTCGATGCGGCCGTTGCGCCAGATCGGCACCAGGTTGTCGGCATACCACTGCGATTCGCCGCCGTTGCGCACGCAGTCGATCTGCGGGCCGATGATGGGCCAGGTCTCCGGCCAGCACTCGCGGCCGGGCTGGCCCAGCGCGGCCGGATGCTTGCCGGCGCCGAAGCACGGCACGTAGGCGTCGTTATACACCTGCACCAGCTGCTCGCCCCACCACAGGAACATCGGATGCACCGAGTGCAGGACGATGCCGACGCTGGTGCGCAGCGAGGCCGGCCAACCGGCGATCGGTCCCAGCGGCGTGTCTTCCCACGCATGGGCTTGCACCATGTCGCGCATGGGCGTGCCGCCGCCGATGAAGCGCCAGGCCGGCTCGGCTACCGCGGATGAGGTGGAAACAGGTAATGCAGACATAAGGCGCCTAGATTCAGAAAGTGAAAGTGTAACAACTGTATTGTCTGACGGCGCACAATAGAGATCTATTTCCTCGACGACGATGCCTTGCTCACTTCAATCTCCCAGTCGACACCGGAGCCCACATGGTGCCTGACGGCGAAATTGCCCTGGCTGATGGCCACGGCGACATCCATCAGGCTGTTCATATAGACCAGCGGCTTGCCGGCCGCCACGCCACCGAAGGTGTTTTCATACGGCGCCACCACGCTGGCCACCTGCTTGCCGCCGTGCAGGATGCGCACCCGCACCTTGTCGTGCAGCGCGATCTGCAGCTCGTCGAACAGCGACTTGGGAATATTGGTCCAGACGTTGCCGTACTTTTCATCAAGCACCGGCACGATGCCGCGCACCACCCCGCCCTTGCGCACGGGTTGCTGGTAAGGGATCTTCACCACCGAAGCGCTCGGCAGCAGCGGGCCGACCTCGTCGTAGCGGATCGCGCCGGACGCCAGCCGCGCGCCGACATAGGCATACACGTCGCGGCCGTGGAAGGTGTAGGACTCGCCCGAGCCCGGCAGGCGGTTGACGGTCTCGTCGATCTCGCGCAGCTCGGCCACGCCGTCGCGCTCGGCGATCAGCGTGAACAGGCCGTTGTCGGGGCCGACGAAGTAGCGGCCTTCCGTGGTTTTCAACACCACCGACTTGCGGCTGGTGCCCACGCCCGGATCGACCACCGCCACGAACACGCTGCTCTTGGGCCAATAGTTGGCGGTCTGGTACAGGCGGTAGGCGCCGAGCCAGATGTCGTAGTCCGGTATCTGGTGCGTCAGGTCGGACACGGTCAGCGTCGGATCGACGCCGTAGGCCACGCCGTGCATGGCCGACACCGCGCCGTCCGAGGTGCCGAAGTCGGTCAGCAGCACCAGCGCCGAGCCGGCCTGCGACGGCAGCGGCGCCAGCATGGCGGCACTCAGGCTGGCCAGCGCCAGCAAGCGGGAGAGGTGAAAGCGGAATCGAATCATGTTGGTCCTTATAGTGGTGGGTGGGCAGGCAAAGGTGCGCTTGACATTCCCGTCACATCTGGCAAATTGTAGCCAAAGGCCAAGAAGGGGTATCTCCATGCAAGCGCGTCACGTGTTATCCGTCATGGCGTTGACGCATGCAATTGTCATACCAGCCTGGGCCGCCACGGCGGAATCCTGCCAGCTGAAGCTGGCGATGGAACAATGGCCGCCTTATCTTTACAGCAAACCCAACTCGCCGCCCGCCGGCCTGGACTGGGAACTGGCGCAAGCCATTGTGAAGGAAGCGGGCTGCACGCTGCAGCTGCTGCCCGAGTTGCCGACCGCGCGCCGGCAACGCCAGTTCGAACAAGGCGGCATCGACCTGCTGCTGGCGGCCTCGGACACGGCCGAGCGCCGCAAGTACGCGCGCTTCAGCATCGCTTACCGCTATGAAACCGTCAGTGTGTTCGTCCCTACCGGCAAGCTGGCCGGCTACCGGGGCATCGGCAGTCTCGATGCGCTGGCGCGCAACAAGCTGTCATTGCTGGCGCCCAAGATGGGCTGGTATGGCAAGGCCTACGCGCGTGTGCAGCCCGAGCTGGCGCAATCGGGACTGCTGAGCACCTTCCTCAGCTTTCAGCAAGGCGTGCGCATGCTCGAGGCCGGCCGCGCCGACCTGATCCTCGGCGACACCGCCGCGCTGCGCCACGAAGCCAGGGAGCAAGGCCTCGCCATCAGCGCGCTGCCGTTCACCGTGCTGCGCGCGCCGGTGCACCTGATGCTGAATAAAGACAGCACCACGCAGGCACAGTTAGAGTTGCTGAACGGCGCCATCCAGCGCCTCGAGCGGCAAGGCGTGCTCAGCGAGATACGCGGACGCTACGGCGAATCCTGATCAGTGCTCTTTCCAGTTGTCGAGATTGTGCGGCTCGGCCAGCGGCGCGCCGTTGCGCCGGGCGCGGAAGCGGGCCGACGCTTCATACACGGCGCGCCGCACCCGCATGATGGAGCCGAGCGGGCGATGTGCGGCCAGGCAGTGCCATGGGCTGAACTGCATGCCGTCGTCGACCAGCACCGACAGGCCGTGGGTCCAGCCGGCCTGCGGCGGCGTGGTGATGCGCGCCACCGCGATCCAGGGACTGGTCCATTCCACCGAGGCGTCTTCGATCGGCATCGTTTGCAGATCGGTGCACAGTTGCACCCTTAACTCCCATTCGGCGCCGTGCACGGTGCAAAAGTCCACCACCGCCGCGCGCAGGCCGTTGGGCTTGTGCTCCAGGTCGACTTCCTTGTCCCGCAGCGCCAGCAGTTCCGGCGACGCCGGCGCCAGCGACAGCTTGGCCATGTAGCGGCCGTACAGCACCGGCACCTGAGTGAAGAAGGTCTCGCCGAGGATGTGGGTTTCCGCTTGGCCGCCCAGGCCCTTGAGCGTGCCGCTCTCGCCGCCCACGGCTTCCAGCGCCTTTTCGGTGCCGCGCAAGGCGGCCGACAACGCCTCCTTCAGCGCCGGCGCCTTGTCGGTGGTGGCGGCCAGCAGCTTGACGCTGCCAAGGAATTTTTTTGCGGTCGGCGCCAGGAACACCGGGCCGTTGACCATGACGAAATCCTGCGTGACATCGGCCCCGCCGCCGGGCAGGCGTTCGCCCGGCACGCCGATGACCTTGATGGCCATGCCGCGCGGCGTGGAGACTTTGTCGTCCAGCATATCGCCCGGCGTGGTCGACAGCCGCATCACCACCGGCCACTCGCCGCCGGCGTTGCCGAACAAGCCCTGCGCATAGTCGGGAGGCAGGTTGTCCAGCACGCGCAACCGGCCGCGCAGCAGGCCGTGGCTCTTGGCGTGCACGCCGCGATGGGCGTGGCCGGTGTCCTTGCGCACGGTGTCGGCAATGTAGTGCATCTGCTCCTGCAGACCGGCAATCGTGCCGGCCTCGTCGTCCTCCTCGATTTCGTAGGACGGGTCGTAAGGCAAGGGCTGGTTCAAATGACGGGTAGGAAAGTCCACGGATATGCTCCTGGCTATTCGCGTTTGGGTTCGTGCTTCGGATCGTGACGCGCCGCTTCGCGGCTTGGCGGCTCCTGCCCAGGCTGCGGATGAGGCTGGCCATGCGCCTGTTCGTGCTGCTGAGGCGCCGGTTGAGGATGAGGTTGGGTGTGCTCATGCGGAGGCGGCGCCGGCTGCGGTCGCGGCTGGGCATGCGCCAGCTCCTGCGGCCGCGGCGCTGGCTGCGGTTGCTGATGCGGTTGCTCATGCGGCGGCATCGGTTGCGGACGTGGCTGGGCATGCGCCAGTTCCTGCGGCTTCGGCGCCGTTTGCGGTTGCGGTTGCTGATGCGGTTGCTCATGCGGCGGCATCGGTTGTGGACGTGGCTGGGCGTGCGCCAGTTCCTGCGGCTTCGGCGCCGTTTGCGGTTGCGGTTGCTGATGCGGTTGCTCATGAGGCGGCATCGGTTGTGGGCGCGGCTGTGCGTGCGCCAATTCCTGTGGCCTCGGCGTCGGCTGGGGTTGTGGGTGCGCCTGATCGCGCGGCGCCGGCTGGGCGCCAGGCTGCGGCCGGCGCGGATCCGCGTGCGCGGCGATCTGGGGAGCCGGTGGCCCGGCGTGGGCAGGAACAGGCATCGGCGCCGCGGGATGGTCCGCCTTGACCAGATGAACCCGCGGCGCCATCGCTGCCGGCGCCGTCCTGGCCACCGCTTGCCGTGCCAGAAGAGCCGGCGCAGGGCGCGGGCCCTCGTGCGTTCCAGGCGCAGGCCGTTGCGGCCTTGCCGGGGCCGACGTCGCCAACGGCGCAGCAGCCAGCTGCTGCGGCGAAACGTGCATCGCGTGCCCGCGCACCGGCTGCGACTGCGCAAACGCCGCCGCAGGCACCGCCGTTACCGCCTGCCGGTTCACATAGCGGATGTTATTGACCTGAACGTTGTTGTAGACATTGGTGATCTGCGTCTGGTTGACCACCGTGTTGCTGACATTGATATTGGTGACATAGCGCGGGCTGGCGCGGTACGACGGCCGATAGACCTCGCGCGGTCCCAGCGGAAACCACGCCACGCCATGATCGCGCGAGCGCTCGTCGAGCAGCAGATTGGCGCCGCCGACAAACACCACCAGCGCCGGCGCGTACACCGGCCGTTGCGCCACTGGCCCGGGCAGCCAACCCCAGCCAGCCGGCGTCTGCGCCCAGCGTCCGTAGTGCGTGACCGCGAAGCCCCACGGCGCATCGTCGACCCAGGTCCAGCCCCAGGGGTCGACCCAGGCCCAATGGCCGTCGCGGTACGGCGCCCAGTCCGACGCCACATGGGCAGGCATCCACACATTGCCGTAGCCCGGCACGTCGCGCCAGTTGCCGTTGTCATCCAAATCTTCGTAGCCGACCACGTCGCTGGAAACATAGCGCACCGACGCGGGATGGTCTAGCCGGCGATCGCGCTGCGCTGCCCATTGGTCGAACTCGTCGGCCGGCGGCGGCTGGGTCACGCTGAAATCCGTCAGATTGGTGCCGCCGAAGCGGTAGGACTGGCCAGGATCGATCAGATAGGCATTGCCCTCGCCATAGGCCTCGCCCTGGCCGTCGATCACCGACACCTGGGTGGCATTGCCCGAGGCATCCACGTCGAGGCGGTAGTGGCCGGGCTTGCGGATATTGAACGCCAGATTCGGCGTATCGATCTCCAGCACCTCGTCCGGCCGCATCTGGCGCACGCGCAGGTTCAGGCGCCCCTGCGACAGTTGCAGCTGCGTGGTCCGGTCGTCGACATTGAGCAGCGTGACCAGCGTATTGGCGCCCATGCGCACGTTGGCCGGGCCGGCCTGCACTTCGTCGCGCGCGCCGTCGGCGGCCCAGACGCGGTCGCCCGCCACCAGCGGACGGTTGATGCCGGCCGCCTGCCAGTCATCGCGGCCAACCGGCGAAAGGCTGACGGGGCCGGAGCTGTAAGCCAGCCGCGCCACACGGGAAGGCGGGTCGGCCAGCACGGCGCCGCTGTAGAGCAACGACGCCCCGGCCAGCGCCACAACGATACGGAATGGATAAGACATGGGTAGACTCGCCAGAAATATTCGGTGAGTCAACATACCCCGTTGCGCCCTGGCAGACCGTGCGATTACGCACAAATAACCTCCCTAACCGAGGCGGCGGCAGAAATCGGCGGTGATGTCGTCCGTCGGGAAACATGCTTCGACATGCAATTCATCGAGCGTGACGTCGCGCGGAGTACCAAAAGTGGTGATGGTCGAGAAAAAGCTGATCTGCACACCGTCGCGCCGGAACGCGGTGGTCAGGATGGGCGCCGGCGCGGTGGCCAGGTCGCGCTGCCGCCAGTGGGTGGGCACGCCGGGATAGGCCAACATGTCATCGAGCAACTGTCTGGCCTTCGTGTCTGAAGGCACGGCCGCCACTTCGTTGTGCAAGTGGCGCAGCAGGGTGCCGGCGACATCTTCCCAGTTGTCGATGGCCGGCCGCAAGTCTTCGGGATCGAAAATCTGGTGCAATATATTGCCGTGTTTGCTGTCGCGGCCGCCGAGCATGAAGCGGTTGAGCTTGCGGGCGGCCTGGTTCGCCATCAGCACATCCCAGTGCCGGTTCAGCAAAAACGCCGGATATGGCTCCTGCTGCGCCAGCATGGCTTCGATCGCAAAGCGCATCTGCGCCAGCTTGGGCGTATCGATGGAGGTTTCCGGGTACATCGGCGCAAATCCGCCGGCGATGAACAGGTTGTTGCGCTCGCGCAGCGGCACCGCCAGCGACTCCGTCAGCCGGGCAATCATTTCGCGGCTGGGCTTGGACTTGCCGTTTTCCACGTAGCTGAGATGCCTGGACGAAATATCCGTCTGCAGCGCCAGGTCGAGCTGGCTCAGGCGGCGGCTCAGCCGCCATTCGCGCAGCAGGCCGCCTATGTGTGCTGTATTTTCCATGAGAGCATTCTAATCACGTTTGCGACACACAACCATAACCTCCGAGGTTATCAATCCTGGAAATGGCGCGTAATTGATTGCCAGCATCCGTTGCGCGATGCTGGCGTTTTCAATCCGACAGGACTACACCATGAAACGCAGGACATTTATCGCACTGCCGGCGGCGATGGCCGCCGTCGCTCTGGCCGGCGCGGCGGAACCGCATGCCATGCCCGCCCCCATCGACGCCGCGCGGTTCCACGCTATGCGCAAGTTCGCCACCACGCGCTTCGGACGCATCGCCTACGCGGAACAAGGTCAGGGACTAGCCGCACTGTTTCTGCATGGCTTCCCGCTGAACAGCTTCCAATGGCGCGGAGCGCTGGAGCGGCTGAGTCCATGGCGCCGCTGCATCGCACCGGACTTCCTGGCGCTCGGCTACACCGAGGTGGCGGCTGGCCAGGATGTTGGACCGGATGCGCAGGTCGCCATGCTGGTCGCTCTGCTCGATACACTGGGCGTCGCACAGGTCGACCTGGTTGCCAACGACAGCGGCGGCGCGGTGGCGCAACTCTTGTTGACGCGCCACCCGCAGCGAATCCGCTCCCTGCTGCTGACCAACTGCGACTCGGAGATCGACTGCCCGCCAGCCGCCCTGAAGCCCGTGATCGATATGGCGCATGACGGCACGTTTGCCGACCGCTGGCTGGCCGCATGGGTCAAGGACAAGCCGCTGGCGCGGTCCAGGGAAGGCTTGGGTGGCCAATGCTACGGCAATCCGGCCAATCCGAGCGACGAGGCGATCGATTGCTACCTGGGGCCTTTGGTGGCGTCGCAACGGAGGAAGGACCTGGTGCACGCCTACGCTCTGGCACTCGAGCGCAACGTGCTGGCGGGCGTCGCCGGCGGCTTGCGCAATTCCACCGTGCCCACGCGCATCCTGTGGGGCGCCGACGACACGATCTTTGCCCCGCCAGGCGGGCACTACCTCGACGGAATGTTCGGCAATTCGAAGGGCTTGCGAATGATCGCGGGCAGCAAACTGTTCTGGCCGGAAGAACGCCCCGAGATCATCGCTGGCGAAGCGCTCACGCTGTGGGGCATCAGCTAGCGCGTTATTCGAAGCCAAAGCTGAGACTGGAGAAGACGGTTTCAAAGTCGGTGTCGCTGCCGCGCGGCCGCGCCCTGGTCCAGATGACGTTCAGCATCCAGCGGCCGGATTGGGGCATGCCGAAGTCAGCGCGGCCACGGCTGTCGCTGACGCGAGTTTCGAACGGCTCGGCGTCATGGTCAAGATTGGTCAATTTGACGGTGGCGCCGGCCAGCGGCTTGCCGAAGTACAGCACGACAATCGGCAAGCGCCCGGACCGCGGCTGTGCGTGAGGATTCATCTCCGGCACGATTTCCAGCGGTAACCCTACCGGCGACGTCACGCGGCCGCCGGCATCCGCCCCCACCTGCACGATGACCTTGGCACAGCGGCTGTAATTCTCCGAGCCCTCCGCGTTGAGGCTTTTATTCCGTTGCCGCTCCTCCAGCGCCGGCGTCAGCCCCTCAACCCGCAAATAGTCGTTGAAGCGCAGCGCCGGCAAATGGCTCTGCGCCTTGCTATCCGTCTCCAGCAGCAGTACATGGGTGCCCGCCTGCTTGAACGTCAGCATGCCGTCGTCGGTAGCGCCGCCCGCGTGCAATGAAGGTCGCAGGTCGGTGACACCGCCGTCGATGCCGATGTCGGAAAAGCGGCTTATGCGCCGCAACGGAATCTGCGAGCGCTGGCGAAACGGGCCATGGCCAACCTGCAAGGTCATCGGCATCGACGCACCGGGAGAAATTTTGAAGTGTTCCGGTTGCAGCCAGAAGTCGTGCGCCTGGGCAGGCATGCAAAGCGAAACAACAAATCCGGCGATGCCACGTAGTTTGTTCATATCAAAACCTAATCGAGATGGTCGGGCATGTAGCCCGGGCTGACGGGAAGATATGCCAGCGATATGGTGAGCAAGGCGACGGCAGCCAGCCATCCCGCCAGGATTTTCGCCAGCACCGGAGCGCGGTTGCCGATCAGCAGTCCGGCAGGAAAAATCAGCAGCACGGCGATGGCTGCCACGTACGGCGACGCCGTCGAAACACCGGCACAAAACCCGGCTGCGGCAGACAAAGCCAGCTGCAAGCGGGCAAGCAGCGGCAGATGCAAAGTGAGGGCCAGCGCGATGATGCAATACCAGCCCGCTTGCCGGGCAGGCGCCGGCGGCAAGGACATCATCGCGGCCAGCGACATGGCCAGCACAAAACCGGCATAGCCTTTCAACCGCCCGGCGACCGGGTTGGCCGACAACGCCAGGCCCGAAGCGCCCGCCAGCAAAACAACTGCATAGCTCTCCCCTGTCATGAAATCACCGCCCGCACCAACAAGCCCCCACCCACGATCACGATCGCGGCGCCGCAACCCCGTATCATCCGCAGGCCTGCGGCGTTATCCTTCAACATGCCCAGCGCGATGCCGGATAAATGCACCAGCCCGGTCGCGAAGACAAAGCCGATGCTGTAGCCGACAGGATCCGCCGCCGACGGCAATTCCTGCCCGTGCGCATAGCCGTGAAATATGGCGAATACCGCGACAATCAAACACGCCTCCCGGGCGGGCAAGCGCAAGGCGCCGGCCACGCACACGCCCAGCATCAACAGCGATGCTGCAATGCCGATTTCAACCGGCGGCAGCCACACGCCAAACATGCCCAGCATGGCCCCGCACACCATCATCGCCGGGAAAATCATCGGCAACAGATAGACCATCGGCCGCCCAAGAAAAGCGCCCCACAATCCCACCGCCGCCATCGCCAGCAGGTGGTCGAGTCCGTTCCATGGATGCGCGAATCCGGCGGCAAGGCCTCCTGCAAGCCCCGTTCCGCTGTGCGCGAATGCCGGGACCGGCAGCAGGCATGCCCAGACGGCCGCGCTTCTCAAGCTGCGGGAATTCAATATTTCTCCCTCTGGTTAGGTGCGGCGAGGAATGGAAACACATCGTCCGAATGGCGCAGTTCGTCGTGCGTGACGCCATCGTCCACACCCTGCGTGGTGCCGTTCACCAGCAGCGAGCGGTATTCGTTGACCGCGTTGTAGTTGGGTGTGCGTCCGCCGCAGTCGCCGCGCCATTTTTCCTGCCGGCCCAGGTGGGCCAGCTCGACGGCAAACAGCTGCGTGCAGCTGTGCGATTCCGTATTGACCCACAAGCGGTCGTCGGCAAGCAGCGCCGCCAGCGCACGATAGCGTTCCGATGGCGACGCCGCTTTCTCGATCAACCACTGGTTGCCGCATGCGCCATCGAAGCTGTCATACAAGGCAAGTCCCTTGCCAATCTCCGTGATGAACTCCGCCGAGGTCGATGGCGTGGCGGCGTTGTACCGCTCCTTCAACGCATCGCTGATGTCATCTGTTGCGATGGTCCCAAGCAAGGCATTCCCCGTCAGCGGCCGGCCGGCGCGGTCGATCTGGCGGCCGCCTTGCCGCGTCGCGGCCCATACGGCGAGCAGCTTGCCGCCTTTGGCTACCAGCGGCAGGTCGATGGAGACCACGATCGACGCCGGCGTCCACCCTTTGAGGAAATTGGTGGCCGGGCCGCCGTCGGTATGCCGCCACTGCTCCAGCAGGATGTCCGACTGCTCCTGTGTCAGCAAAGGACAACCTGCGGCATCCATCGCCGTGCCGCGCTGCAAGGTGTCGAAGACCACCGAATATGCCGCCCTGGTCCCTTTGACGTTGTTGAAAAAGGGATCGTCACGCAATCCGGCAAACACGCGGAAATGGTGCTTGGCGCTGTCGAGGCCGACGGGCTGGCTGGCGTCGCCTTGCGCGCTGTCGTCGTTGCCGGCGCGGCAGCTGGTGATGCCGGCAGACGGGAAGTTGCACCGGACCGTGGTGGTGTGCGCCGTCTTGCCGAAGGTCTTGCCGCTATCGATGTGGAACACGTAGTCGGTCTTGTCGGAAAAGCTGTGGCCGACGATGGTCATGACCAGGTTGAGACGGCGGCCGTCGGCCGAGGTCCATGCATACAGGTCGCCGATATCGGTGCGCGGATCGGCGATCACGCTGGGCGTGTCGAGGTGGTCAGAGGCCATGCAGGCCAAAGGCGCCAGCAAAGCCAGCGAAAGAATGAAGCGCAGCATTTGAGTTTCCTGGGTAGTGAGCAGATGACTCACTATCGCCGAAGGCATTATCTGCCGCTGTCGAAATCTTTAGTGAATTTGCGGTACGCGGAAGGCGAGCGGCCATAGGCCTGGCGGAAGCTGGCGCTGAAGTGGCTGTGGCTGGAAAAGCCGAGGTCGAAGCTCATCGCCGACAGGTCGTCGTACTGATCGATGACCGACAGCGCCCGCGCCAGGCGCAGCTGCAGTTGATAGCGGTACAACGGAATGCCCTCGACCTGCTGAAAAACCTGCGTCAGGTAGACCGGCGAGCCACCGGTCTCGGCGGCGATCTCGGCCAACGTCCAGCGCCGCGCCACGTCGCCGGCCAGCGTCAACTTGACGCGCTCGACCAGACGCCTGCGCCCGACGGTGGCACCGGCAGGCGTCTCAGCCGGGCGGCCCAAGGCACGGCGCAACAATGCCAGCACCAGCGTTTCGGCCTCCAACGGTTCGGCCGCGCCATGGCGAAGCTGGGCGGCGAGCATTTGCGTCTGGGAATCGATGCGCTGCTGCTGACGCAAGAAAGCGCTGCCGCCACCCGCTTGCAGCATCGATGCCGGCGCAAGCTCGCGCAACGTGGCGGGATCGACGGAAATGGACAGGCAGGCATCGCCGCCCTCGACCGGATGGCTGATACGGTATTCCTGCTGCTCGTTGAAGAACAAGACCTGGTTGCCGTCGGCCACGGTGACGTCCTGCCCTACGCTGCGTACATACACGCCGCGATAGGGAAACACGATGTGCGTCGATTGCGCGCATTCCAGCTCGTCTTCATGCCGGCATCCGCCAGCGCAGCGCACGTCGCTGACGGTGAGCGCAGGTGTGCCAAGCAAACGATCGACCTGTATCGTGGACATCACTGCTCCGTAGGGAAAGGTCCTTCATTTTATGACGAAGGGGTCAGCGTATCCATTACCTCCGAGGTTATGCCGCCCCCAACTCCAGGACGGCATATTCAGCGGCGGCCAACTCGACCAGCAGCGACAGGAACAGCTTGAGCACCGGCGAAGTGTTGGCCCTGCTGTAACCGGCCGCCAGGGCGATGGTCGGGACGTCGCCGGCCATCCAGCGCTTCAGCATGATATTCGCGGTATCCCTATAATGAACGCTGCGTTCGGCCTGTCGGCCGGCGCCGCACTACTCAAGGAAAGGCATTCCGACATGACTACCCAACGTACCGTGAAGATTCCCGGGCCGGATCACCCCATCACCATCGAAGTGACGCCGGGCCGTGTGCGCGTCGTCGTTGCCGGCAAGGTGGTGGCGGACAGCACCCACGCGCTGACGCTGCGCGAAGCGGCATACCCGGCGGTGCAATATGTGCCGCGTGCCGATGTCGATATGAGCCAGCTGCAACGCAGCGAGCACACGACGTACTGTCCGTACAAGGGCGAATGCAGCTATTACAGCATTCCGTCCGGCGGAGAACGCACGCTCAACGCCGTCTGGACTTACGAGGCGCCCTACGAGGCGGTTGCCGCCATCGGCGGCCACCTGGCCTTCTATCCCGACCGCGTCGACGAGATCCTCATCGACGGCTAAGGTTCCGTCGGGACCGACAGATGCAGACGCAGGCGGCGATCCAGGCCCAGCGCCTTGATATCGGCGCCGAACGCCTCGTCCATCAGGCGTGCCTTGAGTCCCGTGGCTTCTGCTTCTTTCAAAGCCCGCTCGATGATGGGCCGATAGCTGGCGGCCGAAGATGCCAGATAGAAACCAAAGTCGCCTGGATAATCCAGTAACAGGCGCGGCTCCACCGCCAATTCTGGATGTCCGCGCGCCTCGTCCAATACCTCGATGACACCGCGCGGCAGATAGTCGACGTGCCGGTTTCCCGCATCCACCATCGCATAAATCGTGGTCCATGGCGCGGCGTGCTCATACAGCGGCAAGCCCGCCGCCTTCCATACTTTCGCATCGCCCCAGCCGGCGCCGAACCCGGCGATCAGCCCGGTACGCCTCAAGTCGCCCACTGACTGGACGCGGGCAAAGACCGCGGCATCGGCTCGACGGATCAATAACACACGCTGGCCGATCAAGCCATTGGTCAGTGCGCTACGCACGGGAACGAGCTGTTTATTGCTGTCCTTATCCTTCGTGCGCATGCCGTAGAACAGATTGATGTCGCCGTTACCCAGCATCCACCACATGCGGCGGGCGGGAATGTCCTTCACGTAGTGGAGATGGTAGGGCTGATGAATCAAGCGCAACGACTCTTCCAGCAGGCGGATGAAGTAATCGGCATGTCCATCGGACACCATCGCGATGCGTAACTCAAGCGGCGCGACCTCGGATGCACGCGTCGGCGACGATGCTGATGGGCCCTTCTCCGCTTTTCCGAACGCAGGAAACGACACCAACAGCATGCAAACGAAAAAACGGATGAACCGCAGCGTGGAAGACATTTTCGCGACGCCAGAGAAAGGTCGGGTTTGTAGCCTACCACAGGCTCGGCGGTTCCTAGGCGAACTTGGTGAAGTCCGGCTTGCGCTTTTCGAAGAAGGCGGTGAAGGCTTCCTTGGCTTCCGGTGCGGCCAGCATGGCGCCGAAAAATTTGTTTTCGGCGGCGATGGCTTCCGTGACCGGTCCCTTGCGGGCGGCCTTCATCAGCTGCTTGGTGGCGCGGATCGAGCTGGCCGGCAGGGCCACCAGCTTGGCGGCCTGGCCCTCGGCAAACGCGCGCAGCTCGGCGGCCGGCACGATCTTCGATACCAGGCCCATCTCCAGCGCTTCCTGCGCCAGGAAGGCCTCGCCCAGCATCAGCTTCTCGGCGGCGCGCGGGTAGCCGGCGATTTGCGTCAGCAAAACGCTCGATGCGAATTCAGGGCACAGGCCCAGTTGCACGAACGGCATCGAGAACTTGGCGTTGTCCGCCGCGTAGACCAGGTCGCAATGCATCAGCAGCGTGGTGCCGATGCCGACTGCCGCGCCGGCCACGGCCGCCACCACCGGCCTGGTCGAGCCGCTCAGCGCCATCATGAACTTGTAGACCGAGCGCTCTTCGATGCCCGAGCCGTCGGCCGGACGCGAGGTCTTCATGAAGTCTTCCAGGTCGTTGCCGGCGGTGAAAATTTCCGGCTTGCCGACGATCAGGATCGCGCGCACGGCGGCATCCTGCTCCGCTTCGTTGATGGCGTCGGCCATGCTCTGGTACATCGCCGAGGTGATCGCGTTCTTGCGTTCCGGGCGGTTGAATTCCAGCGTCAGCACGCCGTTGGTCTTGCTGCTCAAAATATCCATGTGATCTCCAAATGATCAAAGGGCGCCGTGGTTGAACCGCAGCGCCCTTCTTGATGATTCCGTGTTCAGTCTTTACACACGTTCAATGATGCCCGCGGCGCCCATGCCTGCGCCTACGCACATGGTGACCATGCCGTACTTCAGGTTGTTGCGGCGCAGTGCGTGCACCACGGTCGCGGCGCGGATCGCGCCGGTCGCGCCCAGCGGGTGGCCCAGGGCGATCGCGCCGCCCATTGGATTGACCTTGGCTGGATCCAGGCCCAGGTCGCCGATGACGGCCAGCGCCTGTGCGGCGAACGCTTCGTTCAGCTCGATCCAGTCCAACTGGTCCTGGGTGATGCCGGCGGCCTTGCACGCATCCGGGATCGCGAACTTGGGACCGATGCCCATGATTTCCGGCGGCACGCCCTTGACGGCGAACGACGAGAACTTGGCCAGCGGGGTCAGGTTGTGCTCGCGCAGGAACTTCTCGGACACGACCAGCAGCGCGCCGGCGCCGTCGGACATCTGCGAGCTGTTGGCGGCGGTCACGGAACCCTTCGCGGCGAACACAGGCTTCAGCTTGGACAGCGATTCCACGGTCGAGTCGGCGCGCGCGCCTTCGTCGGTGTCGACGGTGCGGGTCTTGATCTTGATTTCGCCGGTCGCCAGGTCAGGCGTGCGCGTGATGATCTCGACCGGGGTGGTCTCGTCCTTGAAGAAACCGGCCTGCTGCGCGGCGATGGCGCGGCGGTGCGATTCGACGGCGAACGCGTCCTGCGCTTCGCGCGACACTTTCCATTGGGTCGCCACTTTTTCAGCGGTCAGGCCCATGCCGTATGCCATGCCGACGTTGTCGTCGGTGAACATGTTCAGGTTCATCGATGGGTGGTGGCCCATCATCGGCACCATCGACATCGATTCGACGCCGCCGGCGATCATCGCATCGGCTTCGCCGACGCGGATGCGGTCGGCCGCCATGGCCAGCGCGGTGATGCCCGATGCGCAGTAGCGGTTGATGGTCACGCCGCCGATGGTCTTAGGCAGGCCGGCCAGCAGCACCGATTGACGGGCGATGTTGAAGCCCTGTTCCGCTTCCGGGAACGAGCAGCCGATGATGGCGTCGGTGATCAGCGCCGGGTCCAGGCCAGGCGCCTGCGCCAGTGCCGATTGCAGCACGCGCACCAGCAGGTCGTCCGGGCGGGTCTTGTTGAACATGCCGCGCGGCGCCTTGCCGATCGGGGTGCGGGTGGCGGAGACGATGTATGCGTCTTGAATTTGTTTGCTCATTTTGTGCTTTCAATAGTTTTGATCGAGGGCTTACGTGCGCTTCTCGGATAAATACCAATCCACTTGAACCTGTGCGGCCAGCGTGCCGGCGGCGTCGAAAATGTCGACTTCCACCGGGAACGCCACCTTGCCTTGCTCTTTCAGCTCGGCTTTCAGCGCGGCCAGATCGCCAGGGACGCGGCCTTCGGCGCGCGTGGCGCCCTTGGCTACTTTCTGGTACTGGATGCGCGATTCCTTGGCGACTGGGCGCAAGCCCAGGATCAGATCCGCAAAGCCGCCCGCCATGGCCGCGCCGGAGGCCGTTTCGGCCAGCGTGAACAAGGCCCCGGCGTGCTGCGTGCCCAGGTGGTTATTGAGCTTCGGGTCTTCCGGCATCGACACTTTTGAAGTGCCGCTGCCGATCTCGTCGATCCTGATCCCCAGCAAACGCACGAAGGGCAAGGTGTCCATCATCTGTTGCTTGATACGGTCATACACCATGCTTGGCCTCACGCGCAGTAGAACTTTAAAAACCAGTTTCAGGATCGACATGCCGATTAGTTGCGGACTGGCTTACCGGTCTGCATCATGCCCATGATGCGTTCCTGGGTCTTCGGATGGTTCAGCAGTTCCAGGAAGGCTTTACGCTCCATGTCCAGGAACCACTGCTCGTTCACGAACGAACCCTGGTCGATATCGCCGCCCGACACGATCTCGGCGATCATCTCGCCCAGCTTGAAGTCGTGCGCGGAGATGAAGCCGCCGTCGCGCATGTTGACCAGCTGCGCCTTGATGGTGCCGTAGCCGTAGCGGCCTGTCACCTGCACAGGGGTCTTCAGCGGCGGACGATAGCCCTTGTCGAACATCGCGCGCGCTTCGACCTTGGCCACGTGCAGCAGCTCGTACGGGTTGAACACGATGACGTCGTCGTCCTTCAGGTAGCCCATCGCCTGCGCTTCCAGTGCCGACTTCGACACGTTGGCGGTGGCGGCGTTGGTGAAGCCGGTTTTCAGGAATTGCAGGATGTCGTTGCCCTTGGCTTCCTTGAACGCGCGCACTGCCGCTTCCTTCAGGCCGCCGCCCGCAGGGATCAGGCCCACGCCCACTTCCACCAGGCCGATGTACGATTCGATCGATGCCACGCGCTTCGACGCGTGCAGCGCCATTTCGCAGCCGCCGCCCAGCGCCAGGCCGGCAACAGCCGCCACCACCGGCACGTTCGAGTATTTCATCGCCATGAAGGTGTCTTGCAGTTCGCGGATGATCGGGTCGACCGCCTTGGCGCCACCCTGCATGAACGCAGGCAGTGCCGATTGCAGGTCGGCGCCGGCCGAGAACGCGCCGCCGTCGGCCGCGTCCGCGCTCCAGATCACCAGACCCTTGAAGTTTTTCTCGGCTTCGGCCAGTGCTTTGCGGAAGCCGGCGATCACGCCAGGGCTGATGACGTGCATCTTGGTTTTCAGCGAGATCACCAGGACGTCGTCGCCCGAGTGCCACAGGCGGACGTCGTCGTCTTCGTGCACGCTGGTGCCGGCGGTGCGGCCGTCGATGGCGCCCGAGCCCAGCACCGGTGCGCGGAACTGCTGGCGGTCGTAGACCGACAGGGTCGAGCGCGGCACGAACGATTTCGAGACCGCGGACCACGAACCTTCGGCGGTGTGCACGCCGCCTTTCTCAGCGACCGGACCTTCGAACACCCAGGCCGGCAGCGGTGCGCTGCACAGCGCCTGGCCGGCGTCGATGTCTTCCTTGACCCACTGGGCCACTTGCGACCAGCCTGCGGCCTGCCACGTTTCGAACGGGCCGACGTTCCAGCCGAAGCCCCAGCGCATGGCGAAGTCGATGTCGCGCGCGTTGTCGGCCACGGTGTCCAGGTGGATCGCGATGTAGTGGAAAGCGTCGCGGAAGATCGCCCACAGGAACTGGCCTTGCGGGTTGGTCGATTCGCGCAGCGCCTTCATCTTCTTGACCGGATCCTTTTCCTTCAGGATGCGGGCGATGATGTCGGCGGCCTTGCCGCCGCCGGCGACGTATTCACCGGTGGCGAAGTCCAGGCGCTGGATTTCCTTGCCAACTTTTTTGTAGAAGCCGGCGCCGCTCTTCTGGCCCAGCGCGCCTTTTTCCACCAGGCCCGCCAGCACGGCTGGAGTCTTGTAGACGGCGGCGAACGGATCGTTCGGCAGATAGTCCTGCATGGTCTTGATCACATGGCCCATGGTGTCCAGGCCGACCACGTCCGCGGTGCGGAAGGTGCCCGACTTGGCGCGGCCCAGCTTGGCGCCGGTCAGGTCGTCGACCACGTCGACGGACAGGCCGAACTTCTCGGCTTCGTGCACGATCGCCAGGATGCCGAACACGCCGACGCGGTTGGCGATGAAGTTAGGCGTATCTTTTGCGCGGACCACGCCCTTGCCCAGCGTGGTGGTCAGGAAGCCTTCCAGCTGGTCGGAAATTTCCGGCTTGGTGAACTCGGTCGGGATGATCTCGACCAGGTGCATATAGCGCGGCGGGTTGAAGAAGTGCACGCCGCAGTAGCGCGATTTCAGGTCGGCGTCGAAGCCTTCGGACAGCTTGGTGATCGACAGGCCCGAGGTGTTCGAGGCGAAGATCGCGTTGGCGCCGATGTGGGGAGCGACCTTCTTGTACAGGTCGTGCTTCCAGTCCATGCGCTCGGCGATGGCTTCGATGATCAGGTCGCACTCGGCCAGCTTGGCCAGGTCGTCCTCGTAGTTGGCCACTTCGATCAGCGCGGCGTGGTCCTTGTTGCCCAGCGGTGCAGGCGACAGTTTTTTCAGGTTCTCGATGGCGCGCAGGACGATGCCGTTCTTAGGGCCTTCCTTTGCTGGCAAATCGAACAGGACGACCGGCACTTTGGCGTTGACGCAGTGGGCGGCGATTTGCGCGCCCATCACGCCGGCGCCCAGCACGGCTACTTTTTTAACGATGAAATTGGTCATGTCGTTTCCTCTAGGTTCTTAGAACAGGTCGGCGTCGAGTGCCATCAGGTTGGCGGAGCCCGAACGTGCCTGGCGAATCAGGGTTGCAGTTTCCGGCTGCAGGCGGGCGAAGTAGAAGCGCGCCGTGGCCAGTTTGGCTTTGTAGAAATTGTCGCCGCTGTCTTCCTTGGCCAGGGCGATTTTCGCCATCTGTGCGAAGAAGTAGCTGTACACCATGTGGCCGACCACGCGCAGGTAAGGTACGCATGCCGCGCCCACTTCGTCCGGGTTCTGGAAGGCTTTCATGCCGATTTCCATGGTCAGCTTGGTGACCTTGTCGCCCAGGTCGCCCAGCGGGGTGACGAATTCGCTCATCGCTTCGTCGGTGCCGTTGTCTTCCACGAAAGCCTTGATCTTCTCGCCGAACTTGCGCAGTTTAGCGCCGTTGTCGCCGAGGATTTTGCGGCCCAACAAGTCCAGCGACTGGATGGTGTTGGTGCCTTCGTAGATCAGGTTGATGCGGGCGTCGCGCACGTACTGCTCCATGCCCCATTCGGAGATGTAGCCGTGGCCGCCGAACACTTGCATCGCTTCCGAGGTGGCGATCCAGGCGTTGTCGGTGATGAAGGCCTTGACGATAGGGGTCAGCAGCGCGACTTCGTCGGCCGCTTCCTTGCGCACGTCTTCGTCAGGGTGGTGCAGTTCACGGTCGATCTGCAGCGCGACATACGAGGTGAAGGCGCGCGCGCCTTCGGCGTAGGCCTTGCCGGTCAACAGCATGCGGCGCACGTCCGGGTGCACGATGATCGGATCGGCTGGCTTGTCCGGTGCCTTCACGCCCGACAGCGAACGCATCTGGATGCGGTCCTTGGCGTAGATCAGCGCGTTCTGGTAGGCGATCTCGGTCAGGCCCAGCGATTGCATGCCCACGCCCAGGCGGGCCGCGTTCATGAACACGAACATGGCGTTCAGGCCCTTGTTCGGCTGGCCGATGATCCAGCCCTTGGCGCCGTCCAGGTTCATCTGGCAGGTCGAGTTGCCGTGGATGCCCATCTTCTCTTCGATGGCGCCGCAGGTGATCGGGTTGCGCTCGCCGACCGAGCCGTCTTCCTTCGGCAGGTACTTAGGCACCAGGAACAGCGAGATGCCTTTCGAGCCTTCCGGCGCGTCCGGCACGCGGGCCAGCACCAGGTGCAGGATGTTTTCCGACATGTCGTGTTCGCCGGCCGAGATGAAGATCTTGTTGCCGGTGATCAGCCAGGAGCCGTCGGCCTGCGGCAGCGCTTTCGAGCGCAGCATGCCCAGGTCGGTGCCGCAGTGCGGCTCGGTCAGGCACATGGTGCCGGTCCATTCGCCGGACACCAGCTTCGGCAGGTAGACTTCCTTCTGGTGGTCGGTGCCGTGTTCCTTCAGGCACTCGTAGGCGCCGTGCGACAGGCCGGGGTACATGGTCCAGGCCTGGTTGGCCGAGTTCAGCATTTCATAGAACGAGTTGTTCAGCACGACCGGCAGGCCCTGGCCGCCGTATTGCGGATCGCAGGCCAGCGCGGCCCAGCCGCCGTCGACGTACTGCTTGTACGCTTCCTTGAAGCCTTTCGGAGTGGTCACGGTATGGGTCGCGGCGTCGTGCTTGCAGCCTTCGCGGTCGCCCGAGTGGTTCAGCGGGAACAGCACTTCGGCGGTGAACTTGCCGCCCTCTTCCAGCACCTGGTTGATGATGTCGGCATCGACTTCGGCGTAGTCCGGCAATGCCTTCAGCTCTTCGCCCACGTTCAGGAATTCGTGCAGAACGAATTGCATATCCCGGATTGGCGCGACGTATTGACCCATGATTTTCTCCTGATGACTACAACTATTGGTTTAGTTTGGTTTGACTTAATTAGTGCTGCGCAACCACCGCTGCCGGCGATTGCGGATTGCGATACGTTTCAATCAAGCGCTCGAAGCCTTTGCCCGCCCGCTCCAGGCTGCCCGGGATGCGCAGGAAGCGCGCATCGTGGTGCAGTGCCAGGATCAGGCCGTACATCTCGTACACCAGCTGCTGCGGGTCGGTGTCCGCCTTCAGGTCGCCGCATTCGACGGCCTGCTTCACGCAGCGCAGCAGCGCGCCCTGCCAGGCGCCGACCATCGCCATCAGCTCTTCGCGGATCGGGCCCGGGCGGTCGTCATACTCGACGGCGCCGCTGATGTAGATGCAGCCGGAGGCCACTTCCACGCTGACCCGCTTGACCCAGCGCGCGAACATCGATTTGAGACGCTGGATGCCGCGCGGCTCTTTGACGCTGGGGAAGAACACTTCCTGCTCGAAGCGGTGGTGGTACAGCTTGAGTACTTCCAACTGCAAATCCTCGCGCGATCCGAAGTGCGCAAACACGCCGGACTTGCTCATGTTCATCTTATCCGCGAGCAATCCGATGGTCAGGCCTTCGAGACCGTCCCGGCTGGCCAGATCCAGCGCCACGTCGAGGATTGCGGCGCGTGTCAGTTCACCTTTGCGCATAAATTTAGTTGAGGTATTAATAAGATTTCATCCCAAAGTAAAATTTAATCATGGAGAAAAGAGCATTTTGCTCCAGTTAAATTTACTCCGTGTGAAAAGAATTGCGAACGCTCGTACTATTATCCACCGAGGGGTAAATGTCAAACAGTACCGTTAGAGGTGGCGTTCTATTATCTTGACGCAACATGGCTGTTGCCGCCGGGGGACAACGGGCGGCAACAGCGGGGTGAGGGAGGGATGTTAAGGCAGGGGGCGCAGGCGGATGGACAACGGTGCCCGCAGGCGGGCGGCATAGGCGGCGACCCGGCGCTGCCAGGCGGCGGCGTCGGGCACCTCGCCGGACCAGCTGGCGATGGCGCCCACGTAGTAGCGCAGCGGCTGGCCCGGACGCACCGGCGCCAGGATCAGCTCGTTGGCGGCGTCGGCGGCATAGGCCGGCTCGCCGGCCGGCAGCACGATGGCCACGCCGAAGTCGCCGGCGCTGCGCTGGGTCACCCACTGGGTCAGCGCGTGCGCCGCCGGCAGCGGCGTGGCGGCCACCGTCGGCTGCTGGGGCGCGTAGGCGGGCGTCTTGTTGAGGCCGATGGCGGCGGTCAGCTGCGCCGGACCGCTGAAGCTGAAGGTGCTGTCGATCTGGTCGAAATCGTGCCCGGCGTCGACCGTGAAGCGCTTCACTTCCGACACGCTGGCGCCGGCCGCGTCCCAGGCGTCGTAGCGGAGCTCGAAGATGGCGCGGATCGGCCCGTTGGCGATGACCTTCCAGCTGGCGTAGTTGCGGCTGGTGTGCAGCAGCTTCCCATCCCAGATGCCGGTGCCGCCGGCGCCGCGCGTGATGCCGACGCCGTACATGTCCAGGCCCTCGCCCTCGTCCTTGTGATAATGGTCGTGGCCCTTGTTGTACCAGCGGTCGACGACGGGATAGCGTACCCGCTTGAACCAGATGTCGAGCCCGCTGGTCACCAGCACCTCCTTGCCGTTGCCCTGGGCATCCGGCGCGGCCAGCGCCTGGCCATAGGTGCGGTGGGCGATGCGGTCGTTCTCCCAAGCGAAATCGTCCAGCCGTTCCGGCACGTAGCGGGCAAAGGCCTGCACCGGGAACGGCGGCGCCACCGCCTCGCTCTTCTCCACCGTGAAGCTGGCGCTGTGCTCGCCGGCGGCAAAGTCGTGCTGGAAGATCAGCTCGCCGTACGCGATGCCCTTGCCCTGCGGGTCCTTGGCCTCCGGCGCCACATTGGTCACCTGGTAGGGCAGGCTGCGGCCGGCCGCGTCGCGAATCGTCAGGTGTTGCAGCAATGCGCCCGGCAGGGCCTGATTGACGTCCTTCCACGGCACCGTAATGGTTTCGGCCGGCCGCGCCGCGTCGAGCTCGTGGCTGGCCGTGACCACCAGCCGTTCCGCCGCGCCGGCGGAAGCGCCGGCCAAGGCCAGCAGCAGTGCGTAGCGTGGGCGCATGTCAGTATTTCACCGGATAGTCCTTGGGGAACTGGCGGCCCGAGTAGGCCAGCTTCTGGGTCCAGTCCTGCGCCGGCGCGGTCCAGTAGGGATCGTTCTCCGGCAAGCCCAGCGACAGGAAGCCTTCGGACGCGATGTACATGCTGCCGTTGTTGGAATACCAGTCGCCCAGCTCGGGATGGTGGCCGACGAAGCCGATGGTGAGGAAGCCGTCGCGCGTGAAGTTGCTGGGCGCCGACCACACGGCCTGGTGCGCAGCGTGCAGCGCCGCCCTCACCTGCCCGGCCGGCAGGCTGGCCGGCAGCTGCTTGCGCCAGGCCAGCAGGCCCAGCGGCTGGAATACGGCGGTGCGGTAGGTCAGCGAGCGGCCGATCGGCGGATAGGTGCCGGTCGGCGAGATGAAGCGCTCCAGGTGCTCGCTGTAGCGCTGGGTGCGCTTGAGCGCCTGCGCCAGCAGCTCTTCCGAATTGCCGCCCCAGAAAGGCGTCCTGGCCCGCGCCAGCACTTCCAGGATCTCCACCAGCATCGGATAGATCACGTACGAGTTGTAGTAATCGAAGTGGAAGGCGTCGCCATCCTTGATCCAGCCGTCGCCGGCATACCACTCGTTGATCTTGCGGACCGCCAGGCTGATGCGCATCTGGTCGTACTGCTCGCCGATCGACATCAGCCAGGCCTCGTTCATCGCGGCGAACAAGATCCAGTTGGTGTAAGGCGGATCGACCCGGCGCAAGCTCTTGATCTCGGTAATGATGCGCTGTTTGGTGGCGCTGTCCAGCGGCTCCCACAGCGCCTTGGGCGCCCGCATCAGGGCGTTGGTGAAATACGCCGAGTCGACCAGCGCCTGCTCCGGCCCCTTCCACAGCAGATAGTCCGGGTTCTTTGGATCGACGCTGTTGGCATAGCTTTGCAGCGCCAGCTGCTGAAGGCGCTTGCGGGTCTTGCCCTCGGCCGTGCCGTCTTCCGGCAGCGCCAGCCACGGCGCGGCGCCAGCGATCAGGCGGCCGAAGCATTCGAGGTAGGTCACGCCCTGGTCGCGGCCGTCCCAGGTCGGGCTGAGTTCGACCGGGAAATTCTTCTTCAGCTTGCCTTGCGCCATGTTCGACAGCACCGGCTCGGCCATCTTTTGCAGCAGGCCGGCCATGTAGGCGCGCTCGCCGCCGGCGGCCAGCGGCGCGCTGTCGGCGGCGCTGGCGCCGGCGGAGGCCATCAGGCCGGTGGCGGCGGATCCGGCAAGCACCGCCTGCATGAAGTTGCGACGTTCCATAGTGTCTCCGATGTTGATTTATTTTTGATCGAGCAAGCGTACCAGTTCCGCCGACGCCAGCAGGAAAGCGCCGACGCCGAAATCGGCGGTGGAATCCTGGTCCACCACCTGGCCCGGGATCGCGCGGTCGCCGATGGGCTGGACATAGCCGACGCGGCCGTCCGGCTGCAAGGCCACCTTGCTCAGGTAATGCCAGCTCTTGCGCACCACCGGCAGGAACTCGTCGCGCGCCAGCACACCGTGATTGATGCCCCACAGGTAGCCGTAGGTGAAGAAGGCGGTGCCGCTGGTCTCCGGCCCCGGCGCGTGCAGCGGATCGAGCAGGCTGCGGGTCCAGTAGCCTTCGGGCTGCTGGGCGCGTTTCAGCGCCTGTGCCATGTCCCGGAACCGGGCCACGTATTGCGCGCGGTGCGGATCGTCGGCCGGCAGCTCGTCCAGCACCCGCGCCAGCGCGGCAAACACCCAGCCGTCGCCGCGCGACCAGAAATCCTTCTTGCCGTTGACGCTGGCGTGCGCCGGATAGACATACTTGGCGTCGCGGTAGTACAGCCGCTCGGCCGGGTCGTACATGATGCTGTTGGCGTACTCGAAATACTGGTGCAGCTTGTCCAGGTAGCGGCGGTCGCCGGTGATGCCGTACAGCTTGGTCATCACCGGCATCACCATGTACAGGCCGTCGGACCACCACCAGTAATCGTTGCGCGGCGTGCTCATCTCGTATTCCATCACCTCGCGGGCGCGGGCGATCTTGCGCGGATCCGGCGCCAGCTTGTACAGGTCGGCGTAGGTCTGGAAGCAGATCTGCCAGTCGCCGAACAGCACGTGCTCGTCGGTCTCGCCATAGGTGTGCTGCCAGCGCTCCCTGTCCGTCGAGCGCGCGCCCATCCACTGGTTGTGCGCGGCCCAGGCTTCGGAATAGCGCAGGTACGCCTGGTTGTGCGTGACCTGGTAGGCCGCCATATTTCCCGTGTGGTAGGCCGCCACGTGCCAGAACGACCACTGCTGCGCCGGCGTGGTGCGCTGCCAGTGGCCGTTGACCTGGTCGATGATGGCGACCACCTCCGCCCGGCTGCCGCCGATGGCCGCGCCGTCCCCTGCCCGGGTGGCGCAGCCGCCCAGCGTAAAGGCCAGCAGCAGCAAAAATCCTTGCGCGTATTTTTTGAAATTCATGGGACCGTTTGAAAAAAGGGCCGAAGGCGGGGCGGCCTTCGGCATAAACACCCGGGACCCGTCAAGCGGTCCCGGCCTGGAGTGCACTGCCAACAAAAACACTAGGGCTTCCACTGCCACACTTGCACCGGCGCCGACACGCCGGCGGACGTGCCCTCGCCGTCCAGCTGCCGCACGTCCTGCACGAACAGGTGCAGCTCGCCGCGGCGCCGCCACAATTCGGTATCGAACGACGGCTCCCACGCGCCCACCGGCGCCTCGCCCAGGTCGCGCACGGTCCAGCGCGGCCGGCGCAGATCGGCGATGCTGGCCACCGAGACCTTGTTGCCGCGCTCGGCATCGCGGAACACCAGCAGGGCCGCGTGGCCATCCACCATGACCTGCGGCCGCGCAATCGGAATCGCCTTGGTGCCCAGGCCGGCAAGCGAAAACGGCGTGCGGCGGAAATCCAGGTCCAGCTGGCGCCAGGCGCCGCCGTCGCGATACAGCAGGTGGTACTGCGGCACCGCCGAGCCGGCCGCGCGCCAGTAGCTGGCGATCACCGGCTCGCCGTCGGCACCGGCCGCCATCGAGGTCTGGTTGATCAGCTCGCTGCTCTGCGGAATACGCGCCGCGTACTCGGCGCTGTCCGCCGTGATCGGCAGCGTATAGCGCTCGCCGCCGCTGCGTTCCCACGTCAGGCCGCCGTCGCGCGAGCGGGCGTAGGCCATGTCGTGGTTGCTGGCCACGTCCGGCGATTCGCGCCAAACCCACGACAGGTGAATGGTGCCGGCGCGGTCGACAAACGCCTGCCAGTAGGCGCTGCGCCGCCCTTCCCCGCCGATCAGGTTGCTGTGCAGCCGGGTCCAGCTGGCGCTGGCCACGTCGTAGCGGTTCATCACCAGGTTGCCGTGGCCGGAACCGCCGTCACGGTAGAGGAACAGCAGGCCGCCGTCCGGGCAGCGGAAGAACTCGGGATAGCTGACCGAGGCCTCGTCCCGGCCCAGCATCGCTGTTTCCGGCGTCAACTCCAGCGCGCCGGGGCGGATGCCGCGCGCATAGCGCAGGCGCTGGTTGTGCGCGTCCCACGCCAGGTGCAGATAGCCCGCGCCGTCGGCCATGATGCTGATGCTGTTGTGCGCGTCCGCCGCGTTGCCGCGATACGGCGTGCGCCGCAGCGCCCAGCGTGCCGTGCCCAGCTTGCGCTTGCCCAGCACCACCATCGCATCCTTGTCGTAGAAGGCGATGTACTGCGTGTCGCCGTCCGATACCAGCGAGTTCTTGCGGAACACCACGGCGTTGACCGAGTTGTTGGCCCAGCCCGGCGCGACGTCGACCACGCGCGCGGGGCCGGCCGCGCCGGCCGCCTGCGACGCGATGGCCAGGCAGGCCAACAACCTCAGGCGCTTAGAACTTGCCACGCAGTCCAACCTTGATGGTGCGGCCGTCGTACTTGGCATAGTCCATGCGCGTCTTCTTGCCGCTGCCATACTTGCCGCTGACGTCCTCGAAGTAGTCGTAGGCCAGCGTATTGGACAGGTTCAAGGCATCGATGCGCAGTTCCAGCTGCTCGCTGATCTTGTAGCTGGCGTTGGCGTCCAGGTAGCCGCGGCCGGCGTGCCAGCGGATCAGGTCGTCGCCGGTGTTGCGCGGGCTGTCCGGATGCAGCGAGCGGTCCTTGTAGTTGTAGGACATGCGCAGCGCCAGCGGGCCGTTCTCGTAGTAGACCGTGGTGCTGTAGGCAAACTTGGGCACGGAATTGACATTCATGTCCTTGCCCGCGTTGCTGATCCACGGCACGCTGTTGAACGGATTGATGTGGGTGTAGCTGGCCAGCGCGCCCAGGCCCTTGAACGGTTCCGGCAGGAAGGTGAACGCCTGCTGGTAGGCCAGCTCGAAGCCCTTCAAGGTCTGCTCGCCGGCATTGGTGTAGCTGCGCAAGGTCATCGGCAGGTTCGGATCGACGTGGCCGCTGGCGTCGTAGAAGATCGCCCCCAGCGCCGTGTCCGGCAGGCCCAGCTTGCCGAAGGTGGTGTTGGTGGTGTTGGCCACGGTGGCGTCGGTCAGCTCCTTCTTGAACACGGCGCCCGACAGCAGGCTGCCCGGGGCGAAATACCATTCCAGGCTGGTGTCCAGGTTCTTCGACTGTTGCGGCTTCAGGCCGGGATTGCCGGAGGTGGCCGAGTTATCGAAGGGATTCGGTATCGTGGTCTGCGCGGCGATGATGGCCAGCGACGCGCGGCTGACCGTCTTGCCCCACGACGCGCGCCACATCAGGGCATCGGTCAGGTCGAAGGCGCCGCTGAGCGCCGGCAGCACATTGCTGTAGGTGCCCTTCTCGTGGTTCGGCGCATAGACCAGGCTGGCGCCCTGCTGCTTGAAGTTGTCGATCTCGGTCTCGGTGCGCGAGTAGCGCACGCCGGCGTTCAGGCGCAGCTCGTGGCCGCCCACCTCGCCCTTGAAGTCGGACTGGACGAAGCCGGTGGTGACTTTTTCCGCCGCCGTGAAGCTTTGCGCCGGCGTGAACGCCGACGCCGGATTGAAGGCCAGCGGATCGAAGGTCGAGTAGGTCGAGGCGCGCGTGAACGTGCCGAACGCGTGCGGCCAGCCCGGGCCCATGTCGAGGTTGTCGATCGGCAGCGTGGTGGTCATGATGCCGCGCATGCCGGTGTTGCCCAGCGAATTCAGCTTGGCCGTCGCCTGGGTGGTGCCGTTGCGCTTGTTGATGCCCTTGGTGGTTTCCACGTACACGGTGCCGGCCTTCAGGTGGCCGGTCCAGTCGCCGGGCAGCTGGTAGTCCCAGTCGGCGACCAGACGGCCTTGCTTGCCGTGGTCGGTTTCCTTGGTCCAGGTGGTGCCGATGCCGAAGCCCTGGTAGTTGTTCACGTCGGTATAGCTGGTGGTGGAGGAGACCGATGGATAGACATGGTCGGACCCGTAGTCGATGGTCGAGTCGACGCCGAAGATCTGACCCGACAAGGTGTCCTGGTAGCTGAGCGCGGTGCTGTTGTTGCCGCTGACCTGGCCGGTCAACACCAGTTCCTTGGTGGCGGCCCAGCGGCCGTTCAACGACATGTAGCCGAACTTGGTTTCGTCTTCGCTGTAGGTCACGCCGCTGCTATACGAGGTGTTGCCGAAGGTACCGGTCAACAGATTGGACGCCGGATCGATGTGCACGTTCAGCGGCACGAAACCGCTGTGACCGGTCTGGCCGGCCGGCGCGGCGCGGTTGGTGGTCTTGCTGTTGCGCACCAGGATGCCCATATACATTTCATCGCGGGTGTTCTTCAGCTGCGATCCCAGCACGTCCAGGCTGATGTTGACGTCACCGTTCTTGTACTGCAGCGAGGACACCAGGCCGTCGCGGGTGCGGTCGTTGGCCGAACCGTAGAAGCGGTAGATGCGCGGCAGCAGCGCGTTGTCGATCTGGTCGCGGGTGTAGCCGCTCAGGTTGGCGCGCGGATCGTCATAATCCAGCTGCACGGCGAAGGTGCCCTTGACCGGGCTCTGGCTGCCGCGCGCCGAGCTGTTGTAGCCGCCGGTCGCCTCGAAGCCGGAGCGGTTGTTGACGCTGGCCGAGTGCGAGCCACCCACCAGGAAACCCCAGTTGCCCCAGGTGTTGGAGAACAGCGCGAAGCCCATCGGGTCGGCGTGCTTGGACATGGTGTTGTACTGCTCGGAAATCGCGTAGCGGATGGTGCGCTTGGGATTGTCGAACGGGCGCGGGGTTTGCAGGTCGACCACGCCGCCGATGCCGCCTTCGCTCAGCTCGGCCAGCGGCGACTTGTAGAAGTCGACGCGGCCGAACAGTTCCGACGCGAACACGTCGTAGTTGAAGCCGCGCGCGGCGCTGCCGATGGTGCTGGTCGAGGTGGTGTTGACCGGCGCGCCGTTGAGCGTGGTCACCGAGTATTCGGTCGGCAGGCCGCGGATCGAAATGCGCTGGCCCTCGCCCGAGCTGTCGTCGCGGTTGAGGATGATGCCGGGCACCCGCTGCAGCGATTCGGCGATGTTTGCCTCGGGGAATTTGCCGATGTCCTCGGCCACGATGGAGTCGCGCACGCCGATGGCCTGCTGTTTCAGGTTCAAGGCTTTTTGCAGGCTGGAGCGGAAGCCGGTGACCACCACCGTGGTCGGCTCGGCGGCGCCGTCCGCCGGCGCTGGCGCGGCCGGCGGCGGCGTCTCCTGCGCGGCGGCGTTCGCCCCGTAGGCGGCAGCCAGAGCCAGCGGCAGCAGAGTGGCGAGTAGTTTCTTACGCATTATTTCCCCCGTTGTTGTATGCAACAATCTAAAAGTTCACTGTGTAGTTTTTTTCACGCCACGCCGGTGTCTCCTGAAAAGCGTGCCGCGCTGCTGCCTGATTTTTTGGCATATCGCATGTGGTCACGTTACCACCCATTGAACTCATCGTACAACTTAATTTTTCAGCACTGCCCGTGAAATGCACGTATCTATTTGATTTTTATCAGAAATAAATTTGATGGAAGAGCAATTAAGGATGTGGTATCGTGACCACATCCTGATCTCCAGCAACTCATTCGCACACATGGCAAAATCGAGCAAACTCAGTGAAGTGGCGAAAATCGCCGGGGTCTCGCCCATCACCGCCTCGCGCGCGATCCGCGGCACCGGCTACGTGTCCGAGGCGGCGCGCACGCGCGTGATGGCGGCGGCGGCGCAGCTGAACTACACGCCCGACATGCTGGCCCGCCGCATGCGCGGCGATAAAAGCAAGCTGATCGGCGTGTTCGTCAACAACTATGGCTCGCTGGTGCTGCATGAAATCACCAAGGCCATCAGCGACGAGGCGCGGCGCCAGGGCTACGACATCCTGCTGTTCAACGCCGAGCGCTTCGACCTGCCCAGCCGCACGGAAACCTGCGCCATGCTGAGCCAGCTGTGCGCCGGCCTGGTGCTGCTGTTGCCCAACGCGGCCGACGGCTACCTGGCGGTGGTCGAGCGCCAGAGCCTGCCCTGTGTGTTTGTCGGCTTCGACGCGCGTCCGGTCAACCTGCCGGTGGTGGTGGTGGAAAACCGCGCCGGCGCCCGCACGGCGGTCGAGCACCTGCTGTCGCTGGGCCACCGCCGCATCGCCTTCATCGGCGGCACGGCCGGCACCGGCCAGGGCGCCGAGCGCCTCAAGGGCTATCACGACGCGCTGCGGGCGGCCGGCGTGACGGCCGACGCGGCGCTGGCGGTGGACGGCAATTTCTCGCAGACGGGCGGCTATGCCGCGGCCGAAAAACTGCTGTCGCTGGACACCCCGCCCACCGCCATCTTCGCCGCCAACGATGAAACCGGCTTCGGCGCCATCGACGCCATCCACAGCCGGGGCTTGAAGGTGCCGGACGATATCTCGGTGATCGGCTTCGACGACATCTCGACCTCCAGCTTTGTCCATCCGCCGCTGACCACGATGCGCCAGCCCAACGCCGACATGGCGGCGCGCGCCGTCAACGAATTGCTGGCGCAGATACAGGGCGGCGAGAAGCAGGCCCAGCGCATCGGTTTCCCGATGAACCTGGTGCTGCGCAGTTCCACCGGGCCGCTGCGCCGGCCGGACTGATGGACAGCGACGGCGCCATGGCCGGCCCCCGCCCCGTCGGCCAGCGCGCTGCCTGGGGCCTGGCCTCGGCCGGCCTGCTGGCGGTGCTGTTCTGGCTGCTGGTGGGCGACCTGGCGATCTCGATCCGCGAACGGGCCGCGCTGCCCAGCGGGCTGGAACTGCTGCGCCGCAACGGCGCCTCCGACACCACCACCTCGCTGCTGATGTCGACCGTGCCGGCGCTGCTGAGCGTGCTGCTGGTGCCCCTGCTCGGCTACCACTCGGACCGCCTGCGCAGCCGCTGGGGCCGGCGCCGGCCCTTCCTGCTGGCGGTGGCGCCGGTGGGCTGCGCCGCCATGCTGGGCCTGGCCTGCTCGCCGGCGCTGGGCGCGCTGGCCGACGCCGCGCTGGGCGCGTTGTCGCCGGGACGCCGCCTGTGCAACCTGGCCGCCTTCAGCCTGTTCTGGACCATCTTCGAATGCGCCGGCATCAGCGCCGCGTCGCTGTTCACCGGCCTGGTCAACGACGTCGTGCCGCAGGGACTGCTGGGGCGCTTTTACGCCGCCTTCCGCATCGTCGGGCTCAGCGTCGGCATCGCCTTCAACACCTGGGTGTTCGCGCTGACCGACCACTACCTGAGCGAAATCCTGCTGGCCATCGGCGTCGTGTTCGGCCTGGCGCTGCTGCTGGTGTGCCTGATGGTCAAGGAGCCGGCCTGCGGCGCGCAGGACGACGGCCGGCGCGCCGGCGGCTGGCGCGCGCTGGCCGTGCCGCGCGCGCACGTGCTGGCCTGCTTCGCCCACCGCCCCTTCCTGTGGGCGGTGGCGGCCTTCATGCTGGCCAGCGTCACCTTCAATCCCTTCAATACGTTTTACCAGTACTACGCCCACCTGTCCGGCATCCCGAAGGCGACGCTGGGCACGCTGACGGCCTACGGCTATGCCGTCTCCATCGCGTCCGCGTTCGGCATCGGCTGGCTGGTCGACCATTACGGCGCGCTGCGCGTGTCCAGCCTGATCATGGGGGTGTACTGCGCGGCGGCCGCGATCGGCTACCTGAGCCTGGGCAACCCGGCCTGCTTCCCGTGGTTTTACCTGGCCCATGTGGTAGTGTCCGGCGCCTGGTTCACGGCGGCGGCATCGATGCCGATGGCGCTGTTCCCCAGGGCTCAGTTCGTGCAATACAACTCGACCAAGGATTTGATGGTTGTGCTGGGCAATATCCTGGTCAGCGGCGTGCAGGGGCCCGTGCTCGACCTGTCCGGCCACGACTATCGGCTGACGCTGCTCAGCGGCGCCCTGTTCGCGCTGCTGTGCGTGCTGTGCCTGGCCCGCCTGCAGGCGCGGCCGATGCCTGTCTAGTCGTAATCGCCGGCCTTGCCCAGCTGGCGCCGGTCGCGCTTGGTGGGACGGCCCTTGAAGTCCGCGCTCGGTTCGCGGAACATGCGGCGGTTCTCGGCCACGGCGGCGCGCCGGGCGACGCTGAGGTCGGTCTCTTCGTACAGATTGCGCGCGATCGGCGCGGCGGCGCGCACGTCCGACAGGTTCATCACGTCGACCTCCCAGCGATCCGAGCCGTTGTCGATGTCCAGCTGGTCGCCGACGCGCACCGCGCGCGCCGGCTTGACCTTGTCGCCGCCCAGCCTGACCTTGCCGCTGTCGACGGCCTCGGTGGCCAGCGAACGGGTTTTAAAGAAGCGCGCGGCCCACAACCATTTGTCCAGTCTGACACTATCGCTCAAGCGTACTTCCCCACGGCAAAAACGCGCATCAGCATCTTGTAGCAGAAAAAGGCTATCTCGTAGCCGATGCGGCGGAAGCGGCCGACGTGTTCGAAATCGGCGTAATGGATTTCCACGCCGTCGGCGATCGCCGCCTCGATATGCCGGCGCAGGCTTTGCGCAAAGGCGGCGTCCTTGATCACGACATTCGCTTCCTGGTTCAAAAACAGGCTCAAGCCGTCCACATTGCTCGAGCCCACAGTGGCCCAGTCGTCGTCGATGACGGCAACCTTCGCATGCAACTGGGTCTTGTGATATTCCACCACTTTGACGCCGGCCGCAAGCAGCTTCGGATAGAAGGAATGCGCGACCGCATCCTGCAGCCAGATTTCGCCGACGCCGATCAGCAGCGTGACCTCGACGCCGCGCTCGGCGGCGGCGGCCAGCGCGTGGCGGAAGCGCGCGCCCGGCGCGAAATACGGATTGGCCAGCAGCACGCTCTTGCGCGCCCGGCCCAGCGCCTGCAGATAGGCGCGCTGTATGGTCCGGCGGTTGCGCAGGTTGTCGCGCACCACGAAGCCGGCCTGGACCATGTTCTGCGTGGCGCGCTTGTTGACCTTGCGCATGTCGCGGTACAGGTGGATCCGCTTCATGATGCCCAGCTTGCCCATCCGGCGCCATTGCGTCTGCGCCTCCAGCTGGATCGCCCCCACCAGCGGGCCGCGCACCTGCACCGCGAAATCCCAGCGTGGCGCCGACAGGCTGATCGCGTGGTTGTAGTCGCAGTACATGTCGTCGTTGATGTTGATGCCGCCGACGAAGGCGATCTCGCGGTCGACCACGCAGATCTTGCGGTGGGTGCGCGTGACGCCGCGCCTGAACCAGGGATTGAACACGCGGTGCTCGACGCCCGCCGCCACCAGCTTCTCGTGCATGCTGTTGACCTGGCGGCGGCCGGTGCCCCACCAGTCGGTAATCATGCGCACCTGCACGCCGCGCTGGGCGGCGCCGGTCAGCGCGGCCTGCACCGCGAGTCCGGTGGCGTCGCCGGCAAAGATATAGGTCTCGAAATATACCTCGTAGCGGGCGGCGTCGATGGCGGCTATCAGCGCGGGAAAGAAGTCGGTGCCCGTGTGCAGGAGCGTGACTTCGTTATCGGCAAGGAAATTGACTGTGCGCATAACTGGATTCTAACCCCGGGCGACGAGATCAGGCGCTCCCGTGGAAACAAGTCTATAATAAATTGCAACCCTATTGTGAGGGCTAACGCTCGGAGCGCTATGCATGGGAGCACGATTGCTGACCCGTAGTCTGTCGATGATGCTGCTGGCGTCCTGGCTGCAGGCCGCGGCGGCCGAGACTCCGGCGGCTTGCGCCAAGGTGGTGGTGTCCGCCGATCCCGACTATCCCCCGCTGCACTGGTACGACGGCAAGGAGTTGCGCGGCCCCAGCGTCGAGCTGGCCGCGCGCATCCTGGCCGATCTGCAAATCCCCTACGAAGTGCGCTATGTCGGCCCATGGAAACGCGTGCTGGCCAATGCCGCGGTCGGCAAGGTCGACCTGGTGGCGACCCTGAAGATCCAGCCCGAACGCGAACGCTACCTGGACTTCGTGCGCACGCCGGCGTTTCCCAATCCGGTGGCGGTGTTCGTGCAGCGCCAGCGCGCCTTCATCTTCAACAACTGGCAGGACCTGGCCAGCCACAAGGGCGGCATCGCGCTGGGCAATACCTTCGGCCAGGCGTTCTCGGAGTTTGCCGCCAGCCATTTGCAGCTGGAGGAATCGGGCACCGCCGACACCAATTTCCGCAAGCTGGCCCTGGGCCGCATCGACTATTTCATCAGCGGCCTGTTCACCGGCGAAGCATGGCTGGCGCGCCATCGCCAGGGCGAGCAGTTCATGGCGATGCGGCCCTTCCTGGCCGAGGACAAGAATTACTACGCCTTCGCCAAAACCAGCCCCTGCGTCAAGTATCTCGACGCGTTTGAAGCACGGCTCAAGGAGCTGGTGGCCAACAAGACCAACATCGCCATGCTCAACGTCAGCCTGCAAACCCTGGACGTCAAGCTCGACAGCGCAACGCTGAGCCGCAAATAACTCAGGCCAGCGTCAGGTTGGCGACGATGGGGGCGTGATCGGACAGCTTGGCCCACAGGCTGCCGTGCATCACCTCCGCCGCGTCGACCTTGAAGCCGCGCACGTAGATGCGGTCCAGGCGGAAGAACGGCAGGGCCGCCGGGAAGGTGCGGGCCGGGTTGACGCTGGATTTGCGGCGCAGCGTGCGCACGATCTCGTCCAGCGTGGAGTTGGAGCCGATCTGGTCGAAGGCCTCGACCACGCCCAGCGCGTTGCGCAGTTCGCCGCCCAGGGTGTTGCGCCAGTCGTTGAAATCGCCGGCGATGATGACCGGTTCGCCGTTCGGCGCCGACTCGCGCACGGCCGAGATCAGCGCCTGGGTCTGGCGCCGGCGGCCGGCCTCGAACAGGCCGAGGTGGACCACAAAGCAGTGCACGGCGCCGTGCGGCGTATTCAGCGCGCAGTGCAGGATGCCGCGCTGTTCGTAGGCGTGGTCGGACACATCGTGGTTGGCCTGGTTGGCGATCGGATAGGCGCTCAGCAGAGCGTTGCCGTGATGGCCGTGGTCGTAGATCGCGTTCATGCCGTAGGCGCTATGCGCGTGACGCGACTCGCCGGCAAAATATTCATGCTGCGCCGCAGCGGGCCAATGCTTGTGGCCCAGATGTTCGGCCCCGTATTTGGCGGCTTTCAAGTCGTGCTTGCCCTGCACCTCTTGCAAAAAAACCACATCGGCATCGAACAGGCCGATGGCTTGCTTCAGCGCCAGCACCCGCGGCTCGCTGCGGATGGCGGACACGCCTTTGTGGATGTTGTAGGTCGCGACTCGGATTTTCATAGCGCTCATTCTAACCCTGAGTCCGGGTTTATGGCGTGCGGCGCCGCACATACAGTCCGACGCCTGAATGCCGGCTAGCCTAGCTCGCGGACCTGCCGCGGCAGTTGCAGGACGGCTTCGGCGTTGGAGAACGAGAAGCACTTGTCGGCCGCGTCCAGGTAGGGCAGCCAGACGTGGTTCAGGTGTTCGCGCGGCGCGAGGGTGATGGCGATGTCGCGCGGCACCTCGACGCTGAAGACGTGCTCGGTATTTTCCGTCACGCCCGGCGCGTAGCGGTGACGCCAGACCGGATAGATCGTGTAGATGTTGGACAAGTGCCAGTCGCGCAGCACGATGCGCTCGCCGTCCGCGACGATGCCGGTTTCCTCGAACAACTCGCGCGCGGCCGTTTCCAGCAAGGGTTCGTCGACCGCGTCCAGCGAGCCGGTCACCGACTGCCAATAGCCGGGCCGGTCGGCGCGCTCGATCAGCAGCACTTGCAAATCGGCCGTGTGGATCACCACCAGCACCGAGACAGGGATCTTGTAGGGCTTCATAGTTCTGGTAAAAGAAAAGGCGCCGAAGCGCCCTTTCCATTGCAATAATCAGCTGGCCACTTTTGGCTCGGCCGTACGCAGGCGGATATGCAGTTCTTTCAACTGCTTCTCGTCCACTTCCGACGGCGCCTGGGTCAGCAGATCCTGGGCGCGCTGGGTTTTCGGGAAGGCGATCACGTCGCGGATCGAATCGGACTTGGTCATCAGGGTCACGATACGGTCCAGGCCGAATGCCAGGCCGCCGTGCGGCGGCGCGCCGTACTGCAGCGCGTCGAGCAGGAAGCCGAACTTCAGGCGGGCTTCGTCGGCGTCGATCTTCAGCGCGCGGAACACTTTCGACTGCACTTCCTCGCGGTGGATACGGATCGAACCGCCGCCCAGTTCCCAGCCGTTCAGCACCATGTCGTAGGCCTTGGCGATGCAGGCGCCCGGATTGCTTTCCAGCCAGTCTTCATGGCCGTCCTTCGGCGCGGTGAACGGATGGTGGGTCGCGGTCCAGCGGTCCGACTCTTCGTCGTATTCGAACATCGGGAAGTCGATCACCCACAGCGGCGCCCAGACGTCGTCGAACAGGCCGGCTTTCTTGCCGAATTCCGAGTGGCCGATCTTCACGCGCAGCGCGCCGATCGCGTCGTTGACCACCTTGGCCTTGTCGGCGCCGAAGAAGATCAGGTCGCCGTCTTCCGCGCCGGTCAGTTCCAGCACCTTGGCCAGGGCCGCGTCGTGCAGGTTCTTGACGATAGGCGATTGCAGGCCGTCGCGGCCCTTGGCCTTCTCGTTGACCTTGATGTAGGCCAGGCCGCGCGCGCCGTAGATGGCGACGAACTGGGTGTAGGCGTCGATTTCCGAACGTGGCATGTCGCCGCCCTTCGGCACGCGCAGGCCCACCACACGGCCGTTAGGCAGGTTGGCGGCGCCCGAGAACACCTTGAAGTCGACGTCCTTCATCACTTCGGTCAGGTCGGTGAACTCCAGCTTGACGCGCATGTCCGGCTTGTCCGAACCGTATTTGCCCATCGCCTCGGCGAAGTCCATCACCGGGAACGGGTTAGGCAGCTCGACGTTCATGGTGTTGCGGAACACCTTGCGGATCATGTCCTCGAACAGGTCGCGGATTTCCTGTTCGGTCAGGAACGAGGTTTCGCAGTCGATCTGGGTGAATTCCGGCTGGCGGTCGGCGCGCAGGTCTTCGTCGCGGAAGCACTTGGTGATCTGGTAGTAGCGGTCGAAGTTGGCCACCATCAGCAGCTGCTTGAACAGCTGCGGCGATTGCGGCAGCGCGAAGAAGTTGCCGGCGTTGACGCGCGACGGCACCAGGTAGTCGCGCGCGCCTTCCGGGGTCGACTTGGTCAGCATCGGGGTTTCGATGTCGATGAAGCCCAGGTCGTCGAGGTACTTGCGCACTTCCATCGTGACCTTGTAGCGCAGGCGCAGGTTGTTCTGCATCTGCGGGCGGCGCAGGTCCAGCACGCGGTGGGTCAGGCGGGTGGTTTCCGACAGGTTGTCGTCGTCCAGCTGGAACGGCACGGCCACGGAAGGGTTCAGCACTTCCAGCTGCGAGCAGACCACTTCGATCTTGCCGGACTTCAGGTTGGCGTTGACGGTACCCGCCAGGCGATCCTTGACCACGCCGGTCACGCGCAGGCAGAACTCGTTGCGCACGGCTTCGGCGGCCTTGAACACTTCAGCCTGTTCCGGATTGCAAACGATCTGCACCAGGCCTTCGCGGTCGCGCAGGTCGATGAAGATCACGCCACCGTGGTCGCGGCGACGATGTACCCAGCCGCACAGGCTGACGGTTTGGCCAAGCAGCGCTTCAGTGGTGAGGCCGCAGTAGTGAGTACGCATTGAGGACATGTTTATTTCTCGGTTCAGGTTAGTGTTACTCAGTTGATCTTAATTTATTTGCTCGCGATTTCGATCGGGCGCGGCGCGTCTTCCGGCGCCACCACTCCCATCGACACGATGTACTTCAGGGCCGCATCGACGCTCATGTCGAGTTCGACCACATCCTTGCGCGCCAACATCAGGAAAAAGCCCGAGGTCGGATTCGGCGTCGTCGGCACGTACACGCTGACGTAGTCGCCCACCAGGTGGTTCTTGACGTCGCCGCCCGGCACGCCGGTCAGGAAGGCGATGGTGTACGAGTTCTGGTGCGGATACGGGATCAGCACGGCCTTGCGGAAGGCGTTGCCCGACGACGAGAACAGCGTGTCCGACACCTGCTTGACGCTGGAATACAGCGAGCTGACGACCGGGATGCGCGTCAGCAGCTTTTCCCACAGCTTGACCACGTAGTTGCCGACCAGGTTGTTGGTCAGCAAGCCGGTCAGGAACACGATCAGCACGGTCAGCAAGGTGCCCAGGCCGGGAATATCGAAGCCGATCAGCGTGCGCGGCTGCCAGCGTTCCGGCACGAACAGCAGGGACTGGTCCATGGTGCTGATCACCAGGTTCAGCACCCAGGCGGTAATCGCCAGGGGCACCAGGATCAGCAAGCCGGTAATGAAATATTTACGCATCGATTACTCTTAGGGTGGGTGTGGCGGCGGTGCTTCAGTCGGCGCGGTTCAGTCGGCGCAGTTCAGTCCGATTTCGTGCCGGTGCCGGCGGCCGGCGCGGGGGCCGCAGCCGGCGCGTCCGTCTTGGCGCCGGTCGCGGTGCCGGTCGCCGGTGGCGTGCCGCCGCGGAAATCGGTCACATACCAGCCCGAGCCCTTCAACTGGAAGCCTGCAGCGGTCAGTTGTTTCTTAAACGACTCCTTGCCGCACTCTGGGCAAACAGTCAGCTGCGGGTCGGAAATCTTCTGCAAGACATCCTTGGCAAAACCACATGCCTCGCAGCGGTAAGCGTAGATCGGCATCTATTACTCCGCAAAAATCATCAAAACCCTGAATTATAAAGCTTTTTCCTGCCGGCTTGCCTGTTTCCTGTGGCTAAGCACCGATTTCCGCCCCGAACCGCCGTCAAACAAGCTCGTCACTGACATGGCGCTTGTGCGACCGGCCGCACATACATCGGCAACGGAACTCTTTATAACAGTCATACAACCTGTCAAGGAGGAGCTCAACATGATCAAGAAACTATTGCTTGCGGCCGCCATCGCGGCTTCCGCCGGTACCGTCACGCTGCCGGCGTCGGCCGCCGTCATCGTGGTCCAGACCGCGCCACCGCCGCTGCGCCATGAAGTGGTGCCGCCGCCCCGTCACGGCTATGTCTGGGCGCCCGGCTACTGGGACTGGCGCCACAACCGCCACGTCTGGGTCAAGGGCACCTGGGTGCGCGAGCGCCGCGGCTATGTCTATCACCAGCCGGCCTGGGAAGAGCGCAACGGCCGCTGGGAAATGACGCGCGGCAGCTGGGCCCGTGGCGACCGCGACCATGACGGCGTGCCGAACGGCGTCGACAACCATCCCAACAATCCGCGCCGCGATTAAGCGCTAGCGCCGACGCCAGACCATCCAGCGCTCCTTGCCGGCGAACACCGGTATCGAGTCGCTGACGGCGTCGTCGGCGACGCAGTCGAAATCCGCCCGCAGCAAAGCATCGAGCTCGCCGCGGACAATGCCGAACGGCGGCCCCCTGCGGCCATCGTCGAAGAAGAAATAGCCGGCCAGCAGCGCGCCCGGCGCCAGCAATTGCGCCCACCGCGCCGCCACCTGCGGCCGCATCGCCGGCGGCAGCGCGCACAGGAAGGCGCGCTCATAAATCAGCTGCAATGGCCGCTCCGGCTGCCATTTAAAGAAGTCCGCCTCGACCACGCGCGCAGCGTGCCGGCCGGCTGCCCCCTTGCCCACCGCCACGGCGGACGGCGAGAAATCGATCGCCACCGCATCCCATCCCGCATCGGCCAGCAAGGCCAGCTCGTAGGCCGCGCCGCAGCCCGGTATCAAGGTGGTCAGCGGCGCGCTGGCGGCGGCAAAATCGCGCAAGGCTTGCGGCGCGCCACCCCGGTCCCACGGCGTAAAGTTGCGCTCGAAACGCTCGTCCCAGAACGCCGGTGACATCGGATCGCGCTGCTGGAAATCGGCCATGGCCTAGCCCAGATGATGCCAGCGCAGGTACAGCTGGAAACCCAATACCCCCAGGCCGAAGGCGCCGGCGAAATAAATCACAAAGCTCAGCAGGCGATTGGTGCGCTGCTGTTCGTGGATCAGCACTCTCATCAGCTCGGCATTGTCGGACGGCTTCTCGCCCTGCTGTTCCAGCGCGCGGTGCAGCAGGCGCGGCAGTTGCGGGATGATGTGGGTGTAGCGCGGCGCCTCGGCCTTCAGGCGCTGCCACATGCCCTGCCAGCCGACCTGCTCTGCCATCCAGTTTTCCAGGTAGGGCTTGGCGGTCTTCCACAGGTCCAGGTCCGGATCCAGCTGGCGGCCCAGGCCCTCGATATTGAGCAGCGTCTTTTGCAGCAGCACCAACTGCGGCTGCACTTCGACGTTGAAGCGGCGCGAGGTCTGGAACAGGCGCAGCAGGATCTGGCCGAAGGAGATGTCCTTCAGCGGACGGTCGAAGATCGGCTCGCAGCAGGCGCGCACGGCGGACTCCAGCTCGTCGACGCGGGTTTCCTTCGGCGCCCAGCCGGACTCGATGTGCGCCTCGGCCACGCGCTTGTAGTCGCGGCGGAAGAAGGCCAGGAAGTTCTGCGACAGGTAATCCTTGTCGAAGTCGTTGAGCGTGCCGACGATACCGAAATCCAGCGCGATGTAGCGGCCGAAGGTCTCCGGCTCGATCGACACCAGGATGTTCCCCGGATGCATATCCGCATGGAAGAAGCCGTCGCGGAACACCTGCGTGAAGAAGATCTCGACGCCGTCGCTGGACAGCTTTTTCAAGTCCACGCCGGCCGCCTCCAGGCGGTCGATCTGCGACACCGGTATGCCGTGCATGCGCTCCATCACGATCACGCTGTTGGAGCAATAATCCCAGTACATTTCCGGCACCAGCAGCAGCTTGGATTCGGCGAAGTTGCGGCGCAGCTGGCTGGCGTTGGCCGCCTCGCGCATCAAGTCCAGTTCGTCGTGCAGGTACTTGTCGAACTCGGCGACCACTTCGCGCGGCTTGAGGCGCTTGCTGTCGGCCCACACGCGGCCTATCCACTCGGCGGCGATGTGCATCAGCGCCACGTCCTCGTCGATGGATTTCTTCATGCCCGGACGCAGCACCTTGACCGCCACCTGCTTGCCGTCCCGCAGCGTGGCGAAGTGCACCTGCGCGATCGACGCCGACGCCACCGGCGTGCGCTCGAAGGTGGCAAATAATTGATCTGGATGCGCACCCAGCGATTTGCGGATCTGCGCGATCGCCAGGTCGGAGTCGAACGGCGGCACGCGATCCTGCAGGCGCGACAGCTCTTCCACCAGGTCCAGCGGAATCAGGTCGCGCCGGGTCGACAGCACCTGGCCGAACTTGACGAAGATCGGCCCCAGCTCCTCCAGCGCCATGCGCAGGCGCACGCCGCGCGGCGCCGACAGGTCGCGCCAGAAGATCACCGTGTCGATCAGCTTGGCGACGCGCGGCTTCTTCAGGCCGGACATGGCGATTTCATCGAGGCCGTAGCGAACCGATACCCGCAGGATCTTCAGCAGGCGTAAGAATTTCAACATCATTGGGAGTCCAGTTTTTGTACCAATTTTTGTTCCAGTCTGGCCAGGCGCTTGGCGGCGCGCTCGACGTCGTCGCGCAGGCGCACCACGTCGGCCGAGAATTCCTCCACCGCCTGCGGACGTATCAGCACCGGCTGTTCATCGAGCAGGAATTCGGCCACGTTCTCGGCCAGCTTGCGGTGGCCGGTCTTGACCGCCTCGAAAGCGGCGCGGGCGCCGGACACGGCGCGCACGGCGGCGATCGGGCCCACCAGTTTTTCCAGGTCGTATTCGGCTTCCCAGCGCAGCGACTTGCTCAAGTTGGAAATCGCGTTGGCGAATTCGGCGTCGCCCTCGATCTGCACATAGGAAAACGCCCGCTCGCGGTTTTGCGCGATCAGCGGCAGGTCGGACAGCTTGACGCGGATGGTGACGCGGGCCGGCTCGTCGGCAGGCGCCGCCGCCAGCATGCCGTCGGCCGTCACCAGCAGGCGCAGCACGGCGGCGCCGGTGTCGATGGCGGCGACCTTGCCGGCGTGGCGCAGCAGCTCCTGGCGCGCCCACGGCTCTTGCGCCAGCAGGTGGTTGATGGCGGCGCTGACCGGCGCGGCGGCGGAAAACTTGCTTAGGTTCGGTGAAATCATTCTTGAGCCGTTCAAAACAAAACCGCCCGGAAATACGGGCGGTCTTGATCTTACCAGTTTGCCGGGCGGGCCGGCGGTTATGCGAGCTGTTGAATACCGGCCAGCATCCAGCCGGTGGCGCCGGAAACCGGCTTCGACAGGTTCCACACTTCATTGAACGGCTCGGCCAGCGCGTCCGGCGCCGGCTTGATGCTGCCGGTGAACTTGACGCTCGCCAGATACTCGCTGCCGCTGGTCTCGATGCCCAGCAGCTCGGCGTCGATGGCGACGACGTCGGTGTAGTCCTTTTGCGCGCCGCGCTCGGTGATCTGCATCTTCAGTTCGGCAAACACCTCAGGCGTGGTGAATTCGCGGATATCGGCCACGTCGCCCTTGTCCCAGGCCGCCTGCAGGCGGATGAAATTGGACTTGGCCACGCGCAGGAACGACGGCGCGTCGAAATCGGCAGGCACGCCCCACGGGGTGTGCGCCACCGGCGCGGCGACTTGCGGTACCGGCTCGGGCTGCAGGCGCGAGCCGATTTCCGGCGTGGCGCTGCCTTGCGGCGGCATCGCATACACGTTCTGGCTGCCGCCGAACGCCGCCGCGGGCGTTTGCTGCTTGCCGCGGAACAGGCGCGCGATGAAGAACACCACGCCGGCCAGCAGCGCCAACATGATCAGCGAGCCGAAGATGCCGCCCATCGCGCCACCCAGGCCAAAGTGCGAGAACAAGGCGCCCAGGCCCAGGCCCAGCAGCGCGCCGCCCAGGATGCCTTTCCATGGGCTGGCCGGCTTGGGCGGGATCGCGGCCGGCGGCGTGCCGGGAGCAGGCGCCGGAGCGGCCTGGCGCGGCGCCTGCTGCGGCGCGGCGGCCGGCGGCATGCGGCTGACGTTTTGCGACTGGCGTCCGATCGAACGGCCGCCGCCCATCGGACGGGCGGTCGCCTCGGCCAGCATGGACAGTGCGGACACGGCCAGCAAGGCGCCGATCAGGATTTTCTTGATGTTCATGGTGCTCCTATGACTACAGTTTGATACCGGTGTGTAAAGCGGCCACACCTGCCGTCAGGTTGTAATACGTTACGCGTTCCAGGCCCGCCGCTTCCATCATGGTCTTCAGCGTTTCCTGGTCCGGATGCATGCGGATCGACTCGGCCAGGTAGCGGTAGCTTTCGGCGTCGTTGGCGATCTTCTGGCCCATCCACGGCAGGATCTTGAACGAATAGAAGTCGTAAGGCTTCTGCAGCGGCTCGGCCACTTTCGAGAATTCCAGCACCAGCAGCTTGCCGCCCGGCTTCAGCACGCGGCGCATTTCCGCCAGCGCCTGGTCCTTGTGGGTCATGTTGCGCAGGCCGAAGGCGACGCTGACGCGGTCGAAGTAATTGTCCGGGAATGGCAGCTTTTCGGCGTCGCACAGCAAGGTGGGGGTCAACAGGCCGCGATTCAAGAGGCGGTCGCGGCCGACGCGCAGCATCGATTCGTTGATGTCGGTGAGCCAGACTTCGCCGGTCGGGCCGGCTTGCTTGGCAAACACCTTGGCCAGGTCGCCGGTGCCGCCGGCGATGTCCAGGCACTTGAAGCCGGGGCGCACGGCCGCGTTGGCGATGGTGAAGGTCTTCCACAGGCGGTGCAGGCCGGCCGACATGACGTCGTTCATGATGTCGTACTTGGCGGCGACAGAATGGAAAACCTTGGCGACTTCGCGGACTTTGTCGTCTTCCGCGACGGTTTTGTAACCGAAGTGAGTGGTATTGGTCATGGTAGGCAGGCCTGTTAGTTTGCCTGCATTATACAAGCGCGGCGGCGGATCGTTTGTTTGATCCACCTAAAGCCTGAGCCGGATGAACGGCCTAAGCTGGACGAAGCCGCCGCCCAGGCGGATCGCTAGCGAGGTCCGCCATGCATCCCACCATCTATCTCGATACTTCGGTCGTCCGCCATCTGACCGATCCGCCCAGCACTAATCCGATCACCCGTGCATGCCAACAATTAACCCACCTCTGGTGGGATACACGCTGCGTTCCGAACAGGACGTACGTTTCGAAATATGTGATAGCGGAGATAAAACGCGGAGATCCGCTGCGCATGGCCCATCGCTTGAAAATCATCGAATTACTGCCCCGATTTCCCGATAGGGATAGAACCAGAGGCATTGCTGAACTTTTAATCAGCGGCGGAGGTCTAAAGGCGACAGCTATGAAGTCCGCCGAGCACATTGCTTGTGCAGCACAGAATCGAAGCGAAATCCTGCTGACATGGAACTGCCGTGATATAGCAAACGCGGAACAGCTCCGGCTTCTTCGAATACTGATGTATGCGCATGAACTATATCTTCCTGAGCTAGTCACTCCCTTTGAGCTAATGGAGAATCGCTATGAAAATATATGATGTCGAAATCCCCGCCGACCTGGAAATTCCCGAACTGGATGCAAAAACGCGGACAGAGATCGATGCGGTGCACGACGAACTTGAACGCCGCGAGGAAGAAGTCAACCGGCAAGCCGAGCTGCCTCCATACACTGGCGGCCAATCTCCCGAAGCAGCGGATCCATATCCACCGCCGTCCATTAATGTTGCAGCACTGCGCCAACTGCCACCGCATGTGCGCGCGATCTTTGCTTACGTGCTGCGTGAGCATGTTACATACTGATCTTTAGTGCTTGTGGCCGCAGCCTTTGTGGTTGTGCGAACCGGGACCGGTCAGCGTGACGCCGGTTTCGCGGCCGCTGTCGCCTTCGAAGCCGGAGGCGTGCAGGCGGTCCATGTAGTTGGCCCACAAGGCTTCTTTTTCATTGCCCAGCTTGTAAAGGTAGTCCCAAGTGTACAGCCCCGTGTTGTGGCCGTCCGTGAAGGTCGGCTGCACGGCGTAGTTGCCGACCGGGTCCATCGCGGCGATGCCCACTTCGCGCTTGCCCACTTGCAGCACTTCCTGTCCTTCCCCGTGCCCCTTCACCTCCGCCGACGGCGAATACACACGCAGCAGTTCGAACGGGATGGAAAACGAGGCGCCATCGTCAAACTCGATGTCCAGCACCTTGGACTTGTTGTGGACGGTCAGGCCGGTCGGTTGCTTGCTCATGTTTATGCTTTCAGACGTTCGATAATGGCGGCATGCAAGGCCGGCAGCAAGGCGCGGCGCGCGGCCAGCACCTCCGGCGACGACGCACGCAGCGCCACCGCCCACGTCGGGTTCGGGAAATGCGCGTCGTTCGCGTAGCGCGGTATCACATGCCAGTGCACATGCGGCGTCATATTACCAAAACTGGCCAGGTTGATTTTTTCCGGCGCCATCACGGCGCGCTGCGCGGATTCCACCGCCCACACCACGTCCATCACGCGGCTGCGTTCGGCCGCCGACAAGTCCGTCATTTCCTTGACGTGAGCATGCCACACCACGCGCGTAAAGCCCGGATACTCCGCCTCGTCCACGGCGACCACCGACAATTGATGGTCGCCCCAGATCAGCGCCGGACCAGGCGCCTCAAGCAGCTTGCACAAATCGCAGGCCATTACACCAGCACCCGCTCGATGCCGCCGTCGTTGGCGCGCTTGACGTAGTCCGGCATCCAGTTCTCGCCCAGCAGGTGCTTGGCGATCTCGACCACGATGTAGTCGGCCGTGGTGCCGGCATCCTCGCTGTAGCGCGACACGCCGCCCAGGCAGGATGGGCAGCTGGTGAGGATTTTCACCTCGCCGGTGAAGCCGTCGGCGCGCAGCTTGTCGGCGCCCTTGATCATTTCCTCTTCCTTGCGGAAGCGCACCTGCGTGGCGATGTCCGGACGCGACACCTGCAGCGTGCCGGAATCGCCGCAGCAGCGGTCGTTCTTCTCGATCTTGACGTTGTCCACCGTCGAAATCAGCGCGTTGATGGTCTTGCCCGACTCCTGCAGCTTCATCGGATTGTGGCAAGGCTCGTGGTACATATAGCGCGTGCCGTTGACGCCTTCCAGCTTGACCTGCTTTTCCAGCAGGTATTCATGGATGTCCATGATGCGGCAGCCCGGGAAGATCTTGTCGAACTCGTAGGTCGCCAGCTGGTCGTAGCAGGTGCCGCACGACACCAGCACGGTCTTGATGTCCAGGTAGTTAAGCGTGTTGGCCATGCGGTGGAACAGCACGCGGTTGTCCGTCATCATCTTCTCGGCCTTGTCGAACTCGCCGTTGCCGCGCTGTGGATAGCCGCAGCACAGGTAGCCGGGCGGCAGCACGGTCTGCACGCCGACTTCCCACAGCATGGCCTGCGTGGCCAGGCCCACTTGCGAGAACAAACGCTCCGAGCCGCAGCCGGGGAAGTAGAACACCGCTTCCGTATCGGCGTTGGTGGTCTGCGGATTGCGGATGATGGGGATGACCTTGTCGTCCTCGATATCGAGCAGCGCGCGCGCCGATTTCTTCGGCAGGTTGCCCGGCATTTTCTTGTTGATGAAGTGGATCACCTGCTCGCGCACCTTGGGCTTGCCCACGGTCGGCGGCGGCGCCTTGGTCTGCTTCTTGGCGAATTTCTTCAGCACGTCGTGGCCCAGGCGCTGGGCCTTGAAGCCCCAGTTCGACATCACCTGCCGGGTGGCGTTGATGGTGGTCGGGTCGGTCGCGTTCAGGAAGAACATGGTGGCCGACAGCGCCGGCTTGAAGCTCTTCTTGTCCATCTTGCGCAGCAGGTTGCGCATGTTCATCGACACCTCGCCGAAGTCGATATTGACCGGGCATGGGGTGACGCATTTATGGCAGACCGTGCAGTGATCGGCCACGTCCTCGAATTCTTCCCAGTGCTTGATCGAGATGCCGCGGCGGGTCTGCTCTTCGTACAGGAAGGCTTCGATCAGCGACGAGGTCGCCAGGATCTTGTCGCGCGGCGAGTACAGCAGGTTGGCGCGCGGGACATGCGTAGAGCAGACAGGCTTGCACTTGCCGCAACGCAGGCAGTCCTTGACGCTGTTGGCGATCTCGCCGATATCGCTTTGCTGCATGATCAGCGATTCGTGGCCCATCAGGCCGAACGACGGCGTATAGGCGTTGGACAAGTCCGCTTCCATGCCTGCCAGGTTCAGCAGCTTGCCCTTGTTGAAGCGGCCCTCCGGATCGACGCGCAGCTTGTAGTCGCGGAACGGGCCGATTTCTTCCTCGGTCAGGAATTCCAGCTTGGTGATGCCGATGCCGTGCTCGCCCGAAATGACGCCGTTGAGCGAACGGGCCAGCTTCATGATGCGCGCGACGGCCTGGTGCGCCAGCTGCAGCATCTCGTAATGGTCCGAATTGACCGGCAGGTTGGTGTGCACGTTGCCGTCGCCGGCGTGCATGTGCAGCGCCACGAACACGCGGCCGCGCAGCACGCGCTTGTGGATGGCGGTGGCCTCGTCGAGGATCAGCTTGTAGGCGGCGCCGTTGAAGATCTGGCGCAGCTGGGCGCGGATTTCCTGCTTCCACGTGACGCGAATGGTGCGGTCCTGCACCACGTCGAACAGCGTCGCGTCGGCCTGCGTTTTCAGGCGTTCTTCGAACACCGGCAGCAGCCGCTCCATTCCCAGCGCGGACAGTTCGCCGGTGACGGCGGCCAGCGGCTTGTCCAGTCCTGCCAGCAGATAGGTCCAGCGCGCCTCGACCTGCGCCAGCAGCGCTTGCGCCTGCTCCACGCGGTCGCCCAGCATTTCCTCGTCGCCCACGGCATCGTCGGCGTCGTCGCTCTTGCCGACCGGCAGATTGCCGGCGGCGAAGAACTGCTGCAACTCGTCGGTCAGCTGCAGCTTGTTCTTGATCGACAGCTCGATGTTGATGCGCTCGATGCCGTCGGTGTATTCGCCCATGCGGTTGAGCGGGATCACCACGTCTTCGTTGATCTTGAAGGCGTTGGTGTGCTTGGCGATGGCGGCGGTGCGGGCGCGGTCCAGCCAGAATTTCTTGCGCGCCTCGGCGCTGACGGCCACGAAGCCTTCGCCGACGCGGGTGTTGGCGATGCGCACCACTTCCGACGCGGCCAGCGCGACCGCGTTTTCGTCGTCGCCGACGATGTCGCCGAACAGCGCCATCTTCGGCAGCACGCCGCGCTTAGACTTGGTGGCGTAGCCGACCGCGCGCAGGTAGCGCTCGTCCAGGTGCTCCAGGCCGGCCAGGCGCAGCGAGCTGAATTGCTCGCCCTTGGCCGGCAAGCCGTCCAGGTAATCCTTGATCTCGACGATCGACGGAATCGCGTCGCGCGCCTGGCCGAAGAACTCCAGGCAGACGGTGCGCGCGAACTTCGGCATCTTGTGCAGGATCCAGCGGCCCGACGTGATCAGGCCGTCGCAGCCCTCTTTCTGGATGCCCGGCAGGCCGGCCAGGAATTTGTCGGTGACGTCCTTGCCCAGGCCTTCCTTGCGGAACTTGCGGCCTTCGATTTCCAGGATCTCGGTCTTGAACGGATCGCCCTTGGCCTCGCCGCGCGCGGTCGGGTGGGTCCATTCCAGCTTGAAGCGGGCCAGCGGCGTGTCGTGGATCTTCGACAGGTTGTGGTCCAGGCGCGTCACTTCCAGCCAGTCGCCGTTCGGGTCGACCATGCGCCATGAAGCCAGGTTGTCCAGCGCGGTGCCCCACAGCACGGCCTTCTTGCCGCCCGCGTTCATCGCGATGTTGCCGCCGATGCAGGAAGCGTGGGCAGAGGTCGGATCGACCGCGAACACAAAGCCGGCCTTCTCGGCCGCTTCGGAAACCTTGTTGGTGATGACGCCGGCGCCGGTGTAGATGGTCGCGTATTCACGGTCCAGGCCCGGCAGCACTTTCATTTCCACCGCGCCCATGTTGAGCAGCTTCTCGGTGTTGATGACGGCCGACATCGGCGTCAGCGGAATGGCGCCGCCGGTGTAGCCGGTGCCGCCGCCGCGCGGGATGATGGTCAGCCCCAGTTCGATGCAGCCCTTGACCAGGCCGGCCATTTCCTCTTCGGTGTCGGGCGTCAGCACGACGAACGGATATTCGACGCGCCAGTCGGTGGCGTCGGTCACGTGCGAGATGCGCTTCATGCCGTCGAAGCAGATGTTGTGCTTGTCGGTATAGCGGCCCAGTACCTTGTAGGTGCGCTTGCGCAGGTCGTAGGTCTGCTTGAATTCTTCGCCGAAATCGGCCACGGCCTTGCCGGCCGCGCGCAGCAGCTTGACCACGTTGGCGCTGCGCTGGCGCTGCGCCTCGTCGTCCGCGCCGTTGCCCACGCCTGCGCCAGTGTCGTCGACGGTCAGGCGGCGCTTGTCCACCTCGGCCAGGCGGTGATGCAGCGCGGCGATCAGTTCCTGGCGGCGTTTCGGGTTGTCCAGCAGGTCGTCCTGCAGGTAGGGATTGCGGCGTACCGCCCAGATATCGCCCAGCACTTCATACAGCATGCGGGCCGAACGGCCGGTCTGGCGCGCGCCGCGCAGTGCATCAAGCAAGCTCCACGATTCCTCGCCCAGCAGCCGGATGACGATCTCGCGATCGGAAAACGACGTGTAGTTGTAAGGAATTTCACGAAGGCGCGTCGCCTCCGGACCGTGGGGCGTTTCCGCCATCAAAGCTTGGATTTGTGCAGGGGCATTCATTGTGCGATTGGACTTGTAGACTGAACCCGGGAGGGCCATTCTAGCGTATTGCGGCGCACCACGCCGGAACAGCCTTAGGCCGCCAAGGGGCTATCGGCAACGCTCGCACCCACCAGAAATTCGAAAATCTTCCGACTTAGTGGCATATAAGGGTGAATACCAATTATAAAACTGAATGAAATTTAAGCGGAGGCGCTTCTGGCAATATGATAGATTGCACCAAATTAGCCCAGCATTTGGCCGATCCGGTGCCATACGCCGTCCGGCACGTACAACAGCAGCGTGGTCATGGTCAGGTAGCGCAGCAGTTTTCCGACCGCCATATAGGCGATGCTGGGCCAGAACGGCAGCCTGAGCCAGCCGCCCAAGGTGCACAGCGGATCGCCGATGCCGGGCAGCCAGGCCAGCAGCATGGTCTTGGCGCCGTAGCGCTCCAGCCAGTGGAACCAGCGGCTCTTGCGCTCCTTGGCGAAGGTTTGCTTGGCCTGGTAGCCCATCCAGTAGTCGACGGCGCCGCCCAGCGTGTTGCCGACGGTGGCGACGCCGATGGCGCTCCAGAAGACGGCGGGATTGGCCTTGATCACCGCGAACACGGCCGGTTCTGAGCCCAGCGGCAGCAAGGTGGCGGAGATGAAACTGATGATAAAGACCGAAGTCAGGCCCACTTCCGGCGCCGCCAATACGTGCAGCAGCCAGGCAATTGCAGATTCGATCATCGGTTTCTTTGAGCGGGAGGAAAGGTGTCCATTATAATGAAGCACACACCGCACGCTTGAACAGTCCGGTCGCGCGCCCATCCGCGCGCGGCCGCGCCCCTGCTCCACCCGGTCACCCGCCGGATAGTTAGCATCGAACGAGAATCCGGGGGGGGGGGGGGGGGGGGGGGGGGGGGGGGGGGGGGGGGGGGGGGGGGGGGGGGGGGGGGGGGGGGGGGGGGG